>JAZKAG010000129.1:0-5581 GCA_040389265.1 Acidobacteriota bacterium
TGCCTTCGCCGATCCCTCGATCCGTAATCTGCTCGCCCAGCCACATCACAAAGGTTGCGCCGGTGGTCAGCGTCAGGATCGTCATCAACACGAAGCCGGGGCCGGGATTGGTGACATACGGAACGCTGCCGGAACCATGCACCAGAGTCAAGGCGATCGCAAAGGACTGCACCACCGCAAGAAACACGGTCATGTAGCGCGTCCATTGCGTAATCTTTTTGCGGCCCATGTCGCCTTCTTTTTGCAGGCGGGCCAGCGGCTCATACACAACCGTCAGCAGTTCAAAAATGATCGCGGCCGTGATGTACGGCATGATGCCCAACGCAAATACGGTCAGCTTGCGCAGATTGCCGCCGCTGAACATATCGATCAGGCCGAGCGAGCTGCCGCTATTCTGCGCGAAGAACTGCTCCAGTAACTTGGCGTTCACACCCGGCGTAGGAATATGCGATCCCAGCCGGTATATGGCCAGAATAAAGAGCGTGAACAACACCCGCTTGCGCAGGTCTGGAATTCGAAAGATATTTAACAGCTTGTCCAGCATGCTACTCCTGCCTGTCTTAGAGCAGAACCAGGGTCAAACAGTCCTGTTTGCTTCCTTCAAGGTCGCCAGTCCCTGGGGGTCGCGTTGATCCGGGTACATGGCTTCGAAATACATCCACCCTGGTTTCACTTTTACTCGCCGATCAAAATGGCTTTTCCGCCGGCCTTTTCAATCTTTTCCTGGGCCGATTTCGAAAACTTGTGTGCATGCACGGTCACAGCCACCGTCAACTCGCCCACACCCAGCACCTTGACCAGCGCATCGCGTTTCCGCACCAGCTTCAATGCCACCAGCTTTTCGTAGGTCAGTTCTTCCTGCGCGTGCTCTGCAATGCGATCCAGATTCAGCACGGTGTATTCAGTGCGAAAAATATTGGTGAAGCCGCGCTTCGGCAAACGCCGGTGCAGCGGCATCTGGCCGCCTTCAAAACCGCGCATCAGGCTTGAACCCGACCGCGAACCCTGTCCTTTGTGGCCTCGGGTGGAAGTCTTTCCCATGCCCGATCCCATACCGCGGCCAATCCGCTTCTTGCCCGAGTTCGCTTTTTTCGGTGCCCGTAAATTTGATAAATTCATGATCCCTGTCCCTCAGTTCGCCTGCGGAAATCCATCACCCCGCAAGGATGCAGCTAACTCGAATCGTAATCTCGCAGCGCTTAGCCGAGAATGCGCACCAGGTGCGGTACAACCTTCACCATGCCGCGCACGGAGGGTGTATCTTCCCGTACGACAACCTGACGCAACCGCGTGAATCCCAGCCCCTTGATCACCTTGCGGTGCTTGTCCGGGGTGCAGATAGCGGAACGGTAATACTCAATCTGAATCGTCTTTTTGTCTGCCATTGGATTACAACTCCTCTACCGGCTTGCCGCGCAGGGCAGCCACATCGCGCTTGTCGCGCAATTGCACCATGGCATCGAAGGTCGCCCGCACCACGTTATGCGGGTTCGCCGAGCCAAGGCTCTTGGTCAGTACATTCTGAATGCCAACAGAAGTCATGATGGCTCGGACCGCGCCGCCCGCAATCACGCCAGTACCTTCCGGCGCCGGCTTCAGCAGCACTTGTCCGGAACCGAAGCGTCCCAGGACCTGATGCGGAATCGACGTATCCGTCATGTTCACGCGGACCAGGTGCTTCTTCGCCGACTCAATGCCCTTGCGGATCGCCTGCGGAACTTCCTTGGCTTTTCCGGAACCGAATCCAACCACTCCGGCAGACGCATCGCCCACCACCACCAGCGCCGCAAACGACATATTCTTGCCGCCCTTGACGACCTTGGTCACGCGGTTGATTGAAACCACCTGGTCCTTCAGGTTGTACTGTCCAGCTTCCAGCTTTTTCTTGATGATTGCCATTCCCTGTATTTTCCTTTCAGACCCTGCCGCCCAGACCCTGCAAACGACCGGATGCGTTCGGTCTGTCCCTGCTAGTTAGAAATCGAGTCCCGCTTCGCGCGCGGCATCTGCCAACGCCTTGATGCGACCGTGATAGAGATAGCCGCCACGATCGAAAACCACTTTCTTGATGCCCTTTTCCTTGGCCTTCTCCGCGATCAGCTTGCCCACTTCTTTGGCCGCCGCAACGTTGCCGCCAGTCTTCAACTTGGCGGTCACGCTGGAAGCAGAAACCAGGGTGGTCCCGGAATGGTCGTCGATCAACTGCGTGTAAATCTGGTTCAACGAGCGGTACACATTCAGCCGAGGACGTTCTGCCGTTCCCTGCATCTTGCGGCGAATGCGATCATGCACTCTCTGGCGATTGGAATTGCGTTGAATCTGCGAAATCATAGCCTGTCTTCCTTCCTAAAAGCGGAGATGCCCTGCATCCCCGTTCGGTTCTGAACTTCGTAACCCGGGCCAACGCCCCTGGATTACTTGGCGCCAGTCTTGCCAACCTTCTTCTTCAGCTTCTCGTCGGAGTAACGCACACCCTTGTTCTTGTAAGGATCAGGCTTGCGTAACGACCGCATATCCGCCGCCACCTGGCCTACCTTCTGCCGATCGATGCCGGTAATCGTCACCCGTGTCTGCTTCGGATCGATGGTGGCCGAAATTCCTGTCGGCAACGGAAACTCGATCGGATGGGAATAGCCCAGCGTGAAGACCACAGTGTTTTTGCCCTTCAATTCGGCGCGATATCCAATGCCGACGATATCCAGATCACGAGTCCATCCCTGGGTCACGCCGCGAACCGCATTCGCCACCAGAGCGCGCGTCAATCCATGGATGGCCGCCTGCGATTCTTCCTGACGAACCACATGCAGGCTGCCATCTTTCTCTTCAAACTTCAGGCCACCGGGAATCGCCTGCTCCACTTTGCCCTTGGGGCCTTCAACCACTACCGTATTGCCATGTACCGAATACTTCACGCCTTTGCCCAGCGGAATGGGCTGTTTTCCTATACGCGACATCTTTGATTCTCTTTCTCGTTGGCTTGCGAGTCCCGCTGGAGATTCAACCCACGCGTTCCACTGCAGCCCGATCTACTTGCAATCGACCGTGTCGATTACCAGACTTCGCACAACAGCTCGCCACCCACGCCTTCGCGGCGGGCTTGACGGCCGGTCATCACACCCTTCGGCGTAGTGATGATGCTAATGCCCAATCCACCCTGCACGCGGCGGATTTCATCGCGATGGACGTACACCCGGCATCCTGGATGGGAGACCCGATTCAGGCCGCGAATGGCCGCCTGATTGTTGGTGTCGTACTTCAAATACACGCGCAGAAAACGCTTGCTGTTTTCCTCTGTCGCCTTGTAGTTGCTGATGTAGCCCTCTTCTTTCAGAATGCGGGCTATTTCAAGCTTCAACTTCGAGGCTGGCACATCCAGCTTCGCGTGCCGCGAAGAAATCGCGTTGCGCAGCCGTGCCAACAGATCGGATACTGGATCGCTTACACTCATCGTATCTCCTTGATCCCCCGTTCGCCCGCCTTCAGCGGGAACCTGCGAGGACCGTTCCTGCGCCCGCTTGTAGAAACCGTGGCGCATCAAAATCTAATTCCAACTATCGTTCAGCGCAGCCTGGGCCGCACCGCTTACCAGGACGACTTGACGACCCCGGGAATTTCGCCGCGCAATGCCAGTCCGCGGAAACAAAGCCGGCAAATGCCGAACTTCCGCAGGAACGCCCGTGGACGTCCGCAAAGATTGCACCGGTTGTGCTGCCGCGAAGAAAACTTCGGCTTGCGCTTGTCTTTCACTCGTTTTGCTGTAGTTGCCATCGAACTTGTCTTGTCCTCTCGCCCTGTTTAGGCTGTCTGCCGGAACGGAATGCCGAAGTGCTGCAGCAATGCCCGCGCCTGCTGATCGTCTTTCGCCGTCGTCACAATGGTGACGTTCATGCCCTTCAACTTGTCCACACGCGAGTAATCGATTTCAGGAAAAATCAACTGATCGCGAATTCCCAGCGTGTAATTGCCGCGTCCATCAAAGCTCTTGGTCGAGACGCCCTTAAAGTCACGCACCCGCGGCAGAGCCGTCGAAACCAGGCGATCCAGAAACTCGTACATCTTGTCGCCGCGCAAGGTAACCATGGCACCAATCGGCATGCCTTCACGTACTTTGAATGCGGCGATCGACTTCTTGGCGCGGGTTACCACCGGCTTCTGTCCGGTAATTAATCCCAGGTCGACCATCAGAGGATCCATCACCTTCACATTTTGCGTGGCTTCGCCAAGTCCCATGTTCAGGACAATCTTTTCAAGCCGCGGCACCGCCATGGTGTTTTTCAGGCCCAGCTCCTTCAACAGCGCCGGCTTGATTTCCTTCAGGTACTTATCTTTTAATCTGGTTGCCATCTTCCATCCATCCTTGCTTCTTGCTAACAATGCCTGTCATCCTGAGCGAAGTCGTCCGCCCTGGCGGATGACGAGTCGAAGGATCTGCTTCTACTTCTTCGACTCCAGCGTCTGACCGCACTTGCGGCATACCCGCACCTTGGTGTCGCCTTCAAACTTGAAGCCCACGCGAACCGGCCCGCAGTTGCCGCAGACCAGCATCACGTTCGAGATCTGAATCGGATTTTCCTGCTCCGCAATGCCACCCTTGATGTTGCGCTGCGGGTTCGGCTTCACGGTCTTCTTCACCATCATTACGTGCTCGACCAGCAGACGATGCTCATCCTGCATCACGCGCAGCACGCGACCCTGCTTGCCTCTGTCCTTGCCCGCGATGACCTGCACTTTATCGTTGCGGCGAATCTTTAATCCTGCCATAACTCTCGTCTCACTTCCCGTTTGCATCGGAACCGGCTACCATCGCCCAGCTCTTCCGCGTTTCTAAAGTCCAACCCAACCGCTTCCCCTACAGAACTTCTGGAGCCAGCGAAACAATCTTCAAAAATCTCTTCTCGCGAAGTTCCCGGGCCACTGGACCGAAGACGCGCGTGCCCACCGGCTCACCGGTTTCGTTGATCAGCACCGCCGCATTCTGATCGAAGCGGATATAGGTTCCATCGCGGCGGCGATATTCCTTGCGCGTGCGAACGATTACAGCCTTCACCACTTTGCCCTTCTTCACCTGGCCATCCGGCGAGGCTTCCTTCACCGCGGCGGTCACGACGTCACCCAGGCCGGCTTTGCGTCCGGTGGATCCGCCCAGCGGCAGGATCACCTGCAGCTTGCGGGCGCCGGAGTTATCGGCCACCACCAACATTGTTCTCATCTGTACGGCCATCTTCGTCTCCTAAGTGATGCTTGCGGCTGCCAATCTGCGGGTGCCCTAGATCTCGATTTTGAGATCTGGGATTCTCCAAATCACAGAGTTCTCCTAGACTGCCTGCGGAATCTCTTCTGCCTGCGCCAGGTTCGAGCGGCGCACAATCTCTTCCAGCTGCCAGCGCTTCAGCTTGCTCAGCGGGCGAGTCTCGCGAATTCGCACCACATCGCCAACCCGCGCCGTCTTGTGCTCGTCATGCGCGTAGAACTTCTTGGTCGTCCGCATGGTCCGCAGATACTTCGGATGGGCCTTGCGCATTTCCACCGCGACCACAATGGTCTTCTGCATCTTGGTGGAAACCACTTCCCCAACCTTCTC
>JAZKAG010000130.1:0-8117 GCA_040389265.1 Acidobacteriota bacterium
TGTTCAGCGATGGACAGGAATTCGCGGAAGACAGGGCTGAGGCGGGCGCGGCGTTTTGGGATTGAGACTCATGCCATCGACTCCGGAGTCAGAACCACCTTCATCAAATTTGCTTCGCGGGCATATAGACGGTCGAACCAGTGTGCGCCTTCTGTCAAAGGCGCAATCGCTGACAGCATGGGCGAGACATCGATTTGCTTCCTGGCCATAAGCTCGATTGCCTGCGGATATTCACCAGCCGAAGCGCAGGAACCTTGCAGTCGAAGCTGATGCGTAATGACATACTGCAGCGGCAGCGGAACTTCCGGTGTGAGATTTCCAACCAACGTGACCGTCGCATTTTTTCGTGCTGATTCAATCGCGGTCTTTATGGTGGGGGCGTTGCCGACGGCCTCCAACACATTGTCGGCTCCGTAGCCCCCGGTCAGTTCGCGTACCTTTGCGACAAACTCGTCCCTGGTGGTTGCTTTGTCCGCTTTGATGGTCTCCGTCGCGCCGAGGTTCTTTGCCAGTTCCAATCTGCCTGCATCGATGTCGGTGACAAATACATCGCCGCAGCCCGCCACGCGGAGGGATTGAAGAATCAGCAGCCCAATCATTCCGGCTCCCACGACAAGCGCAGTGCTGCCCTTCTCCGGAGCCGTAAGACTCACTGCATGCAGCGCCACAGAAACCGCCTCAATCATTGCGGCGTCGGCAAAGCCCAGCGAATCCGGCAGTCGGTAGACGATCCGCGCGGGAACGGCGACATATTCCGCAAACGCTCCATTGCGACGATAATCTCCGCAGGAAACACCCAGCACTTCGCGGTGATCGCACAGGTTCACCGCACCCCGTTGACAAAAGGCGCAGCTCCCGCAGGAAATCGTGGAGTCGAATGTGACGCGCTCTCCGAGCGAGAACGTGTCCACAGCGCGGCCCAGAGCCACAATCACACCGGCTGCCTCGTGACCCATTACCAGCGGAGGAATGCGGCGCCCGGTTGATCCATCGAAGCCATGAACGTCACTGCCGCAGATGCCGCACGCGGCGACCTGGATCAGTACTTCGTCCGCCGCCAGGGATGGAACCGGCAGATCCACCAGTTGCAGCTTTCGATAATCCGTCAATAGCAGCGCTAGCATTGGTTGACCAACCCAGCCATGGTAAATGATGTCGGTGACGATCGAAATCAGAGGATCTAGCCCGCGCGAAACGTCGATGATCGCAAGCTGCCTTCTTTGAACGGAGGCAGGTGCGGCCGGGTCTGCGACAATGTACCTTTTATGCCTCACAACCCCGCCCAACTCGCGACGTGGATTGCTACCTGGCTGCTATGCGGCCTGGTTTTCGTTCTTATTCTGTGGCGGCCGCGTCGCATTCCAGAGTATGTCTGGGCGGTGGGCGGGGCGACGATTCTGGTCGTGTTTCGTCTGCTTCCGCTGCGCGCGGCCTGGACAGCAATCCGCAGCGGAACGGATGTGTATCTTTTCCTGGCCGGCATGATGCTGCTGGCGGAGCTGGCACGCAATCACGGAGTTTTTGATTGGCTGGCTGCCGAAGCGATGAACCACGCCAGAGGATCGCAAACACGACTGTTCGTGCTGGTGTACGGCATCGGTATTGTGGTCACTGCGCTGCTGTCTAACGATGCGACGGCTGTGTTGCTAACCCCGGCGGTGCTGGCCGTCGTACGTCGGGCAAAAACTTCTCCGCTGCCCTATTTGTTCGCCTGCGCCTTCATCGCCAATGCCGCCAGTTTCGTTCTGCCCATCTCGAATCCGGCAAATTTAGTCGTTTTCGACGGGCAACTGCCCGCACTCGGCGAATGGCTACGAATCTTTCTGTTTCCGTCGGTCGCCGCAATTGCAATGACGTTTCTGGCGCTGTGGTGGCACAGCCGTGGGGACTTCCACCCGCCGATTCACGATGGCGCCGCGCCAGTCCAACTCGACGCCAGGGGTCGTCGCGCCGGAATTGGAGCTCTTCTAGCGGCAACTGCTTTGCTGATTACGTCGGCGCTGGGCGGCCCTGTGGGTCCTGCCACTTTTATCGCCGGCATCCTTGTCATGCTTTTTGTCGCACGCACCAATGGCGGTGTGATGGCGGAGGCGCTTCGCTCTGTCTCCTGGAGCGTGATTCTGCTGGTGGCAGGCTTGTTCGTGATGGTAGCCGCGCTGCGGGAAGTGGGAGTCCTAGCCGTTTCCGCTCGCGCATTACAAGCGGCTGCGGCGTGGCCGCCGATCCTTGGCTGGAATGCGATCGCGTTTGGATTTGGCGTAGCGTCGAACGCCATCAACAATCTTCCCATGGGATTGATCGGCGCAACTACCGTCGCAGCCGCCCATAGTGCACGCGCCGTGCAGGGCGCGGTTTTGCTGGGCATCGATCTGGGGCCGAACCTCTCTGTTACCGGCTCGCTGGCAACCATCTTATGGTTGATCGCGATCCGTCGCGAGCATATTGATGTGAGTGGTTGGCGCTTCCTTCGCGTCGGAGTTCTGGTGATGCCGCCGGCGCTGTTCCTTGCTGTGCTGGTACTGACCCTGACACAGCATTAAAGTACACTCCCCGTGGATAAAATCTGCGGGTCACACGTTGTTAAGAATTCTTGTCGACGTAGATCGCCTGCGGCGCCGTCAGCTTGATCTCCCTGCTCTTCGACTGAACCTGCACCCGCTGCCAGCCCGTGTCGCCGGTGGCGAAGGTCAGAAGATACTGCCGCTGCAAAGACTGTTTAAACTGCTTGAGGAACGGTTGAAAGGAAACTGGACTGGACATCGCCATACTGTAAAACTGACCCCCTGTTTCATTTGCCAATCGCTGCAGATAGCTCTGCCCCATCAGGGTGCTGAAACTGGTCGATCCACCCCCGAATGTGTTTCGAAAATAAATCGAGTAGACAAGAAGGTTTGCTTTTTGAGCGTCCTGAATCGCAGACGCAAGATAGGGATCCTGCATATCGCGCGATTTGTAATACGGGTCCTCGCCATTGGTCACCATGAAAACCACGCGACGAGCCTTATCCTTCGACGGCCAATTTTTTGCAAGGTCGGACAAGCAGAAATAGGGACTCCCAGTAATGCCGGGAATCCCATTTGTCAGGCGCAGGGAGTCAGCAGCCAGTTTGTGATCGGTGCTCATTTTTTGTGTCATCACGGCGCGACCGTTGGACATGTAAGCCACCGCGACGGCCGTCGATGCCGGAAGCCCCAGGATGAACTTCTTCAAGTCGGGAATTTGCAGCGCCAGGTAGGACCGCGCCGATTCGTCAAACATGAACACCAGCTGCGTCGGCTCTGTAGCGTCGTTGATTGGGGTGACACTCACCACGGGAGTGGAACGCCCCTTCACTTTCACGCTGATATCTCCCTGCTGAAGAGGCGGGGCGGCGGTCGACTTATCCGCATTCACCGTGACAATCACATGCGCCTGTCCAGAGGCATTCTCGGTTTGCGCTACAGCGGCAGATCCAAATCCCAGGCTTGCGCCTGCGATTGCGGCGATTAGAAATGCACTGCCAATGCGATATGATTTCATGTTTTCCCTCCGACCCATCGCTTCTCTTCTATTCCTTCAGCACTTCGATGGGCAAGTCCGCTTGAAGTAGAAGGCACGGCAACCGGGGCTCATCCCTGCAGTGTTAGACGCGGCACCCACCCTATCGGGCGTCCATCCCGGTTTGCCTTCGCGTCAGGAGATTTCAGGCCTACACCGACGTTTGATATCTCACTTGGTGCCACGCCCAGGCATCCGCGATGATGTCGTCTAAACGCGTCGACTTTGGCTGCCATCCAAGTTCGCGGCCAATCTTTTCCGAGCTTGCCACCAATATTGCAGGATCGCCGGGACGGCGCGGACACTCCTCCACGGGGATGGGGTGGCCGGTGACGCGACGAACCGCCTCGATGACCTCGCGCACCGAGAAGCCTCGGCCGTTACCAAGGTTATAGATCATGCGGTCCTTTTCCTCTAGCGCGGCAAGCGCCAAAAGGTGGGCTTCGGCGAGGTCGCGAACGTGAATATAGTCGCGAATGCAGGTACCATCCGGCGTCGGATAATCGGTGCCGTAAATGCGAATGCTCTTGCGTCTGCCCAGGGCGACATCGAGGATCAGAGGAATCAGGTGGGACTCCGGTTCATGCGATTCCCCGCGCCCAGCAATAGCGCCAGCGACATTGAAGTATCGCAGACTGGCGTAGCGAAAGCCGTGAATGCGATTCAACCATGTCAGCATCTGCTCCACCAGCAGCTTCGATTCGCCATACGGATTGGTGGGTTGCAGGGCAGCGCGTTCCTCGATTGGGGTTTGTTCCGGCTGACCGTAGACGGCGGCCGTAGAGGAAAAAACCAGCTTGCGTACGCCGGCGGCCAGCATGGCTTGAAAAAGAATTAACGTGGAGGCGCTATTATTGCTAAAATACAGCTCAGGACACTGCATACTCTCGCCCGCTTCAATCAGGGCAGCAAAATGCAGGACAGCATCAATGTTGTGGCTTCGAAGCGCGGCTTCCACTTTCGTTCGGTCGCCGACTTCCCCTTCGATAAAGGCCGAGCTTGCTGGTACCGAGAGGCGTTTGGAATGGGACAGGTTGTCATAGATTACGACACGATGTCCGGCCGCCGCGAGCAGGTTGGCAACGGTGCCCCCTATATAACCAGCGCCACCGGTGATGAGTGCATTCAATTGAATTATCTCCTTTTATATCAATGAATTTTCCGTCGTCGGTGCAGTAAGCTGGATCGGTTGATCGCTAGAGATGGTAGAAAGTGAAGCGCGGGAAAAGGATTCTTCCTAAACTCACTGGACTTCCCTCAGAGACAGCGAATCAACGATTTCCCGTTTGTTGATGATAGGCCGAAAGCGCAAGTTTGCATATTTTGACGGGTCGGGTCCCCCCAGTGGTTAATGTAACGATACCCGGCTCAGTTAGAGATGCGAGAATTTCATTTGAATATTTCTAAGATGTGGCATACTCATTGGCAAACATAGCCAACTACGCAGAGCTTAGGAGCCTTTTTCCAGACTCTGGGATTCACCGTATCAAACGGGCTGAAGTGCGGCCGTATCGCACTTCCGTCTGGCAAATCTGTACTCGTCAAATGCGAGTGGCATCTTATGTTGTATGGCCGCTCGACGAATTTGGCAGAGATGGATGTTTCGTTGGATTTGAAATTTGTTCTCTGCTGCGGTTCTTTGAATCACTCTTAGCCTGTGCCTATTCGGAGTCGGCAGTATTTCAAAAGATACCCTGACTGAACAGCCAGCCGGACGTGCCGGTACCGAAGAAAGATGTTGCTCCAAAAATTCTGAATCTGCGAACGTTTGAACGCGTTGAGGTAAAAGCGGTATGACAAGTTTTGCGACAAGAGAGCATTCAGTCCGGCCCGATACCGGACTGCCCCCCCGCCGCTCGAGAGATCGAGAGCGCGTACCTTCCAGTCGTCAACTAGCCACGTTCGGACTGCTGCCAGAACCCGAGGGAAGAAACAAATCTTTCATCGTCAGCTTGATTGTCAACGCATCGGCAATTGCGCTGGTTCTGATTCTTTCCATCTTCATGGTGCACCAGGTCGTACAAAAGCCCGTGATCGAGACCGACCTTCTGCTGCCCATTACCCCGGTGAAGCCGGTACGGCCGACGATTCACGTCAAGCCTCCCATCGTGCCTCCGACTCCGGACCTGCTGAACCGGATCGCGCCGAAAATCACGTATCACCAGACCACACAAACGGAACCTCAGCCAAAGCTCGCCCGGGTCCATCTGAACAATGTCAGTGCGCCCGTGCTGCCGCCGTACCGGCCCGATTCCGTTGCCCTGCCGGCACAGCCGAAGGTGGGTCTGTTTCACACCAATGTTCCGACAGCCGTCGCCAACAATATGGGTCAGACGTCGACGAAGACCGGCGGATTTGGCGATCCTAATGGAGTTCATCCGAATCCTGGCGCGAACCGTCCGGCAACCATCGCGGCCTACGGCAGCTTTCAGAGTGCGGTGGGTGACGGCGCCGGCGCCGGCTCTGCACGTCGCGGAAAAGTTGGCGGCGTGAATTTCGGTTCAGGTTATGCAGATGGTGTTCCGGGCGGTAGCGGACGTGGAAAAGTCGCTTCCGTTGGGTTCTCTGACGGCGTAGCTGGGGGAACCGGCAATGGCGGCCCTCGCGGCAAGATCCAGCAAGGGGCCTTCAAAGACAACACGGCTGTCGAAACGCCGAAGGTGATGGTAGCTAACACCGGGAACGAAACCACGGTGGAAGTTCTCTCTCACCCGACGCCGATATACACGCCAGAAGCGAAGCAGCTGAAGATTCAGGGCGACGTTGTGCTGGAGGTTCGATTCTCGGCGGACGGGCGTTGCCACGTCATCCGGGTGGTTCGTGGTCTAGGTCATGGGTTGGATGAGCAAGCGATTCGGGTGGCGGAAGAAACACATTTCAAACCCGCAACTCGCGATGGCCGGCCCGTCGACATTACCACATATTATCGGATCGATTTTCAGCTGGCGTAGGTCTGCGGCGGCGTGTTGAAACTTACGTAACATAACGTATTACCATTTTGAAATTTTTGGTAACGTATCGGTAATGTTCACGTATGATTGGATCGGCTTCCTGTGAGCGTAATTGCGAGCAAACAACCCTAAACCAGGTAACACAAGGAACACAATGATGCGATTTTCGAAACTTATCCCTCGAGGTTCACGCAACAGAGGACTGGCCCTCCTTCTGCTGGTGTCCATCACTCTCCCTGCCTCGGCCCGGCACAAAAAAACTCAACAGCCAATGGGCAAACTGACCCCCCAGATGGTTCGCCTCATCGATTTGGCCTCTGGCCATGAAAGGGGTGTCCTGCAGGCGCTGCAGCAACGCACGCCTGTTGTCGAAACCTACATTCAGGACTTCAAGCCGGATACGCAGTTGAGCGCAGTGCCCACCGAAGATCACTACTTTCTGGGCCGCGTGGATTTCGGCAAGGTAATTGAAGACAATCGCTATCAGCAAGCTGGCGCCAAGAAGACCGCTCTTAAGGGCTCCGTGATGTTCGTCAACGGACTCACGAAGGCGTTCAAGATCGAGTACGTCGCCCAGGGGTTCGTGCAAATGCTCCTACTGGATGCCAATCACTTCGATCGCCAGCATTATGACTTCGTGTTCGTCCGCCGCGAGTTTCTGGGCGACACTCGAACCGACCTATTCGATGTGACCCCCAAGTCCGGATCCGGATCAGGTCGATTCATCGGCCGCGTCTGGATTGAGGATACGGGTGGAAATATTGTCCGCTTCAGCGGTACTTACACCAGCAACAACGGCCACCAGGTTTACTACCACTTTGACAGCTGGCGCACAAATGTTCAGCCTGGCCTCTGGTTGCCGACTGCGGTCTACGCAGAAGAGCATGGACCGGGTGCGGTTCCGGATCAGGCCGGATTCTTCCGCGCGCAGACCTGGATCTGGGGCTATTCCCTGCGTCAACCAGCTTCCACGAGCGACAACGCAACTGTGAAGATCGATGCCGTATCGGATCAGAGCGAGAGCGCGCAGGATGTCAGCCCGCTGCAGGCTTCCCGCATGTGGTCGCAACAAGCAGAATCCAACATTCTCGATCGCCTGTTCCAAGCCGGACTGCTGGCTGCACCGAGTAGTTTTGACAAGGTGCTGGAACAGGTCACCAACAACCTCATCCTCACCAATAACATTTCATTGCCGGAACCCGTTCACTGCCGTGTTCTCTTGACCTACCCCCTGGAATCTCTGACTATTGGAAATACGATCGTACTCAGCAAAGGCCTGATCGATACCCTCCCCTACGAAGCGGACCTGGCTGCGGTACTTTCCTTCCAACTGGCCCACTTAGAACTGGGGCATAAGGTCGATACTGAATTTGCTTTTCCTGACAACCTGATGTTCGCCGACCAGGCGACCATTCGCCGAGTGCCCTTGCATCACAGCGACGCAGAAAACCAGGCTGCCGCCAAGAAGGCAATTCAGCTGCTGAGCAACTCTCCGTATAAGGATAAACTCGCCGACGCCGGACTCTATTACAAACTGCTGCTTACGCGCTCCAAGGAATTACCTTCGTTGATGCAGCCTCAACTTGGAGACTCGCTGTTCACCACTCCTGCCGATGATCAGGTCTGGAT
>JAZKAG010000130.1:8127-15080 GCA_040389265.1 Acidobacteriota bacterium
CTGGTCGCCAAAGCACCCAAACTTGATATGGACAACGTTCGCCAGATCGCAGCTTTGCCGCTCGGAAGCCGCGTTCGGGTCGATTCATGGAATGATTCTGTCGAGCTACTCAACTCCAAACCAGTTGCGGTGTTGAGCCCAAGCGATAAGATGCCACTCGAGTTGACGCCTATTTTCTTTAGGCTCCGCCCATACGGGCAGGCAGCGCCAATTCCAGCGTCTACTGGAGCAGCCTCCCCGGGTGACACTACATCTAATCCATAACGTAGATAGTCAATGAAGTAGACTTACACTAAAGGCAGATACAAAACAGTATCTGCCTTTAGGCATACAAGTTCTTCTTGCATTGGGGAGGGTTTTTACGGTGGGGAAAAAATTTTTTAGTGGGCTGGCGTTTTTATTTTGCCCAATCCTATTGCTTGCTCAGGCGGTCTCTCCAGTCACGCCGAAACAAGCGACAATCACTGCGGGAGGTTACTTCTCGTTCGGACAAACAGATTACGGCCAACGACACGCATTCGGACCGGGAGCTTACGCCGATTTTGACTATCATGTTTGGCGCAATATCGGGGTCGGGGTGGAAGGAGAAGTACGTTTTCTGAATTTTCTTACGGATTCAAGTTCTGGCAAAGGAATCTCTGAGCAGAACTTTCTGGGCGGTCCACGGGTCACCTATGAGCTCGGGCGCAGATGGATACCCTACGCCAAATTCCTGGCCGGCGGAAGCCGTTTTCACTACCCCAGCTTCATTTCCGATCAAACCTACACCTATACGACCTTCGCCATTGGCGGAGGCATCGACTATAAGTTCACCAGCCACATCACTATCCGCCCTGCAGATTTCGAATATCAACATTGGCAATTTCCTCCGACAGGCCTGACCCCCTGGGTCTACTCCGCCGGCGTCTCCTACCGCCTGTTCTAATAGAAGAATAATTCTTGAACGTTCGCACCGAAGCCCTGGCCCTAGCCGGGGCTTTTGTTTTTCCTGATAATCGAAGGGCTTACCTCGCAGCAACCTGGGCATCGTTCGCAAAAATCCTCTAGGATAGAGGCTTGGCCCCTTCACGATGACATCTTCCTCACAATCGACACGCGTCCGTTTTGCTCCTTCTCCCACCGGCTACCTGCACGTTGGCGGAGCCCGCACTGCCCTCTTCAGCTGGCTGTTTGCCCGTCACACCGGGGGAACGTTCGTCCTCCGCATTGAAGATACAGACTTTGAAAGATCTTCAGCGGACATGGTCACGGGCATTCTGGAAGGTATGCGATGGCTGGGGATGGATTGGGACGAAGGCCCTTTTTTCCAATCTCAACGCCTTGAACTTTATGCCCAAACGGCCTCCAAACTCGTTGAATGCGGCCACGCCTACCACTGCTTCTGCACCCGGGAGGAGTTGGAGGCCAGACGCAGTTCCGCGACGGAAGCCGGAGTTGTGCCGCGCTACGATGGGCGCTGCCGCACCGTTTCTATTACTGATGCCAAGGCCCGCATTGCCGCTGGGGAACGCGCCATCGTCCGCTTTATGGTCCCACGGGAGGGCGTGACAGTCTTCCAGGACGGCGTGTTCGGCCGGATAGAATTTGCCAACGCGGAGCTGGAGGATTTCGTCCTTCTCCGGTCCGATGGTATCCCCACCTACCACCTGAGCGTTGTAGCGGACGATCTGGACATGCGAATGACCCATATCATTCGCGGTGCCGATCATCTCTCCAATACCCCCAAACAGGTCCTGCTGTATCAAGCTCTGGGGGCTTCCCTGCCCGTCTTCGCGCATTTACCGCTAATCCTTGGGCCGGATAAGACTCGTCTGTCGAAGCGCCACGGAGCGACCAGCGTCATGGCCTATAAGGAGATGGGAATTGTCCCCGAGGCGTTCCGGAATTTTCTGGCGCTTCTAGGCTGGAGTCCGGGCGATGCGGCGAAGCAGGTGGGCGCGCCCGATCGCGAGATCTTCTCGACAGAGGAGTTGATTCAGATCTTCTCGCTGGACGGCATCGCCCATTCGAACGCAGTGTTTAACAACGAAAAATTGGCCTGGTACAACACGGAGTATATCCGCGCCTATGACCCTTCACGGTTGCTACCGCTGATCGAAGAGGAGTGGAAGGCGGTAAATTATCGGCCCACTCGGAGCCGAGAAGACGTGCTTGCAGCGATTACGTTGCTGCAGCCCCGAACCCGCAACTTAAAAGACTTTGCGTCAACTTTTCTGGCTTATTTCGGTGATCAGTTCAAAATGGATGAGGCGGCCGCGAAGAAGTTTCTCTCGGACGCCGCCGTGCGTACGATGCTGGGGGAGCTTGGCGACCGATCTGCTGCGCTAGGCGATTTTTCCGAGGCGTCGACAGAGGAACTGCTGCGCTGCTACGCCGCCGAGAAAGGCATCAAAGCTGGCGCGCTGATCAATGGTGCCAGAGTCGCGCTGACAGGCCAGGCAGTCGCACCCAGCTTGTTTGCGGTGATGCTATGCCTTGGGCAGTCGACGGTCGCGAGCAGACTGAAGGCTGCCGCAGCCTTGATAGTCTGACGCTGCGGAGGTAACGATCGCGGCTCTGTCCGTTACATAAGTTCCTCAATAAATTTTTGGGCCACGTCCGCCGGGATGCGGTAGTTCTGGTGCACCAGCGGCCCAGCATTCAGGACAGGTTCCGATCCGTGCAAGGTTGGCAGATCTGTCCGTTCAAAAAATCTGCCGATAGGAATCTCTTCGCCCCACAGCAGGGATTTATCCATGGCGGCGGACCAGTCACTGGGATCGTACTGAGGGTTGTCTTCGAGCTTCTTGACTCGCGGACGGAACCATTGAAACGTATTGTCGTGGTTGTACGTGACGCATGGACTAAAGACATCAATAAACGAAAATCCCTTGTGCTCGATGGCGCGCTTAATCAGCTCCGTCAGGTGCTTTTGCTCGCCGCTAAATCCACGGGCCACGAACGTGGCCCCGGCCGCCAAGGCCGTGGCTACCGGATTCAGGGGGCTCTCGATGTTGCCGTAGGGCATGCTTTTGGTCTTCATGCCGAGCCGGCTGGTGGGCGATGTCTGGCCGGTGGTCAGGCCATAAATCTGATTGTCCATTACGATATACGTCAGGTCGACGTTGCGACGCATAGCGTGAATGAAGTGGCCGCAGCCAATGCCGAATCCGTCGCCATCGCCGCCAGTAACAAGCACGGTCATCGCATGATTGGCCAGCTTCAAACCGGTAGCCACCGGCAAGGAACGGCCATGCAGCGTGTGCATGCCGTAGGTTTCAATAAAGCCGGGAAAGTTGGACGAGCATCCGATTCCGCTGATGGTGGCCACTTCGTGCTTGGGGATTTGCAATTCCACCAGAGCCTTTTGAACGGCGGCGAGTACACCGAAATCACCACAGCCCGGACACCAGTCCGGATCGACCCTACCTTTGAAGTCCGCCATCGAGATCGTCTTTGGAGCTACGCCAGCTACTTCAGTCGCCATCTTTCGATTCTCCTTTGCAAAGCAATCGGTGATCTTTGGCTTACACCATGATTTCGTGCGTGGGAACAGACAGCGTGGTCTTGCCAGCCAGCTGTTCTTTGACGGCTTCGACAATATGGTGGGGAGCGAATGGCTCTCCGTCGTACTTGCGAATATTGCCGTCGGGAACAAAGCTGGTTTCGCTGCGCAGATAGCGAGCAAACTGGCCGCTAAAGTTGTTCTCCACGATGATGGTGCGACGCGCATTTCGCAACAGATCCATGATGGCGTCGCCGTGCAGCGGCACCAGCCAGCGAACGATCAAATAATTCGCGGTGATTCCCTGCTGGTTCAGCAACTCGCAGGCTTCATCAACCACTCCGTAAGTCGATCCCCACCCGATCAACGTGACCTCGGCATTGGCGGGGCCATGCAGCTCCGGAGGTGGTACCGAAGCGGCAATGCCGTCCACCTTGCGCATGCGCTTCTCCATCATGGCGCGTCGCTTACTGGAGTTGGTGTATTCGTCGCTGATCAGCACGCCATCTTCATCATGCTCATCGCTTGAGACGACATGGGTGTATCCCGGCAAACCCGGAATGGCACGCGGCGATACGCCACTTTCGGTGATTTTGTACCGCTTGTACGGCTCGTGGCCTGCGTCGCCGTTCGAGGTTATCAGTTGTCCGCGGTCGATCTCGGGAGCAAAATCGAGCACCTTCGGATCGACGCTGAGACGACCCTCTGAAAGCAGCAAATCGCAGAGCACGATTCCAGGGCACTGGAACTTCTCTGCGACATTGAAAATCTCTGGGATGAGTTTGAAGCAATCGGCGATATCGAGTGGCGCCGCGATCACCTTGGGATAGTCGCCGAAGCCCGCGCCAAGCATTTGCCACAGATCCCCCTGCTCGGTCTTGGTCGGCACTCCTGTCGAGGGTCCAGCGCGCTGGCAATCAATGACAACAATCGGAATCTCCGCCTGCGCAGAAAGCCCCATGCCTTCACTCATCAGAGCGAATCCGCCGCCGGAGGTCGCACACATGGCCCGTACGCCGGCGTGAGCAGCCCCAATCGCCATGGTGACAACCCCGATCTCATCCTCAACCTGGCGCACCATGATCTCGGCCTGGCGCGCATGGCTGGCCATCCAATGGAGCACGCCGGTCGCGGGACTCATAGGATAGGCAGAATAGAACTTGACTCCGGCCGCCGCGCCGCCCATCGCCATGGCGACGTTGCCGCTCAATACAGCGTAGCGGGCATCCGTCATGGGGAGTGGCCAGGACAAAGGCTGAAAATGCTGACTGGCGTAGTCGTATCCGATTCGAGCCAGATTCACGTTTTCGTCGATGACCGCCTGCTCCTTTTTGCGGAATTGTTCGGCCAAAACGCCCTCTAACACGGAAAATCCAATGCCCATCATGTTGACGGCCGCACCGATGGCCAGCGTATTCTGACCCACCTTGTTGCGGGTAATATCGGCCATTTTGGACACCGGCATGGGACAAAGCTGGACCCCTTCCGCCGCATCGCCGGGCTGAATCAGGTCGGCGTTGTAAAGACAGGCACCGCCGGTCGTGAGCAGACGCAGGTGCCGCTCCACGGTGTCCTGGTTGAGCGGAATCAGTAAGTCGAGATGATCCCCGGTATTAGAGATTTTCTGCGGACCGGTGCGGATGGTCAGGAAAGTATGGCCGCCGCGAATGATCGATTGATAGGAATTGTAGGCGTTCAAGTGGAGACCGCGGCGGCTGAAGATCTTGGCAAAAATATCGCCAGGTGTGGCCACACCCTGACCGGCGGCGCCTCCGATTCCTACGACGAAAGACTGACTCATACACGTCTCCCCGGAGCAAGATTGACTTTCTCCGCGCCCGCGGACATCTCCAACTATTTAGACTCGCTGACAGTCAAATAGGCTCACAAACGGGAGCAGGGTTCATTTGTGTGCATCGTAGCCTCTGCAATGCAAAACGGTCAACCTGTCTTTGCTGAACCAATTTGTGGGGCATTCACCCGTTAGAATCGATTCTTCTTTCGCCCCGGAGCGCGTATCATCTTGCGTTGTGTCGAGTTATGCCTACCAGAAACTAGAAAATCTAATCGCACAGGAGACATTACCGTGAACACCACCGCGCCCAAACCCGATCAGATCCTGCAGGTCGGCCTCGCCTTCTGGTCTTCCAAGACGCTTTTAAGTGCTGTCGAAATGGAAATTTTTACGGAGTTGGCGAAAGGGCCACAGGATCTCGAGTCCCTGACTGGGCGACTCGGTTTGCATCCACGCTCGGCGCGCGACTTCCTTGACGCCCTGGTGGCTCTCGGATTCCTCGAGCGGCACGACGGCACATATTCCAACACTCCGGCCACCGATTATTTTCTTGACAAGCACAAGCCATCGTATATGGGCGGAGTGCTGGAAATGGCGAATCATCGTCTGTTCGGCTACTGGAACAAACTGACAACGGCGCTGCGCACGGGTCAACCGCAGAATGAGGCAGCGCACGGAGATCCTGACGTATTTGGGACGCTCTATTCTGACCCGCAGCGACTGAAAGGATTCCTAAAAGCCATGACCGGGATCAGCCGCGGGGCCAACATCGCCATCGCTTCGCGCTTTCCCTGGGCAAATTACAAAACTGTATCTGACGCCGGCGCCGCGCAGGGGGATTTGATCGTTCAGGTAGCGCTGAAGAATCCCCACCTGTCCGCCATTGGATTCGATCTGGCCGAAGTTGCGCCAATTTTTGAAGAGTATGTGGAAGAGCACGGATTGTCCTCGCGTGTGCGGTTCCAGGCGGGCAACTTCTTCCGCGACCCTCTGCCCGAAACCGATGTGATTATGATGGGGCACATTCTTCACGACTGGAGCCTGGAAGAGAAGCGGGTTCTGATTCGTAAAGCGTGGGAAGCTTTGCCGCAAGGCGGCGCTCTGATCGTCTACGATGCCATGATTGACGACGATCGGTCGAAGAATCCGTTTGGCCTGCTGATGAGCTTGAATATGCTCATCGAAACTGCCGCTGGATTCGACTATACGGGAGCGGACTGTATCGGTTGGTTAAAGGAAGCCGGATTCAACAAAGCCTATGTCGAACCTCTGTCGGGAGTGGATTCGATGGCGGTGGGAATCAAATAGACGATGTCGTGGAGCGGCGGTGCATGCGTGATAGCAAGCGATCCGGTGCGCTGCGGAAGTTTTAGAAGGCAAAACTGGCAGGAATTTCGCCCTATATACCGTGCTGGAAATACGCAATTAGCTGGAGCGGGAGACGGGGATCGAACCCGCAACCAACGGCTTGGGAAGCCGCTACTCTACCATTGAGCTACTCCCGCTCGCCTGCCTAGTCTATCAAACGCTCGTCAGTATGGCGGCGTCTTCAAACTCGAGCTCCGAGCCGGGAAGATTCCAATGGTGGACCTTGGTTGCTCGCAACATTTTCTCAATCAGGTGCAACACCGCGGGCGCAGTGCCGCGAACGGCGTCGCTGAGCCGCTCTTCCAT
>JAZKAG010000130.1:15090-19418 GCA_040389265.1 Acidobacteriota bacterium
TGAACGACTCGCCGCCCACTGTGATCAGATAGGCGACCCTGGGAACGCGCCCGTAGAGTTCCTGTGACATCCACAGCAAACTCTCTGGGCTCATGTGGTGGGTCATGATCCGAGCGGGCCTTGCGGTGGCTTCCACGGGGTGGAGCGAAATGCTTCCGGCCTCCGACGTCGCCGAGCAATCCAGAAAGATCACCGTGTCGGATGTGCTGATGGGTTCTGCCATCTCCGGCGTGAACTGACGCGAACACATCACCTCCAACTGGGTGCTGGCAAATTGTTCGTGAGCTTTGGCGGCCAGCCAAGGTCCCAGGCCGTCGTCGCCACGCAGAGGGTTACCACAAGCCAATAGCAAAGCGGGAATCATCCGTCACGTCTCCTCTCATCCAGGTGGTTTCCATCTGGACCCACCAGTTCAATGACCAACGGCATTTGGCCGTAGGCGTGGGTGGAACAACTCAGGCAGGGGTCGAAGGTGCGAATCACAGCCTCTACCCGATTCAACATGCCATCGGTGAGGCGGTTGCCGTCGACATAGTGTTGCGCGACCTGCAAAATACCGCGGTTCATTGCTTTGTTGTTTTGCCCGGTGGCGATCACCAGGTTGGCCCAGAGCATCTGCCCGTTCTCGTCTACCTTGTAGTGGTGCATGAGCGTGCCGCGGGGCGCCTCGGCGATGCCGGCGCCTTCCAGGCAGTTCACCCCGGCCGTGGCGCGCACGTGCGTGTCGAGGATGTCCGGTTCGGCCAGGATGCGTTCGATGGCTTCAATGCCGTGAAGTATCTCAATCAGCCGAGCATAGTGGTAATAGAACGAGCTTAGGACAGGGCCGTCGGCCAGCGCTTTAAACTCACGCAGCTCAGCGTCGGCGCGCGGAGTCCCGGTATGGCCCACCATGTTGAGGCGCGCCAGGGGGCCAACGCGATAGCAGCCATCGGGGTATCCCATCTTGCGGTAATACGGAAATTTCATGAAGGTAAACGGCTCGACAGCTTCCCCGAACTCACGATCGAAGTCGGCGGCATCCATGCCATCGGCAACCACATCGCCCGTGTTGTCAATCAATCGCAATAAACCGTCCGTGAACTCCAGGCCACCGTCCTCTGTCACCATGCCCAGAAACATGCTGGGGAAGTTGGCGAAGACAGCGGCTACTTCCTGGAAACGCTCGGCGATCTGCTTGTAAGCATCGAGCGCCAGCATGATGCTGACGCAAGCATCCGGGATCATGGCCAGGATTTCATCGCGCCTGGGAATGGTGAGTGGCTCGGTTACGCCGCCCGGCACCACCCATCCGGGATGGATGCGCTTCTTGCCGAGAATCTCGATGATCTGCTGACCGAAGCGACGCAGTTGCACGCCGGCCCTTCCTATCGCCGGCATCGACTTGACGACGCCAAAAATGTTGCGGTCCGCCTTGTCAGAATCCATGCCGAGTAGCAAATCTGGAGAGGACAAATAGAAGAAACTGAGGGCGTGCGATTGAATCATCTGGGCCAGGTTCAGCATCCCGCGCAGTTTGACCGCAGTGGGAGGAATCACCACCGCCTGGATCGCTTCGCATGCCTTGGCAGATGCGATGAGATGGCTTACAGGGCAGATGCCGCAAATGCGCGCCATGATCGATGGCATCTCATAAAACGGGCGCCCTTCGCAGAATTTCTCAAAACCCCGCACCTGGGTTACATGGAAATAAGCTTCTTCCACTCCGCCGGCGCCATTAGTCTTCAACGTGATCTTGGCGTGGCCTTCGAGACGGGTTACCGGGTCAATCAGAATGGTCCGTGACATTGTCATCCCCTTTTACGCTCCGAACCGGGTCAGGCTGGCCACATCCGGCATTCTGTTGGCGATCAACTCTGTCAGCACCGTGTGGAACGTGGCCGCCGAAGGCGGGCATCCCGGCAGAAAAAGATCAATATGGACAAATTCATGAACGGGACGTACTTTGTCGAGCAATTTAGGAACAACAACAAACGGAGTCTGCTGCTGCAGGTCGGCATTGTCAAAGTACGCGCGTCGCAATACCGCGTCAGGACCAAAGGGATTGCGCATAGCGGGTACATTCCCGGTCACGGCGCAATCTCCCATGGCCACAAGCAGGCGGGTGCGCTCACGAATCAACAGAATCTTCTCGATGTCGTCGATGCTGCTGACCGCACCTTCCACCAGGGTGATATCCACTTCCTCCGGAAAGGTCTTGATGTCGACCAGCGGGCTGTACACCAGGTCAAATTCGCTGCTCAACTCAATCAACTTCTCGTCCATGTCAAGGAAAGACATGTGACAGCCGGAACATCCGTCCAACCATGCCGTAGCCAATCTCAATTTGGTCATTGTCCATCTCGCATCAGGTTCAAGTACGGCAAGAATTCCGGATACTTGGGATGAGGAACGCCGACTTTACTTTTATCGAACAGCGCCCCCGTAGGGCATACCTGCACGCACTTGCCGCATCGGGTACAAGTGGAGGAACCCCAGGGATCATCCAGGTCTGTGATCACGCGGCAGTCAATTCCCCTGCCGGTGATATCCCAGACATGGGCGCCTTCAATTTCCGCGCAGACGCGAACACAGCGCGAGCACAGGATGCAGCGATTGTGGTCGGCAGCAAATCGCTCGTGCGACAAATCCACCGGCAGCTTCGGATTGCGATACGGCAGGCGCACATGAGTGAGTCCCTGGGATTGCGCCATCGACTGTAGTTCGCAGCTTCCATTGGCGACGCACACCGGGCAGACGTGATTTCTTTCTGCAAACAGCAATTCCAAAATGGTGCGGCGGTAGTGCAGCAGGCGATCGGATTTGGTGATAACCTCCATGCCCTCTTCCACCTTCAGCACGCAGGCAGGAAACAATTTCTGCGAGCCTTTAATCTCCACCAGGCACAGCCGGCAGGCACCCACTTCCGTGAGCCCTTCCAAGTGGCATAGGGTGGGGATGAAGATGTTATTCTCGCGTGCGACATCGAGTACCGTTTGATCCTGGCGGGCACTCACGTCCACGCCATCGATGGTGAGGATTTTGACATCCACTGCTGTGCTCATGCCTGCACCTCCACCAGTTCTGCTGCCGGTTCGGGCGGCTTGGCATTGTTCGCACTGCAGGCGCATACACCGGCCGGGCAGCGATGATTTTCGATGTGCTCGATGTATTCATCGCGGAAATACCGCAGCGTACTCAACACAGGATTGGGCGCGGTCTGGCCTAATCCGCAGAGGCTCGTATTCTTGATCACATCACACAGGTCAACCAGCAAATCCAGATCCTGATGCGTGGCTTCGCCATTGCAAATCTTGGTCAGCAATTCATACATCTGTGCTGTTCCGGCACGACACGGAATGCACTTGCCGCAGGACTCCGTCATGCAAAACTCGACGAAGAAGCGGGCGACGTTCACCATGCAGGAGGTATCGTCCATGACGATCATGCCGCCCGATCCCATCATGGAGCCGGCGCCGATGAGTGCGTCATAGCTGATGTTCAAATCGAGGTGTTCTTCCGGCAGACATCCTCCGGAGGGGCCACCCGTCTGCACCGCTTTGAACTTGTGCCCATCCGGAACGCCGCCGCCAATCGAGAAGATAATCTCTCGCAGCGACATGCCCATGGGGATTTCAACCAGGCCGGTATTGGTAATCTTGCCGGTGAGCGCAAAGACTTTGGTCCCTTTGCTGCGCTCTGTGCCCATGCTCGCAAACCATTCCGGACCATTCCGCAGAATGGGCGCGACGTTGGCGAAGGTTTCCACGTTGTTGATCAGCGTGGGACAGTTCCACAAGCCGGAGACAGCGGGATAGGGCGGCCTTGGTCGCGGTGTGCCGCGCTTGCCCTCGATTGAAGCAATCAGGGCGGTCTCTTCTCCGCAAACGAATGCGCCGGCACCCAGGCGAATTTCGATATCGAAGTTGAACGGGGTTCCGCAAATGTTGTTACCAAGAAAGCCGCTCCGTCGGGCCTCGCGCAGGGAGGTTGTCAAGCGGCTGACGGCCAGCGGATACTCAGCCCGCACGTACATATAGCCTTTGCTGGCACCCACCGCATACGCGGCAATCGCCATTCCCTCAATCACTCGTTGCGGATCGCTCTCCAGCACACTGCGATCCATAAAGGCCCCTGGGTCGCCCTCATCCCCATTACAGATCACATATTTCGGGGAGCCTGTGGCCTTGGCCACTGTGCCCCACTTCAAGCCGGTTGGATAGCCGCCTCCGCCTCGACCGCGCAGACCGCTCTTGGCAATCTGGTCGACCACGGCCGCGGGATCCAGTTCGGTCAGCGCCCGCAATAGCGCAGAATAGCCGCCTCGACCGATGTACTCGTCTATTTTT
>JAZKAG010000130.1:19428-19841 GCA_040389265.1 Acidobacteriota bacterium
TTCCGGATCGACGTGGCCAGAGTTCTCCAGGACTACATGCTGCTGTCCGTGAAAATACTTCTCCAAATGAATTTCATGAGATTCGAGCGGCTTCTCTCCCAGGCTCGCGATAACATCTCTGGCATCCGACTCATGAAGGTGTCCATATCGAGTTCCAATCGGATCCACCAGCGCCAGCGGACCGGCCGCGCATAGCCCCATGCAGCCGGTGCGGCGCACATGGCAACGTTTCCCGGAAGCCTCTGCTTCCTTGGTCAGGGCATCCTTCAGCTTATCGCTATGCTGCGACTGGCATCCCGTGCCCATGCAGACATTTACTTCGTAGTCGAATTGCTCATGCTGGCGCTGAACGTTCTCGGCAATCTGCTGGAGTTCTTCGCTATTCATGGGCTGCCCATCCTTCCAACTGCGCC
>JAZKAG010000130.1:19851-23332 GCA_040389265.1 Acidobacteriota bacterium
GTGTCGCCCAGAGCGCTGTTGATCGCCTGAATGCCCGCCTGGATCTGGCCGGTGAGGTCGCCATCCATCAAAGCGACGGGAGCGCGACCACAGGCGCCTACGCAGCGCGCAGTCGTCAGAGAGATATTCCCGTCTGCCGTGGCCTCGCCCACATGAATGCGCAGATGTTTCTCAGCCTGCGCCAGCACCTTGTCCGCACCTTTGATGTAGCAGGCTGTCCCGGTGCAGATGGTGCAGGTGTGGCGTCCTGGCGGCTTCATGCTGAAGTAGTGATAGAACGTGACGACGCCGTAGGCCTGGCTCAGCGGGACCCGCAGGGACCGGGCTACAAAGCGAATTGAATCTTTATCGAGAAATCCAAAGGAGGACTGAACCGTATGCAGGGTTTCAATCAAGGCGTTGCGAGAATAGCCGTGGCGGCGCATCGTTCCATTCACGATTCGCCAGCGTTTATCTTCTGACGGCAGCGCCGGTACTTGAAAGACAGGCATGACTCCTCCTGCGATACTCCCGGTTGACTTGCGGCTCGACTGTGAAGCGCTGTCGCTCAGCGGGAGCCATTTCGCGCTGCGGCAGATTCAGTGTGGTTACAGTTATGTGTCTTCGCTTATTTTTTACAGGAGAAATGGCGGCGGGTATGTGAGCTTCGTCACAGTTTGGTAACGCGCAATCAGCGCAATTGATCCGACAACAGGCATTCAGCAAGCTTTCGGCTGATCTTCGAGCGATGGGGGGAAACATACTTCTTATCGGAAGCGCCGGGAATGTTGCACAATTTTTTGCCTTGTAAAGGTGATGGTGAGTTGCTCAAGCAATGCGGGCCGTCCTGTCCGCCTATCCAATTGCCACACAGACAGCGGCGACGTCACCAATACTCTCTCCCAGGCCCGCGGTCACGATTCTGCACGCGTTCGCCGCTGCGGGCAGCGCTTCCCTCTCCATCGCAGCGCGTGCCGGCTCCAGCAGGCGCTCGCCAATCCGCATTGCAATGCCACCGATCACAATCATTTCCGGATTCAGCAAATCCACCAGAATGGCCAGCGCTTCTCCCAAGCGAATTCCCGAACTGTAGATAATCTGGCGGGCCACTTCATCTCCTTGCTGCGCTGCATCGGCTACATCCTTCGCCGTCAGCATTCGGCTCGTGGCCAACAGGCCCACCAGAGATGTCACCTCGCCCTTCTCCATTGCCAGCACGACGCGCTCGCTGGCCGCCTGAGCCATTCCCCCGCCACTCGCCCATCCTTCTACCGATCCGGCTTTGTTATAGCCGATGGGTCCCGAGGCTGTGAGACGCACGTGCCCAATCTCGCCCGCCATATCTGATGCACCGTGATATAAGCGGCCTGCAATGATGATCCCCGCTCCCAACCCGGTGCCCATGGTGAGAAAAATCATATTTTGCACACCTTTTCCGGCTCCGAACCTGTGCTCTGCCAGGGCGCCGGCATTGGCGTCGTTTTCCAATCGGCATTCGACTTTGAACTCTTCCGTTAGAACATCGACAATTGGAACTCCGTTCCAGCTGGGCAAATTTGGGGGAGACTGGATCACTCCGCGTTTGCGATCAAGCGGACCGCCGCAGCTGACACCGATAGCTTCGATTTGCCACGGTTGAAGTCCATGCGTCTGGATCATTTGATGAATTGTCTGGCGAATCTGGGAGAGAGCGTGATCGGCTCCATGTTCCGGAAAGGTTGGAAAGGCCACTCGCTGCAGGATGGTAGGTGGCCGGGAACAAAGTACGACGGCGGTCTTAGTGCCGCCAATATCGACTCCGATCCATAGTTTGTTCGCTGTACCGACAACATTCGTCTCTTCACTCATAAAGAACTCTCACAATCGAATCGATCCGAATTCAAACGCAAAAAAAAAACTGAAGCGCGCCGCCAAATTTAACCCTTCCAGCGAGCCGCATCCAATGAAGCCATAGCGGATGGCACGCCTGCGACCTGATCCTCGATGCAGCGAACAGCGATGCAACATTCAGCTTGCTGACTGCAATCGTTGCTCCACCATTTCGCAAATCGTGTGAAACAGAAATTGATGCCCTTCCTGAATCCTAGCGGTTACGTCGCTGCTAACAAGCAGGTCGATGTCGGCCAGTCCTGCGCATGTGCCGCCATCCCTGCCCAGAAATGCGATTGTTTTTATCTTTAAATCGCCTGCAACCACCAGGGCACGGCGGACATTAGGGCTTCGGCCGCTGGTAGTAAATGCAATCAGGATGTCGCCTGGTTTGCCAAAGGCCTTCACCTGGCGGGAAAAAATTTCGTTGAATTCGTAGTCGTTCCCGATCGCCGTTAGATCGCCGCCCTGCGCTGCCAGTGAAATTGCGGGATAGGGGCGGCGATCCTGATTGAAGCGGCAAACAAATTCCGTAGTCAGATGCGAAGCGTCTGCGGCGCTGCCACCGTTGCCGCATGCCAACAACTTGTTTCCGGCGAGCAGCGCGTCGGCGATAGCGCCGGCAGCGGCAACGATCTTTGTCTCCAGAGTGGCGACTTGATCCAGCGTCGCCTTCGCATTCCGCAGGTTGGCGTTGATAATTTCGTTCATCCGTGTTTCCTGACTTTCTCTGTGGCGCCGTCCCCGGCATCTACCGGTGGACGCGTCTGCAAATAGGTGGTCACATAATCCGCGACGCCTGCTTCAAGTGAAGTGAATGGTGCCGCGTACCCCGCCTGCCGCATCTTCTCCATCGGCGCCTGGGTAAAGTATTGATATTTTCCCTGGAGAATTGCCGGCATCTCGATGAAGTCGATCTGCGGCGGCATGTCCATCGCTGCAAACACCGCCATCGCCAGATCTTTCCAACTTCTTGCCTGTCCCGTTCCACAATTGAAGAGTCCGCCGCCATCGCGATGGTCCAAGAAATGCAGCGTCATCGCAACAGCATCTTTGACATAAATAAAATCGCGCTTCTGCTCGCCGTCGGCATAATCCGCTCGATACGATTTGAATAATTCGACCCTGCCAGTGGTTTTGATTTGATCGTAGGATTTGGCGACCATGGAGCGCATGTCGCCCTTGTGATCTTCGTATGGGCCGAAGACGTTGAAGTATTTCAAGCCGACAATTCGATTAAATAGCTTGTGTTTGAGCGCCCATAGATCGAACATGTGCTTGGAATATCCATACATATTCAAGGGCCGCAAGGCAGGAAGCTGAGCGACATCGTCGCTGTAGCCCTGGCTGCCATCGCCATAGGTGGCAGCGCTGGAAGCATAAATAAAGCGGGTGCCTTCCTGCAGGCAATAGTCACACAAGGCGCGAGTGTAGCGGTAATTATTCTGCAGCAGAAAATCCGCATCGCGTTCGGTTGTCGAACTACAGGCTCCCAGGTGAATCAGAGCCTCCATTTCGGCGATTCTTCCCTTTTCGACCCTGGACAAGAATTCTTCCGTATCGAGAATGTCCTCATAATCGAGCCCGTGTAAGTTGCGCCATTTCTCATCGTGACCCAGGTTGTCGACCAGCA
>JAZKAG010000130.1:23342-31568 GCA_040389265.1 Acidobacteriota bacterium
CAGCAGGAGATTATCGTGCCCGCGGGCATTCAATGCTGCTACAACATTGCGGCCGATAAACCCCGCTGCTCCGGTCACTACGATGGGTTTCTTCATGCCGTCTCATCCTTTGCGTGGGCCTGTAATATGCGCTGGATGGTATTGGTGGTCGAGCGCCCTTCCACCATATCGGCCAGCACCACGGTTCCACCGTTAGCTTCCACCACCTCGCGTCCGCTTACATAGTGTGCCCAGTCACGGCCCTTCACCAGCACCTGTGGCAGAATCTTTGCGATGATGTCTTTCGGCTCCTTGTCCCCAAATAGAACGACATAGTCCACCGCTCGCAGCGAGCCCAGAACATAGGCACGGTCTTGCTCGGAATTAATCGGACGATCGTCGCCCTTATTCGCTCGAACCGATGCGTCTGTATTCAAACCAACTACCAAAGCATCCCCCTGGTTTCGAGCAAAGGTCAGGTAGGTCACATGGCCACGGTGCAGGATGTCAAAGCATCCGTTGGTAAACACCAGCTTTTTGCCCTGTGCAACCAGCTTATCCCGTTCGGCACGCATCTCTTCGATGGTGATCACCTTCGGATTTTCGATCTTCATGCTTCCCTTACCCTCGATGTCTCTCCGATTCGGCAATGCTACGCGAGATGCATCGCTTTCAATAAGGATGGGAGTTGCGAGAAATCCGGGATAATCAGATTGGCTCCCGCCTTAATCAGGCGCGAACGTTTAGCGAGGTTCCATCCAAATCCGCGCACCTCATCGCTGGCGACTCCGATCGGAAGCCCGCCATTTTTTCTCGTCTCTCTCATCTCCACCGGTCCATCTCCAAAGGTGGCGAAATGGCGACCCGACAACTTATTGTCGCGGATGATCTGATCCACAACCAACTTCTTTGCCTCAATTCTCACATCTCCAACCGCGCCGAAAATTCTTCCTTCAAACATGTCTGCATATCCCATTATCCGGGCTTCTGCAACGACATCGTTCTGATCGGTCCCGCTGGCCAAATACAGCTTGATTCCGCGCCGATGCAGCTCTCGCAATAAAGCCACGGCATCTTTAACCTGAAAATTCTCCGGAGCCAGCTCACCTGATTTTAAGTTTGCAATGCGGGCCTCAATCATCGTGAGCAGTTGCCGATTGAAAATTTCCTTATAACCATGTTCGTCGAGAATTTCACTTTCGGGGACAAATCCCGCCTGCCGCACCATTTCCCTGAGACCTTTCATCTGCACCAGCGTCTGGATGCCTGTAGTGCGATCGATGAAGGCGCGGACATCTTGCGCGATACGATCGAGGCGGTGGGGATCGATATTGTTATCGCCCGGGCCCAGAATCGCTTGCATCATCATCGGCGCCATGACCTTCTCCCAACCTTCCCGCAGCGTGGAGAGCGTGCCGTCATGGTCGAAAATGCAATGCTGAATCTGCAATTCCGTCGTCAGATCACCGACCACTTCGATTTCCGTTCCGGGGAGAAATCGTGCACTATTGGGAGCGTCCGCAAGTTCCGGCTCAAAGACGTAATCCGGCTCGGGACCGACCGCCAGAATTTCTGATTGCGTCGCAGTACCGGTGGCACGAAGTTTTGTCACCGTAATCGAGGCCGCCAGGTTCGCAAGCCTGGCAGCGATCAACGGATCCTGCCCACTACCGAGGGCTGCGGCAAGGGCCGCGACAACAGTGTCTCCAGCCCCCACCGTATCGATCCTTTCGAGGACCTGGATCCCCGGGATATCGTGGACATGATCCCCGTCGGCGACCACGATACCCCGCTCTCCACGGGTCAGGAAAGTGGGCCTACCTGTCTGCTGCGAGATGCGAGAGGCGAATCCTTTTGCCTCCTCGTCTGGCACCAAATCATCCAACGGTTCCTGCAGAAATCGCGCCGCCTCCGCGACGTTCAGTTTCAGCACAGCTCCGCGGTAAAGATCGGGGCGATGACGCGCGTCCACGATGAAGAGTGTTTGTGGGTGCCGCGCAATTGCCTGATTCGTGCGTTCGATCATCTCAAGGCTATTGACGCCGCATGGAATTTGCTGGTTCAGTATGACGACATCATTCTCGCGAGCCGCCATTTCCAACGCTGCGATTAGCGCCTCTTGCGTCGCCTGAGACATGACGTTGAATACGCCAAAATCGAACCTGTTCTCTTCCTGATCGAGATTCCATGGTTTGGCATACACCATCGTCTGCCATTCAGGGTCTTCGATCATGTAGTCGCTCACTGTTGAGCCGTGGGCGCGCAGAAGACGCAATAACTCAGCACCAAATAAATCTGCGCCTACCACGCCAATCGCGAGAACATGTCCCACGCCAAGGGAGGCCAAGTTGGCAACCACATTTCCTGCGCCGCCCAGGGAGTATTTCTGACTGCGAACTCTTCGTACCGGGAGACCAGTCTCAACCGATAGTTCTGGCTCACCGACAGCTAACTGCCAATATGCATCCAGACAAAAATCCCCCAGGACCGCCGCCCGGAGATGCGATAGAGGCGCGAGCGTCGACTCTAGCCAGGATTCACTTTCGGCAGCAATGACCATTCCCATATGCCCGCACTGTCTAGCACGAGCCAAATCTTTATGGCTCGATCCGCGATACTTCGGTTCAAATTCAGCAGTGATTCCCGGATCCTGCCCCGTCAGCACGACAGGCGGCCGATCGAAGCCCAATGACGAAAGCTCGCAAACTCTGACTCAATCGCTAATTATCACTCCGTCGGGAACAGCAGGCCGAATTGATTCCGATTCTCGTGAGCAGACGAAAGAAAAAGAGGTCATATAATCACATTATCGAAGCGTTCTTATCGGCGAAATCACCCAAAGGAGTAGGGGACGAAGAATACCGACGCGCTTCGCACCGAATTACGGCGTTATCAAGCTTTTGCCCCTAAAACAGAGATCGTACTGCTCAACCTATCTTAGCAGTTTTTGCTTGTCAATCAATTTCGAAACGTTATGATCGTAGCGTACAGAAAAGTTAATCCTGCGGGGAACGATGAGCATGATCGGACCTTCCGTTTACTATGGACTGAGAAAGTCTGACAGATCGCCCCCATCCAAATGAGCAAAATGATCGAAGCGTTGGCCGCCATAAGCGAATCCTGTGAGTTCGAATATCGGCCCGACGCATGTTCAACATGTAGGCGTATGAGGAGAAGGCGAGCATAATGGCCAAGCAAACTTCCTATACTATGCGCGATGTTGCTCGTCTCGCTGGAGTTTCGATTTCGACGGTATCGGCTGTAGTCAATAACAAAGGCATTGTGGGGCCAGAGTTGACCGCTGTCGTACAAAAAGCCATTGCGGCTATGAATTTCTCTCCGCATGCGGGAGCACGCGGCCTGCGCACCGGACGAACCCACATGCTGGGACTGGTGGTCCAGGACATTACAAATCCTTTTTTCGTGGAAGCGCTTCGCGGGGTTGAAGATCAAGCACTCGAACACGGTTACGAGGTGCTGGTCTGCAATTCCAACGACCGATCCGATCTGGAAGCCCGCCATTTAGACGCGTTACACACCAAACGAGTGGACGGAATACTACTGGCACCCACCGACTCGTATGCTGTACGCGAGACTCTGGTGCGTGACCGCGCTCCGGTGGTCTTCATCGACTGCATCCCCATGCGCGCGAAAGTAGATTGCGTTGTGACAGACAACTATGACGCCTGTTACAAGGGGGTTCGCCACCTGATCGACCTTGGGCACCAACGAATCGCGGTTATTTGTGGCCGCTTGACTCATTCCACCAGCATCGATCGAGTGGAGGGTTGCCGCAAGGCCATGCAGGAATCGAATCTTCTGATGCGTGAAGAGCACCTTCGACAGGGAGATTCTCATATTGAGAGCGGCTATCGAATTGGTCACAGCCTGCTCCAGTCCTCCGATCCCCCAACCGCAATTTTTACTTTGAACAATCGCATGGCTCTGGGAATTCTGCGAGCTTTGACTGAGTTGAAGATTCCGTGTCCTTCGCGTGTCAGCCTGATGAGTTTTGACGACGCCGACTGGGCGGAAGTTATCAATCCCAGCCTGACTACGATCGCACAACCCAGTTACGAGATGGGAAAGGCAGCGGTAGATTTGCTGCTGCGTTCCATCGTTCCGGCGTCAGAACACGGGGAGCTGAAACCGCAGCAAATCCTACTTAAGTCAAGCTTGCGAATGCGAGGATCTACAGGTCCCGTTCCGAAAACGTAGTTGCGCCTGCCAGATTGTTTCCAAGAAGAATAGGCTGAGTTCAGTGGATCAAATGCAGCATCCGGAGACGCGGTTGGTACGCAAACCAGAAGAAGGTCCTGGCCGAATGCGCTGGTTTGTCTGCGCCCTCTTATTTTTTGCAACCACCACCAACTACATGGATCGCCAGGTGCTCGGCATTCTCGCGCCCATTCTGCAAAAAGACCTGCACTGGACACAACAGGGCTACGGCAACATGGTTGCGTGTTTCACCTTTGCCTACGGGCTTGCGTACCTGCTTTCCGGCCGGATCATCGACCGCCTTGGAACGCGCAAGGGATATGGTCTGTTTGTCGCTATCTGGAGCGTTTCTTCGGCAGCCCATGCACTGGTGAGCAGCGCGGTTGGGTTTGGCGTGGCGCGATTTTTTCTTGGCATCGGAGAGTCGGGGAACTTCCCTGCCGCATTGAAAGCAGTCGCAGAATGGTTTCCAAAAGAAGAACGGGCGCTGGCCACGGGCATCTTCAATTCCGGAACAAATTTCGCTGCGTTGTTGGCTCCAATTCTTATTCCATTAATCGCACTTCGATTCGGATGGCGATATGGATTTGTTTTTACCGCCAGCATGAGCATGCTGTGGCTGATCGTGTGGATGTTTTTCCCGTACAATCGGCTGCGCCCCAATGAGTCGCAGATCATCGACCCCAGCCTGGCTTCTGTTTCGTCATCGGAAAAGCCGTCTTTGTGGTCGCTATTGTCCGATCGCGGAACCCTTGCATTTGCGACCTCAAAGCTTTTGACTGACCCAGTGTGGTGGTTTTATTTGTTCTGGGGACCGCTGTTTTTGACCAGCCATTTTCACATCACTATCGCCCAAATGAGCTTGCCTCTTGTTGTTATCTACTTCGCGTCGAGTCTTGGCAGCGTGTTTGGAGGATGGCTCTCCGGCTACTGGCTCAAGCACGGACGTTCGGTCAACTTCAGCCGCAAAGCCGCAATGACAGTCTTCGCTGTCGCCGTTCTGCCAGTCATTTTTGCCGCCCAGGTTCGCACCCTTTGGATGTCCGTGGCGCTGATTTCTCTGGCCGCCGCGGCCCATCAAGGTTTTTCATGCAACTTGTTCTCCACACCCTCAGACATGTTCCGGGCTCAATCGGTCGCGACGGTTGTGGGAATTGGAGGTACAGCGGGCGCGCTGGGCGGAACGCTCCTGGCCGAGGCGGCTGGATATGTTCTCAAGCGCACTCACAACTATTCCCTTCTCTTTACGGTGTGCGGATTTATGTATCTCCTCGCCATCCTTGTATTTCAGCTGTTGGTGCCGCGGCTGAGGCATCAAGACAGCGCAACAGCGAATCCATCGTAAGACAGAGGGAAGATTTTAATATCTGGAAGTGAACCGGCAGGGCAAGTTCGAAGGGTTATACCGCGGAACTTTCCGCGTATTCTAAAAGAGAGCTTTGTTTGCAGATATGCAGAAGGTATTAAAACTCGACCCTCGCGATAATGTTCTCGTAGCGCTCACATCCCTTGCTGCCAACGAACCGGTGACGTACGCCGGTCTGACCTACACACCTCCAGCTGAGGTTCCCGCCAAATTTAAATTCGTCGAACACGAAATGCCGGTCGGTTCCGAAGTCATCATGTACGGAGTGATTGTTGGCAAGGTTCGGGAACCAATTCCCGCAGGCGGAGTACTGACCACCAGAAATTTGAAGCATGACGCCAGCTCGTATACGACCACGCGCACAAGTCACCCGTGGAATCCGCCCGACGTGGCTGCATGGCGTGACCGCACCTTCCTTGGGTATCATCGCGCGGATGGGCAGGTTGGCACGCGAAATTACTGGCTGGTGCTGCCGCTTGTATTCTGTGAAAATCGCAATGTCGAATTGCTCCGAGAAGCCTTTGAAGAGGAACTCGGGTATCGCAAACCGAATGCCTATCGCCGCCGTGTACGCGATCTGATCCTAGCACGCAACCAGCAGCATGCCTCCAGCAACGGAGGTGGTCTTGCGAAGGACACTGCCAGCAATCCGATTTTTCCCAATATCGACGGTGTCCGTTTTCTGTTGCATGAAGGAGGCTGTGGCGGCACACGACAGGACGCGCGCGCACTCTGCGGTTTACTAGCCGGCTATATTCAGCATCCCAACGTTGCAGGTGCGACGGTCCTGAGCCTAGGCTGCCAAAATGCGGAAATATCCATCCTTCTGGAAGAACTTCGCAAACGCGATCCGCAGGCCACGAAACCTGTTCTGATCTTTGATCAGCAAGCGCTGGGCCTTGAAACGAACATGCTGGGTCGCGCCGTCGAGCAGACCTTTTCGGCGCTGGAGCAAGCGAACCGCTTGTGCCGATCTCCAGCTCCGATGACCAAGCTGACCGTGGGATTGAAGTGCGGCGGCTCCGACGGATTTTCCGGCATCTCGGCCAATCCTGCTCTCGGCCAGCTTTCCGACATGCTAGCGGCTCTCGGCGGCAAGTCGATCTTGTCCGAGTTTCCTGAGCTTTGTGGCGCAGAGCAAGGATTGATCGATCGCACCGTCAATCAGCCCATCGCAGATCGCTTTGTCGAATTGATGACTACCTACGCAGCGCGAGCCAAGGCTGTTCACTCTGGATTTGAAATGAATCCCTCGCCAGGAAATATACGCGATGGTTTGATTACCGACGCCATGAAGTCTGCCGGAGCTGCGCGCAAAGGGGGTACGTCCCCTGTCGTCGATGTACTCGACTATCCCGAGATGGCAACAAAGCCCGGGTTGAACCTACTCTGCACCCCGGGCAATGATGTGGAGTGCGTCACTGCGCAAGTGGGTGCGGGCGCGAATATCGTTCTGTTTACCACAGGAATGGGGACTCCCACCGGAAACGCTATTGCGCCGGTACTGAAGGTGGCGACAAATTCACAAATGGCGACGCGCATGGCCGACATCATCGACCTTGACGCCGGCAACATCATCACTGGCGATGCGACAATTCAACAGGTCGCAAATGAACTATTAGAGACTGTGATCGAGGTTGCCAGCGGTCGCCGTCACACCAAGGCCGAAGTGAATGGCCAATATGACTTCATTCCCTGGAAGCGTGGAATTTCGTTGTAGCCGACCATCCCTGTGGCGGGAACTAGCGCTTATCGCCGATCGCATTTGGCTCTGCCGGTACTGTCGTGCCACGATACATTGCATCCAGTTCTTCCGTCTTGCGATGAAAGTTGACGCGACGCGGCTCGGTGGAAGGCGCGGTCGCCAACCACTCATCCACAATTTCCTTACCGAGCATTTCGCCCGTATAGCGCATGCTCAACACCAAGACGTTGGCATTGTTCGCCAGTCGTGCAATGCGCGCCGAAAAAGTATCCACACAAAGTGCCGCACGCACGCCGGGAACCTTGTTTGCAATGATAGTGACACCCGTTCCCGTGGTGCAGAACAGCAGTCCTTGATCGCATCGCCCCGCTGCGACATGTTCGGCCACTGCGCGAGCAGCATCAACATAGTCTGCCTGCTCTCCGCAGCATTGTCCGCAACGAACCAGCGCGATGCCCTTCTCTTCCAGGTAGGCACAAATTACAGTTGCAAAATGGGACGCGCTATCGCTCCCGACTGCCATCTTCATAGTGTTAATCCTCGCCTGCCCATTATCGCAGCCGAGTACGCTCCGAAACTATTCTGAGATCGACGCCGGGCGAAGAATGGGAATGAATACGGTCAAACCGGCTGAACGTATGGCGGAGAGGGGGGGATTCGAACCCCCGATAGCCTTGCGACTATGTCTGATTTCGAGTCAGGTGCATTCAACCGGGCTCTGCCACCTCTCCGATGTGGTGGGCGCGTTCTTCCATTATCGCGCACGGCGAGTATGACATGGCCGATTCCACCATTCACATTCGCGCCATCCCAAGTCTATCGGGTCTCCCAACCCGGTGGCAACGCCGATGAATAACTCGTGCATGCGACAAGTGCCATGGCCAAGAAAAACCCAAAGTAACATAAATAAGCCGGTACAGGACGTACCGGCTTATCTATGCATTCGGGGAGGGCTGCT
>JAZKAG010000131.1:0-2073 GCA_040389265.1 Acidobacteriota bacterium
TCCTCCACACCCCGCGAGATAGCCTGGAGTTAGAAGCGCAACCAGGATCAAAGTTATGCGTCCGACATTGATTCGAAGTTGATAATTTTTTTTTGGGAGACCCAAGGAGAAGTTGGTAATCTTACTGTCGCTCGTATCGGTAGTAGGTTCGGGACTTTCGTTGGCATAGGCGGATCGATCAGTATTGCGGACGAGGTTTGGCAAAACGAACCGGGGTCGAATGTTGTTCTCGCCAAAGAGACAAAAAGGCACCTTGAAGTTGTCCATAGGACTCTCCTTGAGGGGCGCACGAGCATGCCCTCCGCGCACACACCGACGGCGAGAATGTTCGAGACTTTCCTGAAAATTAGTGGTGACTGATAGTAGCGCGGGAGGAGCTCAGAAGTACCTAAAACGGTAGTTACGTTAGTGCCGTTACGTAACCATCTGGATGCCTCTGAACTTGAAGAACGAGGTCTGGCATGAAGCCGCGAATTGCGCCCCCGCATTCAACTAATTGACGAACTGGACTCTAGGGATGTCAAGGCACCACGATGAGGAGGCCTGCTATGGAAACCCTGGCGGCTATCCGTGATGCTTAGCGATCAAATGGGGGTCGGCTCTGGCTCGAGTCCGATGGTTACCTTAATAACCTCGTCGGTGGATCGCTCTAGGTAAGTGCATGATCCAGGCAGCAAACAGAAATTGTGTAAAGATCAGGCGCAGAGAAGTCCCTGCGTTCCCCGACTGTGACGGACGCGATCAACAACTTTAACAACAGTCGTCATACCAGGATTTCAGCTCGCTCTTATCCAATCGAGATAGCCGTCTTTATCCTGATTGGAGTAGCTGCGAATTTCTAAGTTACCAAGAGAAACTGAGTTATCACCAAGACGTTGTGCATACATCGCACGCACATCGTCGGAGCGAAGTAACATGCCTGAGGCATCCACCGAATCTACAATCCAAACCGGCCGGGGTGAAACGGAAGCAGCAATGTCCGGAAGATCGAACTTCTCTAAGATACCGGGCAGGAACCACTCCAGCGCCAGCGAGTAGTCTTTGGTTTGTGCGATCGAAATATAACTCACAATGACCTTTGTTAGGAGCACAGAGCGCACTCGATCGTCCAGTGCTGAAGCCATCAAGGCAACCAGTCCGGCCTCCTCTTGCCCAATCATTCGAATCTGCGATGGGTTTACATCCGGGCGCTCCGCGAGATATTGAACGGTTCGCAAAATATCCCATACGCGTTGACCTATGGCGGGGCTTCCAAGTACGAGGTTGGCCCAGGCAAATCTTTCCTGCAAATCCATTTGCTGATAAAAGACAGGCCCACCACATGGCGGGCGCGGGGTGGATAGACCCGTACCGCGCACGGCAACCGCACACACCGCGTGCCCTGCAGAGAGCAAGCCGTCGAACAAACCAGGCTCCGCAACAACTTCATCGGAGTTTCCATTGCTGATGTACAAGATGCAGGAACGGTCCGCTCCGCCATTCACAGGTGCGGTGAACCACCCTACGATGCGCACTCCAGGTTCCGACTCGAACTGAATCTCGATTCGTTGAAAGGACCTTGGTATGAATCGCAGTTCTTTCTGCCGGCAGCTTGAGTAGGTGCGGCAGTTGCTGTCGCACGGTCTTCGCCGCAGCGAATGCCGTTTCATCACGATTGGCGAAGTGGCTGGGAGGTAACAAGGTTGTTGCTCGATCCGCATTCAATTGAACGACCGACCTTCCAACAAGCGATGTGGAAACCTGCCCTGTCGAAGTTACATTCAGCAAGCTGTCTGGCGCAGCGTCGTACTCTGCTTCATCTACACCGGCATCCATCTTGTCGAACCATCGATTGAACCATCCATAGATTGCGCGACGCGAAAAGAAATCCATACCGTGAGGTAAGGTGCCACTGCATAGACTTACTTTGTCTCTAGCTCCAAACATGCCATAGACACGGGTCAAGTCTGTATAGTTCTCCCGAATCGCCTCAGAATTCATTGGCCCATAGGTCTGACCTTCATCATTTGTGGTGTAGCAGACAAGCAATGGCTTTGGTGCGAATGCCGCCAGTAAGTCACCTCGGTCGATGTG
>JAZKAG010000131.1:2083-7510 GCA_040389265.1 Acidobacteriota bacterium
CCGGCTACATTGGCGAAGGCACCCTCAATGGCCACGGCCGCTTGGATACGCGGTTCCAAGGCCCCAAGAAACATTGTCATGGTCCCGCCGCCGGACTGGCCGGTGCAACCAATTTTCTGCGGGTCGATCTCGGTACGCGTCAGCAGATAATCCAGTCCTCGAATGCCGTCCCACGCCAGATATTTGGCTATGCCGTCTCCAAACAAAATCATCGGCCTGCCCGCCTGGGTGTGTTCCATAGATACTGCATGAAAGCGTGTACGGTTCGATCCGGGCTGCAGATACTGGATTCTTTCTCCCTGGCCGAAAGGGTCCCAGGTCAAGACCACATATCCCTTTCGCGCCAGGTTCTGGTAGGTGTATTGGTATCGCACCGCAGCCTTCCCGTTGGGGCTGTGGCCGACAGGCGCAAGAATCGCAGGAAAGGGAGGTTTGCCGGTTGTAGGCACGTACAGATTGGCTGTGACGTAAATCTGCGGCATACTTTCAAAGATTAATTTCTCGATGCTATAGCCATTGCGCTGTATTGTTCCGGTGATGCGCGGGTTCAACGGGGTTTCTTCGGGTCTGCCTCCCAGCAATTGCCAAATCTGTTCGCGTACGGTTGCATTGCGCTCTTCCATCTGTGTCTTGGATTGAATCGTCGCCAGCATCCTGCGGCGGGCTTCCCTGGCCTGATTCATTTGTCGAGTTATGTAGTTTGGCCAGTCATTCCAAAAGTCCCTGTTCGATCGCGAAGGCTCTTCGTCACCGGGTTGCGACTCTGTTTCGACTTCGGCCAGTCCCGGCCGATGAATTCCGAGTGTAGACAGCGCAGCAGCCGTTAAATTCGTTGCTAGAAATTTTCTGCGTGTCACCATGCGGGTTGGGCCCCTCATTTTCTACACCGAAGGCTGGATATTTATTTATCGGGACTTGGATTGCTAATCCCGGCGTTGCTTTGCATCTGGGAAGTATAGACGTTGCGCAATGCGACAAAAGCCCGGACAATCAAAATCGATGGGCCATTTCCGCCCTTGCCAAGAGGAGATCGACGTGGTCTCGACAGACAATCTAATTCCGACTCCACTGGATTTGAATTGGGTCAATGATTCCCTGCGCTTATCAAAAGAGGCGGGATGGAACCAGACGGCAGAGGATTGGAAGATTTTTTTCAACCATGGGACCGTACTTGGCATATTGAATGGTGACCGTCTAGTAGCGACTTCTGCGGTGCTACCGTATGGCGACGGGTTCGCTTGGCTTTCGATGGTCCTGGTCACGTCCGAGTGGCGTCGACGCGGACTCGCCAGCCGTCTCGTTGCCGATTGCATATCGCTCTTGCGCGATGGCGGAAAGGCCGCTCTGCTGGACGCGGCGCCGGATGCGACGGAAATCTACGCGAAACTCGGGTTCGTTCCGCACTGCCAGATGGAGCGATGGGAGGGTAACGGCGGCGGGAACCCGTCGGCCTCGGAGTCTATTGATCTAACGCAAGACCGGATTGCATTCGGCGCCGACAGGAATTTTCTTTTCGAAGACTTTCTTGCGCGACCTGGCAGCGCGTGTTTCGGATCACGAGACGGGTTCGCGCTTTTGCGTCGAGGTGCGCGCGCGTCTCAGGTAGGCCCCATCATCGCTGATCTGGCGGAAGCGCCCACGCTCGTGACGGCCGCGATCCGGGCTGCTTCCGGCCCCGTATTTATAGACGTTCTTGATGCGGGAAACAGCCTTATTCCCACACTGTCTTCGCTTGGCTTCCGTTCCCAACGCAAGTTCACGCGCATGGCGCGGGGTCTTCCCGAACTTCCGGGCGATCCGTCACGCCTGCTCGCCGCGGCCGGTCCGGAATTCGGCTAGCAAATTCCGCCCACCGTTTGCTTTGTCCACGGCGCTGCGCCTGGTCACATCCAGGCTTCAGGCTTTGCCGCCATCGCTTCTGCCAGCGTCACGCGCCGCTTTTGCTTGTAGGCAAGGTTCGCCATATGGCAAGCGACTGCCGACAGGTAGCCAATCTCGACCGTGCCGTTAGGCTGTTGGCGATCGCGGATGCAGGCCATCCAGTTTGCCATATGATTCACTCCTGGATTTTTTCCCTGGATCGGCACGCCATTCGGATTGTTGATCTTTTCCGGAAAATAGCTGATTGGCCCCGGAGCATTTTCTTCGTCCCAATTCGGATTCGCTGCTTTCAGATCTCCGGTCTCCATGGTGTTGGAGCCGCTCACGTGCGATATCGTCCCGTTGCTTCCCAGGAAATGTTCACCCAACCCGTACCGTTCATTGCTGAATGTGGATTGCCATGCAACCAGCAAATCATTCGGATACTCAAAGCTGACGCTGATGGTATCGGGCACTTGCCGGCCATCTTTCTCGGAATACACGCCGCCCATCATTGTTGCAGCGCTCGGCAACTCGAGGTTCATGGCTGTGATGATCCATCCAATCTGGTGCACCATATTCTCTGTGATGTTGCCGCCGGAAAATTCCCAGTAGAGGCGCCAGTTGATAAATTTGTAGCCGTCAAACGGAACCTTGGGGCGTCCGGACAGAAACAGATCCCAGTTAACGTGCGCGGGATTGCAGTCGCTCGGAACCGGCCGCACCCACTGTCCATGCCCATGCCGTGTGTTGCGGCTCATCCAGGATTCGACCATGGTGATTTTTCCCGGCAATCCTTGCTGAATCCACTGCCGGGCATCCGCCAATTCACCCGAACTCTCGTCCTGCATCCCGATCTGCACAATCTGTTTCGAAGCCTTGGCGGCAGCTCGACAGGAGGCTGCCTCGGGAATGTCCCACGCCATGGTCTTTTCGGAATACAGATCTTTTCCTGAAGCCAGCGTCGCCAGAAAATACTTTGCGTGCAGATGCTGAGGCGTTGCTTGAATCACCGCGTCAATGTCATTGCGTTCTAGCAATCGCATGGGGTCATCGTAGGTAGCGACATTGGGCACAAAGTTTTTTACCTGGTCTCGACGGCGCGAATACACATCAGCAACGGCAACGCACTCGACATTCGGCTGACGCAACGCGCTCTTCAGGTCTTCTTGCCCGCGATCTCCAGCGCCGATAATACCAATGCGAATGCGATCATTTGCACCAATCACCCGGCTGGAGGCAAACAATTGCTTTGGGGAAAACGTACCCAGGGCTGCGACTCCCAATCCAACCTGCCCCATAAAATCACGACGATTCATTTTCTTCTGCTCATCTTCCACTGGGACTTTCTCCTTTGCGAAACAGTATTGCCCCTCGCACTCGTCCAGGCATCTTAGCTCCGGATTATAATTTCTTTCGCACCAACGCTGGCTCGCAATCGCATTTCTGCCGACGCAATTCTCCACGAAGCAGGAATCAGACCCTCACTTAACTTCCATTTAACGGAGGCACCATGGACCACTGGATACCGCGTCGAAATGTCTTGAAGGCTCTTGGAATCGGTGCTCTCGCCGGGGCGGCATCGCAATGGGTTAGCCCCACCGCAGACGCACAGTCCTCTGGCGCGGGCGAGATGAACGCATCAAAAATACCCCGCTTATTTACTGGCTGCTGCGCCTACTCCTATGACCATGCGTTGCGGCATGGAACCATGACGATGGAAGATTTCATCCATGAGGCGGTTGAGTTGCGCGTGGATGGAATCGATATGACCGCCTATTACCTCAAATCCACGGAGCCGGAATATCTTGATAGCCTGCGTCACCTGGCGTACAAAAATGCGATGCCATTTTCGGGATCGGCTTGCGGAGTCAGCATGGTGCAGGCCGACCCAGCCAAGCGCGCGGACAGTTTGACTGAGATTAAGAAATGGGTTGATGTCACAGATCGTCTCGGTGCGTCGCATCTGCGCGTTTTCGCCGGCGAGTTGCCGTCAGGCGCGAGTTTGCAGCAGGGGGTCGACTGGACTGTGGAGACAATGAGGGCCGCTGTCGATTATTCCAGCCGAAAAGGCATCACCCTGGGGTTGGAGGATCACAACGGCGTGACTCAGCGCGCCGATGTCTGTCTTGAAATTATGCATCGCGTGAACTCGCCGTATGCGGGTATTAATCTCGACGTCACCAACTTCATTCCGACAGCCACGCAGGACGTCTATGCGCAGATTGCTGCCTGCATCCCATACGCGACCAATACTCACATTCGCGATCGATTCGAGTACAACAAAAGTCCAGTGGATCTAGATCGCGTCTGGAAGCTCTTTGCGCAGGCTGGCTTCAAGGGGTACATGTCGGCGGAATACGAAGGTCCCGACTCGGAAACGGGCGTGCCAAAATTGATCACGCAAATACGAACTCTTTGCCGCAAATATTCGACCGTTTAGGCGGCCCCGTTTGTGGCACAACATGACTACCAAAAGAAACGCCTGAAACCTGGAGAATTTGTCAGTTTCAATTCTCTTGTTCAATTGGATGAAAGCCCTGAACACGTTTTCAAAGGAGACAGATGGTCACTCGACGAGAATTTCTGGACACTGTGGCGATCGGCGCCGCCGGCCTGGCCGTTGGATCAACGGCAAAGAGCTATGCGCGAATTTTTGGCGCTAACAATAGGTTGAACTTTGCGGTGATTGGTCTGCACAGCCGCGCGTATGCGCATCTTTCCTCGCTGAAGGCCAATAACAATGCTGTTCGCATTAGTCATGTGTGCGATGTCGACAGTGACACGCTCAAGAAATTTGCCGACAGCGTGCAGCAGGAGATGGGATATCCCGCCACACCAGTCAAAGATTTTCGCGAAATCCTGGCCCAGAAAGACGTCGATGCCATTACGATTGCCGCGCCCGATCACTGGCACACCCCAATGGCCATCGCCGGGCTGCAGGCCGGAAAGAATGTTTATGTTGAAAAGCCCTGCAGTCATAATCCTGCAGAGGGCGCGTTGCTGGTCGAAGCTCAACGTAAGTACGGCAAGCTGGTTCAGATGGGCACGCAGCAGCGCTCGTCGGATTACACCATTGAAATTGTCGACAAGATTCACAACGGCTTGATCGGCCGGCCGTATTACGCCAAGGCCTGGTACAGCAATACTAGAAAATCCATTGGCATTGGAAAAGTGGTGCCTGTGCCGCCGCAACTGGATTGGGATTTGTGGCAGGGCCCAGCACCGCGTCAAGCTTACAAAGATAATGTGCAACCCTACAACTGGCACTGGTTCAAGATTTGGGGCACCGGTGAGACGCTCAACAATGGCACGCATGAAGTGGATGTCTGCCGCTGGGCACTGGGTGTGGACTATCCGCAGCGCGTCACCTCTTCCGGCGGCAGATACCAGTTCAAAGATGACTGGCAATTCTATGACACGTTGCTCACCAGCTTCGAGTATCCCGACAAGATGATTGATTGGGAAGGGAAGTGTTGCCAGGGAATGAAGTTCTACAATCGGGATCGCGGATCGACCATTATGGGCACCAAGGGAACTGTACTCGTCGACCGCGGTGGCTATGAG
>JAZKAG010000131.1:7520-14161 GCA_040389265.1 Acidobacteriota bacterium
GACCTCGACGGCAAGAAGACCAGCGAATATAAGGTGGGTGAATCATCCTCGTCGTCTGATCTTATGGGTCGCGATTCTATGACCGATGCGCATTTCGCCAATTTCATCGCAGGAATTCGAATAGGTGCAAAGCTGCATGCTCCCGTATCCGTTGGTAACATCGCTGTTACCATGCTGCAGTTGTCCAACATTGCCTGGGAGGTACAGCGTGAGCTACATCTCGACACCGCGGATGGAAAAATCCAGAACGATCCCGAGGCCATGAAGATGTGGGGGAGAGAGTACGAAAAAGGCTGGGCACCGCACATCTAGCTGCTTTTTCGGCGCAAGAAAATGAGGACAGATTGAAGTTTGTCCTCATTTTCTTTACAACTTCAAATACGCCGGCCCTCAGGCGTGCAGCTTCCGCATGTACTCCGCGTCAATCTTCAATTCCTGCAGGACCGGCATGTTGTATTCTTCCTGCTCGACAAAGCAGTGCTTGATGTGTCCAGTCTGCGCGGCAGCTGCGAAGATCGGACGATAGTCAATCGACCCCTGCCCCAGCGCGGTTGCAGTCGGAGGATTTTCGATGGACTGCGGTACCTTGAAGGGCTGGAAATCTTTCACATGCAGCATGGAAATGCGGCTTCCATATCGATGCAATAATTCGATCGGATTTCCGCCCCCTACGGTGACCCAGCCCAGATCCATTTCCATGGTTACGTATTCGGGATCGGTCAGTCGCATCAGTTCGTCATAGGGCACAACGCCACCTTCTTTTTGAAATTCCATGGTGTGGTTGTGATATCCGAACTTAAGTCCGGCGGCGCTGATTTGTTTGCCGAACTTGTTGAACTCACCGGCGTTCCAACGCCACTCATCTAAAGTGAACTTGTCACCGTGTCCGCCGCGGTGCCCGGGAAAAGAACAAATAATGTAATGGCTGCCGATGCCCTTCATGAATTCAACAATCTCATCGACGTGGCCGTTCAGGGCGTCGTACGAATAATGCGCACTGACACAATGAAGACCCGCCTGCTGCATCGCCTTCTTCACGTCGCCTGCACTGTGGTTATAGAAACCTGCCGCCTCCACTTCGCGATAACCGAGCGAGGCAATCTGCTTGAGGGTCCCTTCATAATCCTTCGGCAGTTGATCGCGAACCGAGTACAACTGAATCCCAAGCGGCAAATCCAGGTATTTCGCCTTCTCCTCCGCGTGCAATGCAGAGTTATGCATCCAGGTTGATCCCCAAATCAGAGCGGCAGTCCCGGTCTTCAAAAAGTCTCTGCGTGTGTTCATAGTCATCCGCCTTTTCTGAATCTGTAGGTGACATCGCGGACCAATTCCGCAAGTCGTCATTGCTTTTGAAGGGTGCGAATATAAGAGACCAGGTCTTCAATCTGCGCGGGGGTAAGGCGGGAGCCGAAGGCGGGCATGCTTTTCTTGCCTTTGCTGATGACATTGGCTAATTCTGCATCGCTCATCTTGACGATTTCTGGGCTCTGAAGATTCGCAACCTTCAGCGCCTGACCCGTTGGAGTCGAACCTTTTCCATCGGCTCCATGGCACATCTGGCAGTTGGATTGGAACAGCGTCGCGCCTTTATTCTGAGCATTCGCTGTTGCACTCAGCAGGCAAACGATAGCAGCCGACAAGAGCAATCTGGGAATGGATTTCACAATATCTCCTTCTGGTGTGGGTTCGGAGTCGTTCCGCGGTTGATGACAAGCGGCGGGATTTTTCCTGCGTTCATCACTGCTCCAGCATATGACAAGTACTGCAATCGGTGCTGGCCTGTTTCTCGCGATGGCAGTTGATGCAGGCCGCCATGGAGATGTCAGACTCTTTGAAGAGCCGAGTTCGCTGGGCAACTTGTCCATGACACTGTTCGCAAGTCGCGCCGTGTTGCAGATGAATTTTATGGCTGAAACTTACGAAAGAGGGCAACTCATAGATCCGTACCCAGGGAATCGCGCGATCGGTCTCGGCGTACTCGGCCAGCTTCTTTACGCTGGGATCATCAGCGGCAACCGTCTGGTGACATTGCATGCAGAATGTGGCGCGCGGGATCAATAATGTTTCACCCGAGCGCGACATCGTATGGCAGTATTCGCACCCCATCTTCAGAGTTCCGGCGTGTTCTTTATGGCTGAAAGGAACGGGCTGTTCCGGCCCGCGCGTTATTCCCTCCTGCGTTGCTGATGTTGTCTCTTGTTGCGTCGTGTTGCTTGAACTGGAGGGATTATTTTGTGCCGACGAGGTGGCAGTCGTCGCCCTGGCGTCTTGGGCGAATGCGTCCGCAGCAAAAAGCGTACCCCCCTGGGGAGAAGCCCACATACCAATCAAAATCAGCAACGAAAGCAGCCGAGAGATTTTCATCATCCGATGTTCCTTTGCCGCATCTGCTCGGCCATGTACTCCGCGGCACGCATTGAAAGCGCCAGGATTGTCATCGTCGGATTCTGCCATCCGGTACCCACAAAGCTGCTGCCGTCCACGACGAAGAGGTTCTTGATATCGTGGCTCTGGTTCCATTGATTCAGCACGCTGCTCTTCGGGTCGTCTCCCATGCGGCATGTGCCTAACTCATGAATGCTGTAGCCCGGAGGGTTGGGCTCATAATTCTTCGAAAGGACTTCGAATCCGGCCGCCTCCGCCATTGCCACCCCTGTATCCACGGCATCGCGCGACATATTGAACTCGTTGTCTCCATACTTTGTATCTATGTGCAGCACCGGAATATTCCATGCGTCCACAATTTTCTTGTCGATGCTGACGTGATTTTCATCGTGCGAAAGAACCTGGCCCATCATGCCCATGTAGAAGCCGCTGCCGTAGTAGCTATCCAGCTTCTTTTGCAGCCCGGCGCCATAATCCGCAAAGTTTCGTGCACCCATCGCGCGGTCGCTGCTCCATACATTCAAAGCGTAGCCCCCGATAAAGTTCGGCGCTTTGGTGGTGAGGTTGCGAAAGCGCGGGATCAGCGCGTCGCCTCCCATCAGATCTCCGTTCGCTGTGCCATCGCGGGCTTCCGGTACAGAACAGCCCAGTCCTGGGCCGTAAATATTGTCGATTAGATAATGTCCCAGTACGCCACTGGAATTTGCCAGCTTTGAATTCAGCAGCAGGCGCGTGCTCTCCAGGCACCCGGCCGCCAGCACGACCACTTTTGCCTTCACAGACATTTCCCGTCGCGAATGCCGATCGACAAAGTGAGCGCCGTTGGCGAGCCCAGTGTTTTTATCAACCGTGATTTCACGCACCACTACATTGGGTACAGCAGTCAGCTTGCCGGTCGCAAAGGCATCCGGCAGCAGCAGGTTGATAGAACTGGCGAGCCCGTCACGACCCATGGCACTGCGCGCTTTGCATACCGGAACGTTCAATTTTTTCCCCGCCGCGATAAACCGCTGCATGGATCCAGACCAGGGCGAGTCATCCACAACAAAATTGCCGTCGGGATATTGCGGCAGTCCATCCGGATGCCCACTGACTCGGAATATCCCTTCTACGCGGGAGTAGTACGGAGCCAGGTCGGACAGTGCGATGGGCCAGTTGGTTCCAAATCCGTCGTGATCTTTTGCCTTGAACTCGTAGTCGCTGAGACGGAACGACTGGCGCGCCCAGAACAGCGATCGTCCTCCGAATAGACGCACGCGCACCCAGTTATACGGTTGATCCTGCTCGAAGGTGTACGGGACTTCCTTCTCATCGACCCATGTGTTGGCGTTGAATTCGTTCGCCTGAAAGACGTGCGGAAGTCGCCCCGGCATTTTAAAGCCGCGATAGGGCAGTTCATGCGCAGGTTTCAGCTCGCGGTCTTTTTGATAATTGACGATCGGCCCCGCGTTGAGCATCACACAGGAGATGCCTTTTTCCGTCAGAACCTTGGCGACCATACCTCCGGAGTGGCCTGAGCCGATAATCAGTACATCAACAATTTCCTCCGGCATGCGGAATGCAGCTCCTATGGTTTACACATACATTTGAATGTCAGGATCGATGGGCGACCAGTACCATCCGATGCCAGGGGAGCGCTCGCCGGCGGAAGTAGCCGCGATGCTCCAGGCCTGCGAATTCAGAGTGGCAGTTCGAATATCTTCGTGTGCCACGTTGATGAAATGCGCAAACGGTTCCGTGGGTGGATGATCTGACATCCATGTTCTCAGCCACGGGCGCAGCAGCGTGTCGGCTTGTTGCGCGTTGATATCTGCAAAGGGAACACCGAATTGCTTGTGCGCCTCCGCGTTGAGGCGATCGAGTCCCGATCGATACATCTCCTGCCGTCCGCCTGGCGATACGCTGATCAGGAAATCTAGAAACTCCGGAGCGCAGGCCTCCGTCGATCCAGGATATCCATTCATCGGAGGCAGCAGAATATCGCCAAGTTTGCGCAGCGTGGCCATCTGCTCGGCGTGAAAATAGTGCTGTTGCGTTGTCGCAATCTCATCGGGGATGGTTGACGGAATTGCCGGACTCTGAAATCCGAAGCTCTGCGGTTCCTCAATTCGTTTTGAGCCGGCTACGGCGGTGGGTGGAGCGGTTGCTGTCGATGTCGATTGCGGTTGGGAGGTTTTTTCTGCAGTTGTAGGAGTCGAATTCTGCCCAAACATCGGCATGGCTGTGACTGGAACAGCCACAATTGCTTTGACAAAGTCGCGTCTACGCATCGCACCCAGACTAGCCTGACCCCAATGGGTGCGTCAATGTAACGATTCGATCGGGCGTGGGCGACAGCATCCCTGGCGCTAACTGTAGCGTGTCAAGAGAAAAAATGCAGAAAAATCTGGCGCGACCGCCAATGCACAATTGATTTCACATTTCATGCAATCAGGGAGAGGATACATATCTATGAAACGGATTTGGGCAGCGATTGCGGTGATTCTAGCGATGGGCGCGACTGCACTTTGCCAGACGTCAACGGTGAACTGCAACGCAGCTTCGAGAACATTTGACGCCAGCGGCGGCGTGTTGCATGTTCCATGTAGCCTTGTGGTGACGCCGGCGCCTCCGCAAACGATGATAAGCGTTGCGACCAGCCCGGCGAGCGTTGGTGCCGGCGCCGGCTCGAACCCGACCTGGGCGACGAGCCGCGCCGCGACTATGACTATCTCTCCGGCACTCCGTTCGGTTGCGCTTTCAGGACCGGCACCGGTTTCTCCCGATGCGACGACCTCGTACATCCTGACGGCAACGAATACCGTGGGAGCGACTGTGACGTCGAGCGCAACCGTGACGGTGATGCCGGTGGTTGTGGCTCCGCCGCCTGCTCCGTGTAAAGGAAAAGCTATATCGTCGGCCGCGGCCATTACGAAGAGTGGAAGTTATTATCTGAGCGCGCCGATCGCGGGCAGCATTCCGATTGAAGCCAGCGGGGTGACGGTCGATCTGTGCGGTCAGACGGTGACGTATTCGACGATGCCAGCATTCTATGGCTGCATCAGTGGTGGCAAGATCCTGCCGGCATTGACGCAGACATGCGCCAACCCAGGGTCCTATGGCGGCGTGCATCTGACGAATTCGCAATTTCCTGCCGGCGGCATTGTGCAGGCGGCCACGAGTTCAGCCGGAATTCCAGCTGTACTTTTTGGCGACGAAAATCAGTGGGGCGCGCCCCAGGCGCCGGGAACCATCGACCATTTGACGATCGCAGTGTCGCAGCCTGCGGCGCAGGCGATTCGGCTGCCTTATCCTGGCTCGGGTTGGAATGTCAGCTATAACGTGGTGATTTCCACGGTGGCCAGCATTCAGTTCACCGGCGAAGCTCCGACGACAGCGCGGTATCGGTTCGGCGGCTACATGATCTGGACTGGTGGCGGCGGAAATGTTGCGGGAAGTGGAAACACGTTCAGCTACAACACGATCAACGGCGCGCCACAGGGCGGCATCACCGATGCGAATCAGAAATCGAAGTTCCTGAACAACACGTGCACGATGAACTCGCATTATTCGAATGACTATTGTGTGCTGGCTCCAGCCGACAATCAGGAAGTTGGATTCAACACCACGACAATTCTGCCAGGCGCGCCAGCTGCGAACGGCGGTCGCGGATTCGACGCGGAGGGCGTGAATGCGAATGTGCATGACAACGTCGCCGATGTTTGGGAGGGGAACGGCAACACGGAATACAGCGGCTGCGAGCTCGATGGGAGCTACGGCATCCGCTCGAAATTCAATCCGCAAGTGAACGGCGGCGTGGTTTCGGGAACCTTCACGAACAACAAGATCAAAGTGGAGGCGAAGTATTGTCCGGCGGTCGGATTCGAGATGACAAATCTGCCGACGACAAGCAACGTCATCTTCAACGGCAACACAATTACCACGGTGTCTGGACCTGGCGGGCTCGATGCGCCGATCGGCTTCGATCAGACGGCTGCGCCGATCACGGGCACGGGCAACGTGCTGAGCGGAACCTATGGGGTGTATGTCAACTGGGATGGCGCGGTGGAGACAATTCCAGTGGGGCAAACCTGGAATGTTGGCACGGCGCTGATCAACGATCAGGATGGAGGGACGGCGTCGGCTGCGAATTTCAAAACTCCGATGTCGCTGTCGATTCTGGACAATCCGGCGAACAAGACGGTGGTTTGCGGCGGAAACGCAACCGGCGTAAATTCGGTCGCGGGCAAAGTGGTCAAGACCTGCGGACACCGGTA
>JAZKAG010000131.1:14171-18025 GCA_040389265.1 Acidobacteriota bacterium
GGTAGTGGGCTACTCTGAATTCGAAGTAGCCCACCACCATTCGATCACAACAGTCACAAGGTTTTACATCTCGCGACTGTTCGACTTGTCGCAACGTCAGATACGAATGAAAATTTTGTTCCGATACATCCAGTAGAGAATCAGCCAGTACACGGCCAGGGTCAGTGCGCCCAGGAATAGCGGCTCATAGGCCGCCCCGAACAGGTTCAATACACGTTCTCCCAGGTGAATTCGGAAGCTGCTCTCCACAAATTCTTGGAACAGGTACGCGATCAAATATGCCGCGATCGAATTCATACCAACAACCACCAACAGAAATGCCAGTCGCCCTTGCTGTCTTCGATTGAGAACCCAGGAGAAGGCAGTCAAAAAAAGAAAGCAGACTCCGCCGCTGAACAGCGTCCATGCCGGCGTCCAGATACGCTTGACGATCGGGCAAATTCCCGCCACATGCAGCAGTAACCCACCGCCGATCAAGGCCGCCGCAGCAATCAGGAATTTTCGAAACGGAATCTCCGGCGAACTCGCAATCAGCCATCGCCCTGCCGCCAGTCCCAGCAACATCGTGCCCAAGGTGGGGATAAAACTCAGCGTGAGATATCCGCCACTATTGAAGACGAAGGGCCGTGTGCGGGGAAACAGATTGAGAAACCATACGTCGAACGCCTGGCCCAGGTTGCTGTTCTTATTCCAATGTGCCAGAAAGCCGTGGAAGAGATGGGCAGACCAGTCGGCCGGAACTCCCACGGACGAATATGAAAAACTCGGACCGGGAGCTGGATAGAGGGCCCACGCCAGCCAATATCCGAAGAGAATGACTCCCAGGGCAGTCCACTGCCAACGGGGACGAACGAACGTAAGCAAAAAAGCAAATGTGTATCCAAGACCAATCTGTGTCAATGTATCTTCAAACGTAAAATACGTAGACGTGCTATGGATCGATCGCAGAAAAATACCCAGTGCGATCAGAAGGAAGCTGCGCCAGATAGTGTGGCCCAGCATATGCTGAAAACTTTCGCCCCTGCGCTGGCGGCTGCGCAGCGAATATGGCAGGGCTACTCCCACCAAAAACGTGAATGAAGGCTGGATAGTGTCATGCAGACTCATGCCGACCCACTCGACGTGTGTCTGGTTCAATGCCAGCACATGCCAGAACATACTGTTGGGGAAGGCTGCCGCGATCTTTGCGAAGCGGAGAACCTCTGCCATCATCAGCAACATCACCAGGCCACGATAGGCGTCCACAGCGACATTACGTTGCGGCATCTGTTTGACTACCACATTTGACTGGTTCAAATCCTTCTGCCTCCGCCGATCGGTTTTGATATTCCAAGATAGCAGCTTGGAGACTCGCGCCCCCGCTACAATGGTCCAATTGTGGGTATTGATATTAGGATGGGAGGAACGGTTTGGCCGGAGATGGATCGGAATTCAATTTGGCAATCTTTCCAGACATCGCACCATCTCCACGCCGCGGAAGGTTTCGCAGAGATCGAGTTGAGGAGGGATGAATGAAGCAGGGAATTCGAGCAATGATGCCAATTCCGAAGAGATTTGGGATTGGGGCAGTCGCCGCAGTCGGACTATTTTTCTTCTGCGTCTCGGGTCCATCGGGTCACTCGCAGTGCGGTAGTTCGAATCCCGCGACGATTTCGATCCAACATAACTTCAACTCCGGAAGTCTGAAGGCTTGGGATATGCCCTTTCCTGAGGATTGGGAGATTTTGCAGCAGAGTGACCTCCACTACCTGCACATGAAGCGCAATCGTGAACCCCTGGTGCCACGACGCCCCATGCAGTTTGCACGTCTCAAAGGCGTCAAGGTGGGCAGCTTTACTCTGGACGTCGATGTGCGCCGCTCCGGTGGCTCCATGATTGTGGTCTTCAACTACGTCGACACCCTTCACTTCTATTACGTGCATCTCTCCGAAAATCCTGGCACCCAGATTTCCGTTCACAACGGCATCTTCCTGGTGAACGGCAAGCCGCGATATAGAATCGCCGGATTGGAGGCTGCGCCCGCGCTGCCGGACAAAGCCTGGCACCATGTGCGCATTGTGCGCGATGTTCGTACCGGGTCAATCAAGGTGTTTATGGATCACGAGAAACAGCCAAGGTTTTCTGCGACCGACCACACCTTTACCTGCGGCCAGGTAGGCCTGGGCTCGTTCGATGAGACGGGAGACTTCTCACATTTCGAGTTGAAGTCGAAGGAGGCCGTCACCTCGCCGGGCATGAAGTAATGAACAGTCGCTTCAACTAGGCGAATCCATCCGGCTGATCGAGCGCACCAATGTGGGCGTGCTCATCGACAAAAAGTCGGCCGGCGTTGAGCGCTTTTCGATCCAGCTCGAGCAACTCGAGCTTTTTCACCTTGTCCTGGAGTACGCTCCAAGCGGTGCGGGCTGCCAGGCATTCGCTCTCTTCCAGCAGCGCCCCCATCATCACGATGTTGGCAACTTTGATGGAGCCGAGTTTGTCCGCAATCCCAGAAGCTGGAATCGCAACCACCTGCGCGTCAGGCGCCACAAAGTCTTCAGGCACGGAATCGCCGTTGTAAAGGATTACTCCTCCACTCGCTACCTCGTGGGCAAACTTGCGCAGTGAGACTTCATTCATCGCCACCAGCACATCAGGATGCGGAACCAGCGGCGATCCGATCGGTTCACTGGAAAGACAGACGTGGCAATGGGCACTTCCGGATCGCATCTCCGGTCCATAGGATGGCAGCCAACTGACCTCCAGGCCTTCGCGCATCCCCATTTCAATCAAAAGCTGGCCCAGCAGCAGGACGCCTTGCCCTCCTAAACCCGCGATCTTGATCTTGACGTCCTCATGGCGGTGTTCGATTTTTGGCCTGACGGTAGCGAGCGCGCCATTGCTGGACGCGATTCCAAGAACCTCGGCAACAGATTGCTGCAGCGGTTCAGTCTCATTCAGGGCAAGCGCTTCTGGCGAATGGTCGCGGAATACGCTGAGAGGAAAGGCGGGAACAATTTTGTCGGCAATCCATTGGCGCGCCTCGGCCGGATCCTTGCCCCAGATGGTTGGGCACGGCGACAGAATTTCAACGAATGAAAATCCCGCCCCATCACGCTGCACTTCCAGAGCCTTGCGAATCGCGCGTCGCGCTTTCATGATGTTCTTGCCGTCAGAAAGTGCCACACGTTCGATGTAGACGGGGGCTTCTAAAGTGGCAAGTAATTCGGCCATGTGCAGCGGATAGCCTTCAACGGATGGACGCCTACCCCACGGAGAGGTTGTGCTTTTTGCTCCAACCAGGGTAGTCGGCGCCATCTGTCCGCCAGTCATGCCGTAGATTCCGTTGTTCACGAAAAAGACGGTGATCTTTTCTCCGCGGTTGGCAGCATGGACGATTTCTGCAGTTCCAATGGCCGCCAGATCGCCGTCTCCCTGGTAAGAGATGACGATCCTTCCCGGGCAAGATCGCTTGATTGCCGTCGCCGACGCCGGCGCGCGACCATGTGCAACCTGGACATTTCCTACATCAAAGTAGTAGTAGGCGAAAACAGAACAACCTACAGGGCTGACGAAAATTGTGTTGTCCTGCAATTCCAGCTTTTGCAACGCTTCGGCGATCAATTTATGGACCAGGCCATGTCCGCATCCAGGGCAGTAATGGGTCTGCTTTTTCCCATCCGCTTTACGGCTGTACTCGCCATAAAACAAGCTCGACTTCGAGTGGATGACCTCGTAGACGTCACTCTCCGCCAGTGGAACTTTGCCGGCTTGTGTTCCGGGATTCTCTCTCTGGATCACTTTTTCATGTTCCATGGCTCATCCTCTTCGTACCCCGTGTCAACCTCGCCCAGGCTTCAAACCAAGGCTCCAAC
>JAZKAG010000131.1:18035-21818 GCA_040389265.1 Acidobacteriota bacterium
CGCAAAACTTGTTCCTGTAGTTCCTTCACGGAGGGCACATTCCCGCCTCCACGCCCGTAGAACTCCACCGGAACCGTGCCATCAAGCGCCAGGCGGACGTCTTCCACCATCTGCCCGTTGCTGAGTTCCACCACCAGAACTTTCTCCACATTCGCCGCCGCCTCTACAAGAGCAACCGAAGGGAATGGCCACAGGGTGATGGGACGGAACAGTCCCGCTTTGACTCCCTGCCGTCGCAACGCTTCGACAGTCGAGTGCAAAATGCGAGCCACAATGCCGTACCCCACCAGGAGGATCTCTGCGTCGTCGATGTAGCACGTGTCGTATCGCGGCTCAGCTTCCCGGGCGCGCCGATATTTGACTTCCATCTTGCGCTGGTGCTCTTCCAGAACGTCGGTCTCCAGGAAAATGGAGGTGATCAAATTGCCGCGCGTCGCATGTGTTCCGTCTACTGCCCAGGGTTTTTCCGGTTGGGGAATCTCGCGATATTCCAGGTCGAGCGGCTCCATCATCTGACCAATAAATCCATCCGCCAGTATCACCGCGGGGTTGCGGTATTTGTCGGCCAACTCGAAGGCAAGAATTGTCAGGTCGGCCATCTCCTGCACAGATGCGGGCGCCAGCACCAGATTGCGATAATTGCCGTGTCCTCCGCCTTTCACCATGGCGAAGTAATCACTTTGTTCGGGAGCGATGTTTCCCAGGCCGGGGCCGCCCCGCATCACATCGACAATCACGCAGGGCAGTTCCGCTCCGGCGAGATAAGATATCCCTTCCTGCATCAGGCTTAATCCGGGCCCCGACGAACCGGACATCGCACGCATTCCCGTGGAGGCCGCTCCATAGACCATGTTGATCGCGGCCGTTTCGCTTTCGGCCTGCAGAAATGTTCCACCAACCTGAGGAAAGTAGAGGGCCGCAGCTTCGGCTATTTCGCTGGCTGGGGTGATTGGGTACCCATAATAGCCACGGCAGCCGGCGAGGATCGCCCCCTTCACCAGGGCCACGTTTCCCTTACAGAGTTGGCGCATATCCGTCCTCCTTCGCCATCTGAGACTTCGACTTCATGCGATAGACGGTGATCGCCCCTGGCTCCGGGCAGCAATAGAAGCAGATGCCGCACCCTGTGCAAATGTGTCCGTTGCAGCGCACAGGGTGAATTCCATTGGCGTTTAGTTCCGGCGCCAGTTCCAGGCATTTTGGCGGACAGGAGTCGACACACAGACCGCAGCCTTTGCACTCGTCGGCATCAATGGTAACTTTCCCGTGCGGCTGGACCGCCATGGTTCACCTCGACTTGACAGGGCGCCGCGGTTTCCGCGCAATCGGCGTCGATCGCCTCAATTTTGGCTCGTTCAAAGGCACACACCCGCCGATTCCATTAGAGGCTCAAGGGTTACCAATGGCCGTGTTACAGCGCACTGAGGGACGTGACTGCCATCACGTTCGGGGTACGATCTTGATTGACACGCCACGTCCAGCGACGTTACGATTAGCTCGCCGTCACTGGCGCTCATTTCAAACACGGCCAGGCTCCCCTCTTGGTCCCAGTGATGAAGTACAAGTCCCAACACACTCGATTGCGGATTCGAGATTCGTCGATACGGCGAGTCGCGCCCCCACACGATTGACCGGATCGCATAAGGAGCGTCCGAACTATGAAGAATTCTTGGTTTCTCCAACACGGCCTGACCGTCGCATGCCTGGCCTTGACCGTTCCGATGCTGTCCGCACAAACCACCACCATTCAGCTCTTCGGTCCCGTAAACGTGCGTGCTTCTGTCAGCGGTACTAGCTATGACGCGCCCAATACCTTCAATAGCAATACGCTGAACCTGACTTGCTCTGAATCTCCGACCGCAGTGATCTCCTCCGCCAATGGCGGAAATGTGCTGGTCGACAATAATATTCAGGTCAGCACCAGCTCTCCGTCTGTGACGGGACCTCACAACGTCTGCACTGGCGGAACTGCCGATGGCACGAATGCTGACTGTTTCACGACGACTTATCAATCTGCTGCCAGCGCTGGTCACCTGACCGGCCAAAGTCCCGATTCATTTGCCTCCTCGACTGGCGTCACGCTGGCCAATGGCGGCGTTTCACCGATCGACATTTCCAACGTGCTGGTCCCGAACGCGAAAAACCAGATCACTATCAGTCTGGTGGACGGCGGCGGTGACCTGGCTAGCTCGTCAATTTATCTGACGACGATGAACTGCACCCAGGATGGCGTGACAAGTGGGGGTAACATTACCGGCAACCCCATTTCGCAAATGAATCCGACGCCGCAACAACTGACGCAAAACTTTACCTTCAACACAGGCACGGATCAGCAAGTTCAGTTCACCTACGATCTGTCTACCGCACAGGCGACTGACACTCTGGCGATTCAGAATGGCACGATCCCAGGCCTGGAAGATTCGGCTGTCGATCCAAGTGCCTTTCAATCGACGTACGGACAAAACACGCCGTTCTCGACCTCGAGCTGCTTGATTCACACCGGCGAACAGGGAACTAACGGACAGCCTGCCTGCAAGCTGTTCACGCTGGAATGCGCGATTGGAACCGATCCGGCGGAAAGCGGCGCGAATTGTCCCATCTCATCGGCTCCCAATGAGCTGTTCCAGGACATTTTCGATGGTCCCAGCTTCAGCCTGCAGGACATTTCTACTCCGAATGGTCCTACGTTCCACGAAGGCATCGGTTTCCTGATGGCGAGCGAACCGTGGAGCGGAGGTCCGTGCACCTTCGATTCAGCTTCTGGACTGGGGAATCTGCCTTGCCCGCAGAACCTTTTGGCCAATTTCAGCGGTCCGGGCGTCTACACCTCATCCAGTTATACCTCGCACCCAAATTCAACATTTATCCCCGTAACCGGTGTTCCTGAACCCCTCACCACAGTGACAGTCGCCAGTGAGCAGCCAGGAAACTGGGTCAACACGCAGACGCCGAGCGTCACCTTCTCAAGTCAGCCGCCTATTCTCTCCGGCCTGACCAATGCGCAGCTACCGGGGGTTTCCACCTTTGCCGCGGCGCCGATTCAGTCCATTACCTACGGAACCGCGTCGCAGGGCGGCGTGCCCACCCCAGGCGTACCTGGATCTGCAGGTACGCCAATTACAAATCCTACGGCATGCCCGGCTACCATTGCTCCGGGAGGCACACCGCAAGCGTTCACAACTGACCCGCAGCCAGTTGCCCTGAATGCCGACGGCCATTACCTGGTGTACTACTTCGCGCAGGATTGTGCCGGGACCCAGGAACTTAAGTTTATGAAGGACAACACCGGCAGTTGGTCGACCTCCTATTACACGGTTCCGATCAATGTGGACACGGTGTCTCCAGCTGTCAGTTCCGGGCCGACATTGTCTCCGTCGAGCGGCAGCTACCTGGTTGGGCAGTCGGTCACGGCGAGCTACAGTTGCAACGACCTTTCGGGTAGCGCGAACTCCGGAATCGTGACTTGCGGCGCGTCGACATTCTCCGCGGACTCGGCACCGACGAGCACTGGTCCTCTCTCCAGTCCTGTCGATACCAGCACGCCTGGGAACAAGATGTTTACCGTCCTGGCCGTGGACGCAGCCGGCAATCAGTCCTCGCAATCGGTCAGCTATGTTGTGTCCGGCTACGACTCATCGATCCACGTCACTCTCAGCCAGTCAACCGTCACTTATCCGGGCGGTACCAACGTAGTGATCCAGGTTTCGCCTGCCGGAGGTCATACAGCCACCGGAACCGTGAAGCTCTATGACGGGGCCACGCTGCTGCTAAGTTCCGCGCTAC
>JAZKAG010000131.1:21828-23518 GCA_040389265.1 Acidobacteriota bacterium
TACAAGGCAACGGGGCGGCGTATCCGTATATCCAGGGATTGAACGCCGGCAGCCATTCGTTGACCGCTTCCTACTCGGGAGATGCGAACAATGCTGCCGGTACCTCCGCACCTGTGATTCTTACGGTCAAGCCGGTTCCCGTACAGTTGACTACTTCCTGCTGGAACTCTAACTTCCCGTATGGAGCCAATTACAACTGCGGAATCTATACCAGTTCTGCAGCGGGAGCACCGCAAGGGGTGGTCACCTACCAGTACGACGGTGGATCGATCGTCACATTGCCGCTGGCCAACGGAACCGCGACTTTCGTGATCCCAACGCCACAGGCGGGAACACACACGGTGGTCATGGGATATGCAGCGCAAACCAACTATGCGGCTGCCAAATCCAGCACTGTCCACTTCACCGTGAACCCCGCGCCAGTCATTCTGCAACTGACACCCTCCACCTATTACGCAACGGGAGGGAATGTAACTCTGAGTGTTGCAATTCAGTCGCCAAGCGCCGGGCCGCCCAATGCACTTGGCACGGTATCGTTCTATAACGGAAAGTCCTTGCTGGCTACGGTGCCTGTAACCTCATCCGGAACTGCCGCGACATCGGTGGCTGCATCTTCCCTGGGGAACGGAAGCCGAACGATCACCGCAAAATACAGCGGAAGCACGAACTACGCTAGTGGTTCGACTTCTGTAACCATCACAGTTGCAGTTAAATAAGGCCCGAAAACTGAAAAGCCCTCCCGACCTGGGAGGGCTTTTGTTTTTGAATTAATTCCCGAAAGGAAGAATGGATCATGCTTCGGCCGGTGCAGGTTCCAGGAACGGCACCGACAGCGAGCTTGTAGATTCTTCGCCAGCCGCCAGGCGCGTCAGTGTCAGCACGGTAATATCATCCTCCTGCCCGAAGGCGACGGCCGCCTGGGTCGCTTGCTGTGCCGTGGGGCCGCTCTTAAAAAGGGCATTCAACCGCTCAAATCCGTAGATTTCCCCGGAAGAGTTTCTGGCTTCCACCAATCCATCCGTATAGAGGCTCAGGTGATCTCCGGGATGGAGTTGAATTTGAGTTTCGCTATATTCCGCGAAGGAGAGAAGTCCCAGCGGCAGGGACCCTTCGATCTCCAGTTCGGCTGAGTTCAGAAACGGCGGCAAGTGTCCGGCGTTGGCCAGGATGGCCTTGCCGGTGGGAAACAGACGCAGGACAATTGCGGTCACAAACCCGCCTTGCAGGCGGCCGCACAAGCAGCGGTTCAGACCCTGCAGCATCTGGACTGGGCTGGAATTTTCACCAGACAATGAGCGCAGCACCCCAACGATCAGGGAAACGCTCATCGCCGCCTTAAGGCCTTTGCCGCTGACATCGCCAAGGGCAACGATAGTGGACCCCTGCTCCTCATGAATGATCTGAAAGAAGTCTCCGCCCACTTCCTGGGCCGGCTGGTAGGCGCTTGACATGGAGAATCCTTCCAGCGATGGCAGCGTCTCCGGAATCAGCACTCGCTGAATTTCGCGCGCACTCTGCATCTCCTGCTCCAGCGCGGTCTGTCGAGCCTGCTGCTCCACGTTGTACCGGTACACGGCATACAGAATGGAGAGAAACAATCCAATGCCCGCCAGGTCTGCAGCGGTAAAGTGCACGCCGAAAATAGTAAATAGCGGGGCGGTCACCCGGTAGTACAGGGTCCAATGGGTAA
>JAZKAG010000131.1:23528-24161 GCA_040389265.1 Acidobacteriota bacterium
TCGCTCTGGTCCGCCTTTGAGCAGGGATTCCGCGCAGCGCTGGCATCAGCAATGGTATTGATCATTTGTGAGACAAAGGCAGTAATGGCAAGCCACCAGCGGGACGGTTCCAGCTGTTGACGGATACCGATCGCGATAATGACGAACGGAAAAACTTCGACAATCAGGATCAGGGTTGTTAAGAACGCATCCAGCGTCAGCATGCCGCTACCGGCGTGACCCCAGAAGAACGCCAGCGCTCCGTCGAAAACTCCCGCCGCAACGGTGAGGATACCGAGCACCCGTGTCCACCGCGCGAGTATGGGGCGGCCGTCCAGCCGCAGCAAGTAGAGCAGCAGGAACCACAGGGACACGTGGTTGAGTGCGTAGATCGGCTGGTTGAACCCGCGTCCAATGCCAAAGTAGATCGGGATCTGCAGCACACCCTGGATCACAAACAGCATGACCGGCGTCGCGGTAAAGATAGCCAGCCATAGGAAGAGCTTCACATTGCGATTGCGGCTCCACAGAAGAAGACTTAGCAGGGTCACAAAGCCATACAAAATTACCAGGGTGAAGTCGTACAAGTTGCGTTGCATGTTCTGGGCGTTAGCCGCGGCTAGTTGGACTGCAATCGTGTCTGCATCCCCCAAA
>JAZKAG010000131.1:24171-41505 GCA_040389265.1 Acidobacteriota bacterium
ATCAACGAACAACAGGGGGGACTTCCAGACTCGAATGGCAATTGTGCCGGAGGTCGCGGAAGGCAACTGGAAAGTAACTGGAAAGGTGGAATAGTACCACCTCGGTCGCGGCGGAAATCTGCCAAGTTGTCCGATCGGTTTCCCATTCCAGAAAATCTCGTAAACATCGTCCACCGGCGGCATCAGCAGGGCATATTTCGTCTGGCTGCCACCAACTGCGTGGATTTGTACATGGCGACGGTACCAGGCGTATCCGGTGTATCCAGGATGACCCTGGCTGCCCCAAGGACCATCGAGTTGCATCGACTCCCAGCCGGAATCATCGTACGTCGGAGAAGACCACGCGGGGTGGTCACCCGCGTGAAACTGCCATGCGCCATCGAGCGCGATCGCGCCCGGTCCCAACCCCTCGACCGCTAACACAGGGGCCGAAGCCGGGGTGGTCGTCTGCGGCGTGGGCACCGCCTTCTGTTGCGCGGATAGCGACGCGGCTAGCAGGAAAGAACATGCCACTATCTTCGCCTGGAGCAACATGCCACGAGAATACCACTCCAATCTTGCACCTCTGCGGAAGATTGCAGGCCGCGGCAAGGCATTGGCGCCCCATGTTCGCGAAAAGTTCCAGGTCCATGACGTCCGTCTGCCGCTTCAGCCCTTAAGACATCGTCCGCACCTGATGGCCGCCGAATTCATTTACCTTCAACCTCATCCTTCATGTATCTTGCTGTTCATAGGACATTGAAGGAACCCGGGTGATCGGATTCGCCCGAGGCGCACTGCGCTTTTGCGGTCGGCGAAGGACGCGATTGAAGGAGCTGTGATGGAACTCGAAAGTACCCTCCACCTGCAGCAGCAGATCGCGCGCCTGCAGGCGTTGTTGGAGGCAAGTCACAAAATCCACAGCACCATCGAACTCGACAGCGTGCTTCGTGCCGTGCTGGAGTTGAGTGTTCGTGAACTTGAAATGGCGGGCGCGTTCTTCACCGCGTTTCCTTTCTCATATGGAGAGATTCAGCCTCGCTTCCTGCTGCATCCTCCGACCTCTGACCCGAAGCGCGGCTGCTTTCGCTTTCCCCTGCTCGACCGCAGTGAAGCGTTGTTGACCGAGATGATTGTGCTGACCCGAGATTGCGCACCGCTCTCCTTATATGAGCAGGATTTCCTGGAAAATCTTTCTATGCAGGCCGCCGTGGCCATAGAGAATGCCCGGTACCACGAGCGCACCCTCGACCTGGAACGCGTGCAGCAGGATTTAGCCTCAGCGCGCGAAATTCAGCGCAGTCTCTTACCCCAATCCATGCCCGCGATCCCTGGATATAGTATTTTCGCGCGGTCTCAGACTTGCTATGAGGTTGGCGGAGATTATCTGGATATCCTTTCGCTACCCGATGGCAGGTGGATGATGGTGGTCGCGGATGTTGCCGGCAAGGGATTGGCCTCCGCCCTGGTGGGTACATCCTTCCGCTCGGCATTTCGCGCCATGGCTACCTCCGGCCTTCCATTGGATCAGATCGCGGCCAAGCTCAACCATGTTCAGGAGTCAGATGGTGCGGAAACCCGGCGCCGCTACGTGACCGCCATCTTTGCCCAGCTGAATCCCGCCGAACATACGCTCGACGTCGTCAATGCAGGACACAATCCCGGCTTTCTGGTGCATGGCAAAGAAGTTCAGGAGATTGGAGCCAGCGGCACGCCGGTTGGCATGCTGCCTGCGATGACCTATACCTCGATGCGGTATCATCTGGAGCAAAACAGCCGATTTATTTTGTATACCGACGGATTGACCGAGGTGTTTCGCGGGGAAGAAGAGTTTGGTCCCGAGCGCCTCCTTGAAGAAGTCCGTAGCTGGCGTGGTACACAGGCAGAACAATTGCTGAACAGCGTCTGGTCGGCAGTAGAATCCTTCGATGGGGAAGTTGATCTGACGGATGATCGCACCGCCTTGGCTTTGCTTCGAGTCCAGTAGATATTGAGGAATTGGATGAACGCTTCGAATTGTGCAGGCAAGTTGGAAGGATTGTTTTCGGAGGTTGTATATGGTGCAGGAAATAACATCCGCAGTTGAGTTGAGGCTTCCTTCCAAATTAGGATTTGAGAAGGTCGCGATGCAGACTGCTTCCGGTGTGGCCCGGTTAATGGGATTTCCAGATGACCGGATTGAAGACCTGAAGACGGCTGTTGCCGAAGCCTGCATCAATGCCATCGAACATGGCAACCGCTTCGATGAACGCCTCAGTATCGGAATCGTTCTCTCAATGGAAGACGGCAAACTGGAAGTGAAAATCCTGGACTCCGGTTCAGGCCTACACAAAAAAATTCATCCACCGGATATCGACCGGAAAATGCACGGTGAAGAACAAGCGCGCGGCATGGGAATGTTCCTGATGCAGGCGCTGGTGGACGAAGCTGAATGGACACAGACGCCCCACGGTGGAAATTGCGTACGCTTGATGATTCGCCTAGACAAGGAAGAGGAGTGAGATAGCGATATGGCCATGCAACCGCAACTGAACACCCGCGCCCACGTGGATGAAGTGAAAGCAGCCGACGGAAGCCCCATTTCTGTGCTTCGTTTCACGGGTGATATAACCAGCACCTCCCGTGATGTTGTTTTCGGCGCTTATCAGGAAGTTCCCGCGGCCACGCGCAAGTTGGTCTTTGACTTCTCGAAGATGGAATATATGAACTCCAGTGGAATCGCGCTGATTATCGAGCTTCTGATGGCGGCCAGTAAATCCGATCGTTCGGTGCAGAGTTATGGCTTGTCACCGCACTTCCAAAAGGTATTCACCATGGTCGGTTTGAACAAGTACACCCGCCTCCACCCCGATGAGGCGACGGCTTGCGCTGCGTTTGCCGAGTAAGTCCCTTCGTTCCATGACTCATTCATTCGCGTTGAACATGGTGGCGTCACTGATCCGCACGCCTGCGGGTGTGCGTCCGCGTTGGGCATCAAGTTCCCGGGGAAAGCGTCCCTGGTTGACGCTCGCGCATCTGAGTTTGTAGGAGCGGATGGCAGTCTGCTGGCACCGCAAACCCATTTTCGGGATTCCATGATGAATGAAAAAAACCTGGATCACTCGATTCACTCTCCTTCCTCCCCATCTCTGTGCCTGCTTGAAGTTGACGGCGTCACCCACGCGGCCGAAGCGGGCGAGCCCTTGGTAGATGTACTCAATCGAATTGAGAGAGTCATTCCGCAGGTCTGTTATCACCCGCAGTTGGGTCCAATCCAAACCTGCGATACCTGCATGATCCAGGTGAATGGAAATCTTGTTCGCGCCTGCGGAACGCCGGCAGCCGAGGGCATGGTGGTGGTTACCAAGTCCGAACTGGTTGATGTGGCCCAGCGCGAAGCCTTCGATCGCATCCTGGGAAATCACATGCTCTACTGCACAGTCTGCGATAACAACAATGAAAACTGCACGGTGCATAACACCACCGCGCTGCTGGATGTGAAACATCAAAAGCGGCCATACAAGCCCAAGCCTTACCCGATGGACAACAGCAATCCCTTTTATCGATACGATCCGGATCAATGCATCTTGTGCGGGCGGTGCGTGGAAGCCTGCCAGAATGTCCAGGTCAACGAGACGCTGTCGATCAATTGGGAGTCACAGCATCCGCGAGTGCTGTGGGACGGCGGGGAAACCATCGCAGGCTCCAGTTGCGTTTCCTGCGGGCACTGTGTCACCGTGTGCCCTTGCAATGCGCTCATGGAGAAGTCGATGGTCGGCCACGCCGGATACTTTACCGGCCTGCCCCGCAAGGCGTTGGACAACATGATCGACATCGTGAAAGGAGTCGAGCCCGAAACGGGATTTGGACCCATTCTCGCCGTGTCTCAGGTAGAAGCGAAGATGCGCGAGCAGCGGGTCAAGAGGACCAAAACCGTCTGCACCTACTGCGGGGTGGGATGCTCCTTCGACATTTGGACCAAGGATCGTGAAATCTTGAAAATTGAACCGGGGGAGGGTCCTGCCAACGGCATTTCAACCTGCGTCAAAGGCAAATTTGGCTGGGATTATGTAAACGCAAAAGATCGCCTGACCAAACCGCTGATACGCGAAGGTGAAACTTTTCGAGAAGCCACCTGGAAAGAAGCTCTCGATTTGATCTCCACAAGGCTGTCGGAGATCAAAAGCGCGCACGGTCCCGACGCGATTGGCTTGATTGCTTCCTCAAAATGCACCAACGAGGAAAGCTACCTGATGCAGAAGCTGGCACGCGCCGTGATCGGCACCAACAATATTGATAACTGTTCCCGCTATTGCCAGACGCCAGCCACCAAGGGACTCTCTCGCACTGTTGGTTACGGCGGCGATAGCGGTTCGATTCGCGACATTGAATCGGCAGAACTGGTCGTGATTATCGGCAGTAACACGACCGAGAGTCATCCGGTCTTGGCAACGCGTGTAAAGCAGTCGCACAAGCTGCGCGGCCAACGGCTCATCGTCTCTGATCTGCGAGAGCACGAGATGGCGCGGCGGGCAGACATTCTGATTCGCCCGAAGCCGGGAACAGACCTGGTGTGGATCTCCGCGGTCGCAAAATACATCATCGACAAGGGGCTGGCGAAGATGGAGTTTGTCGATCGCTGGGTCAATGGCTTTGCTGAGTACCGCGACAGCCTTGCTCCGTTCACGTTGGAGTATGCCGAACGACTGACCGGAATTCCCGCCGCCACCTTGCAGCAGGTCGCTCTTGAGATTGCGCAGGCCAGTACCGTCTGCATTCTGTGGGCGATGGGCGTCACGCAGCACTGTGGCGGGTCGGATACATCAACTTCAATTTCAAATTTGCTGCTGCTAACTGGCAATTACATGCGTCCAGGAACAGGCGCCTACCCCCTGCGCGGCCACAATAATGTGCAGGGCGCCAGCGACTTTGGCTCGATGCCAACCACGGTGCCTGGCTATCAAAAAGTAGATGATCCCGAAGTCATTGCCCGCTTTGAGCAGGGATGGAACGTGAAAATGCCGACAACCAAAGGCCTCGACAATCAGGAGATGGTTGACGCCGTCCATGAGGGAAAACTGAAGGCGATATATCTGAAAGGTGAAGACACCATCACCGCCGATGCCAATGAAAATAACGTCCGCACCGCTCTCGAGAAGTTGGAATTTCTGGTCGTACAGGACGTCATCATGAGTGAGACCGCGCGCTACGCCGAAGTGGTGTTGCCTGCTAGTCCAAGCCTTGAAAAAGATGGCACCTTTACCAGCACCGAGCGCCGGATTCAACGGCTCTATCAAGTGTTCGAGCCGTTGGGCGAAAGCAAGCCCGACTGGCGCATCATCCAGGACATTGCGAATGCGCTGGGCGCGAGCTGGAACTACACTCATCCGTCCGAGGTCATGGATGAAGTGGCCTCGCTGACACCCATGTTTGCCGGCGTCAATTACCAGCGTCTCGAAGGGTATAAGTCGCTGCAATGGCCCGTGGCGGCGGATGGTTCGGATCAACCGGTGCTCTTTATGGAAAAATTCCCGTTCCCCGACGGCAAGGCGAAACTTTATCCGCTGGAGTGGATCGAGCCGTGCGAACAAGTGAGTGATGAGTTCGATCTGCATCTGAATAACGGTCGATTGCTCGAGCATTTTGAAGCCGGCAACATGACCTTCCGCTCTAAAGGAATTATGGAAGAGACGCCGAACACCTGGGTCGAGATTTCGCCTGAGCTGGCTGCGGATCGAGGCATTGAGACTGGCCGGTGGGTTCGCCTGCGATCCAAGTACGGCCAGGTAAAAGTACGTGTTTTAGTCACTGATCGGGTACAAGGAAAGCAACTGTATCTACCGCTCAATTCCACCGAGCAGCCTGTCAATCGATTGACGGGCGCAGGTCTCGATCGCGCCACCCATACTCCGGCCTATAAAGAGACAACGGTTCAGATGATCCCGCTGGACGAGCAAGGCGCGAACCCACTGCCGCGCGTCAATTTTCGCTTTGGTCACCCCACGCCACAAAGTGGAGTTGAAGTGGAACGCAAATGGCAGCGGAGCGATTATCGTCTGCCCGGAACCGCACCGGACGACAAGCTGGTACAGATTGCCAATTTGCAGGTGTAAACAGGAGAGAAAACCATGGCCCAGCCGATTCGCAACTTCACTCCGCACCGAAATGAGCAAGAAGAGTTGCGCACGCAGGTGGAAAATGCTCCGCTGCAACATGGCAAGGCGCTGCTTGCAGCCTACGAATTGTTGCAGGAGGCGCAGGATCACGGCGTACTCGACACCCTGCGTGGCGCCATAGGAGCCGGCGATGCCATTGTGGATAAAGCCTCAGAATTTGCCAACACGCCCGAGGGCGTTCGCGCTATGCGTAATTTTCTCGCCCTTTCGCGCGTCTTTGCGAACCTTGATCCGGAAAAGGTAGATGCGGTGGCCAACGCGATCACCGAAAACCAGTGCCGCAAGGCCGAGCCCGGCCGCGAACCTCCGTCGCTATTCAAATCGCTGCAGCGCATGAATAGCCGCAACAGCCGTAGAACCCTGGCTACGGTTGCCGCCGTGGCCGATGCTTTCGGCAACGAACCCGAGCTGCCGGGCTCGAGTGCTATATCCGGAGGCGCTCCCGGCTGGCTGCCGCCCCGGATCGTGCTTCCATTAGTGGCCCTGACGCTGGCCGGCGTTGCTGGCTTCTGGATTGGTCGCCGACACTAAATCGATCCGCAATCTTTTGCGAAATTGAAGCCTCTGGCACCCTCTGAGCAAGCGCATGAATCCTAGTGTCTGGTAGAAATTTCAGAAAAGAGGCAGCGTCGATGGCACGCCCATATTGGTCTGGTCAGATTCAGATTTCCCTGGTTTCTTTTGGTGTTTCACTATTCCCGGCGACGGAGGCTGCCAGCCAGATCGCCTTCCACCAAATTGATCGAAGAACCGGCGAACGAGTTCGGCATAAAAATGTTGCGGAAGATCAGGAAGCCGTGGATCGCGCCGACATTGTGAAGGGGTACGAGGTTCGAAAAGGCGAATACGTCATTATTGAGCCGGAGGAAATTGCGCACCTTCGCATCCCCAGCAAGAAGACTCTCGAGGTTGTGCAGTTCATCAAGATCGATGAAATCGATCCGGCATTTTTCGAGAAGCCATACTTTGTGGTTCCGCAAAATGACGCCCAGGCGCAGGCGTTCGCTGTCATCCAAAAAGCGTTGCGGGAAACTGGCAAAGCCGGCCTTGGTGAGGCTGCATTTGCCGGCCGCGAACATTTGATCGCGATTATGCCGCCCACCGATCCGAAGTCGCGCGGCTTGATGGCGTACACCATGCGCTACCAGGCGGAACTGCGCGATGCCTCCGAATATTTTTCAGGAATCAAAGAGCATGCTGTCGACAAAGATCAACTTTCGCTGGCCAAGGAACTGATCCAACGCAGCACCGCAAAATTTGTCCCCACAAAATTTGAAGACGACTACGAGGTCGCGCTGCGTGAGCTGATTGATGCCAAGATTGAGCACCATCCGCTGCCGCAGGAAGAAAAAGCTCCCAAGCGCGCCAAGGTCATCAACCTGATGGATGCGTTGCGCAAGAGTGTCGGCGAACAGCCAGCGTCGTCTCGCTCCACGCGGTCCAGCGCTTCGAAACATACCGTGCAGGAAAAGAAAAGCAAGACGAAGTCCACTGGACTGAAGCTGGTCAAGCCCCACGCCCGTCGAAAGAAGACTGCATAAGATATGGCGACTGCTAAACCCAAAAAGAAATCCTCCCGCGCACGCAGTTCCGCTGCCATTGAAAAGCAGCTCGCCCGCTATCGCTCCATGCGCAACTTCGACGTCACGGCAGAGCCTCGCGGCGGCGGCGCCAAGGAAACGAAAAAGAAGATGGCCGGTAAGAATATGGAGCTGCCGTTCGTTATTCAGAAGCATGCGGCAACGCGGCTCCATTATGATTTTCGGCTCGGCTGGCATGGCGTGTTGAAGAGTTGGGCGGTCACCAAAGGTCCCAGCTATTATCCCGGCGACAAGCGGCTCGCCGTTCAGGTTGAAGATCACCCGATGGAATATGGCGGCTTTGAAGGCATCATTCCCAAAGGGCAGTACGGCGGCGGCACCGTGATGCTCTGGGACCACGGAACGTGGGAGCCACACGGAGATGTGGACGAGGGCTTGGAAAAGGGTCGGCTGAAATTTACGCTGAAAGGTAAAAAGCTGCGTGGCGACTGGGCTCTGATCCGTATGGGCGGCAAGGCTGCAGGCGAGAAAAAAGCGAACTGGCTGTTGATCAAAGAACACGATGGGAAAGAGCGCGGCCCCGACGACACTCCGGTGACGGAAGAAGAACCCGACAGCGTCGTGACCGGCCGCGACCTGGATGCAATCGCGGAAAATCAGGATCATGTCTGGGGTGCGAAAGGCAGCGAGCAGCGCGAGGAAGAAAAGAAAGTATCGTCCGCTTCCGAGAAGAAAGCAGCGGACGCATCCACGAATCATCGGCCGCAGAAACGCAAATCTGGCGTGCCCAGGTTCACATCCTTCACGAGCGAATTAAAAGGAGCGCCGAAAGAATCTTTGCCGAAATTTGTACCACCGCAACTTGCGCTTCAGGTGACCGAAGCCCCCAATGGTTCAGAGTGGATTCATGAGTTGAAACTCGACGGCTATCGCATGCAGGGTCGCATCGCAACGGCTCGCGACATGAAATCGCGCTCCGCGACGATGATCACCCGTAGCGGCCTCGACTGGACGCATCGCATGACGGACATCGCGGCGGCGTTGGCGGAATTGCCCGTGGAGGATGCACTGCTTGATGGTGAGGTGGTCGTTTTCGACCACGAAGGCAAGACGAGTTTTGCCGATCTGCAGGCCGCGTTTCAAGAAGGCAAGAAAAAGCCGCTCACCTATGTGATCTTCGACCTGCTCCATTTGAACGGCCATAATCTTCGCAGCCTGCCGCTGGTACAACGCAAGTCAATTCTAGAGAAAATTCTGGCTCAGGTTTCTGATGGCGATCATCAAGGCATTCTGCGCTACAGTGATCATCTGGGCACGCGCGGCGAGGAGATTTTTGATAAGGCATGCCAACTGGGAGCGGAGGGGATTGTCTCGAAAAAAGCGTCCGCAACGTATGCCTCCGGCCGAAGCGGCAGTTGGCTCAAAATCAAATGTGTTCGCCAGCAGGAGTTTGTGATCGGCGGATTTACTCCTCCCTCGAAAACGGGTGTGGGCATCGGCGCGCTTTTACTTGGTTACTATCGCGATGGAGAGCTGATCTACGCCGGCCGAACCGGTACTGGTTTCACGCAGAAAGGCCGCCAGCAGATGCGGAAGCGCCTGGAGGAGATCCGTCAGAAGCATCCCCCATTTTCCAGTGTGCCTCCCGATGGCGCTCGCGATGCTCGATGGGTGGAACCGAAGTATGTATGCGAAGTGAAGTTTGCTACCTGGACTGCCGACAACCTCGTTCGCCAGGCTTCTTTTCAGGGCTTGCGGGAAGACAAACCCGCGAAACAGGTGACACGCGAGCTGCCTGTCGAAACAGCATCGGCGAAGCGACAGCCCTCGCAAGAAAGCGAAAAATCTGAATCCAGCAAAACCGTGAGCAAGAAAAAACGCGGGGAGAGTGTCGCCTCGCACAATCATCGCGCCAGTCGAACGGCAGCGCGTACCGTCGCGGCAAAAACCAACTCGGGCAAGTCCACCAAGGCAGACGAAGCATTTCCAATTCAGCTCACCCATCCCGACAAGCAGGTGGACACAGAAACCAGGCTCACCAAACAGGAGCTGGCTGATTACTTCTGGGCTGTGCGCGAACACATGCTGCCGCACATTGTCGATCGACCGTTGAGCATAGTCCGTTGTCCGCAGGGGAGCACCAGGCCCTGCTTCTTCCAAAAGCACGTCACCGACAATCTGCCGGATGGAATCGAAGGAATCGACATTCGTGGACGAAGGAGCGGAATTGTCGAATCCTACATCACTCTCTCCACAGCTTTAGGCCTGGCTGGCTTAGCGCAGATGGGAGTGCTCGAAATTCATCCGTGGGGCTCTACCAACGTCGACATTGAAAAGCCCGATCGTCTCGTCTTCGATCTCGATCCGGACGAGGCCATTCCGTGGAAGGTTTTGGCAGAGAGTGCGAGGGAAGTACGCTCTCGTCTGAAAGATTGCAAGCTGGAAAGTTTTTTGAAGACCACCGGCGGGAAGGGATTGCACATCGTCGCCCCCATTCAGCCGGGACATGATTGGCCGGTCGTGAAAGAGTTTGCCCACGACATCGCCAACCAGATGGCAGCAGAAAACAAAGCGTTGTATCTGACAAAAATGACAAAGGCCGATCGTAAAGGGAAAATTTTTATCGACTATCTCCGTAACGATCGTGGGGCCACATCCATCGCGCCTTTTTCTCCGCGCGCGCGGCATGGCGCGCCCGTTGCCGTGCCTATGGATTGGAAGGAATTGGATTCTGCCAAGCCACCGCGTTTCCTGGTCGCGAATTTTACAGACTGGAAGTCGCGACTGCGTCGTGATCCCTGGGCAGCGGTGCTGAAGAAGCGTCAAGCAATTCCCGCGAAATTGCTGGAGCCGTTTATCTCTTCTTCTCAGGCGTCCGGTTCCCATCGTTCGGTGCGGAAGGGTTGATCTCACCCTTTTCCGTCTCAGGTGTAGGGCTGCGAACCGCTGCGTCTCCCGGACCGGCGGTTGCAGGGTTCTTTCCGTCATAGCCGGAAGGCTGTACTGCATGTTTGCGATCCTCTGCACGATTCTCAGCTTTTTCTTTTTCCTGGGTGTTCATACGCCCCTCGCGTTCTGCGGCAGCAGATTCTCGCTAAAAAGCCCGCACCTCTGATGGATGCCGGCTGCGATTCGCGGGTGGCTTCGCAAAACCTAAACGGTAGTCAAATGACTAGGGATGTCCCAAGAAGACCTGCACCAACAGCCATGCGTTCAATGCTGCGATAAAAATTGCGGAGCACCATCCTAATATTTTCAACCAGGGCCGATTGACGAACTCTCCCATTTTCTTTCGGTCGCTGGTAAACGCCATCAGCGGAAAGACGGCGAAGCTCAATTGCATACTTAGGATCACCTGGCTCAGGATTAGTAATCGGGCCGTGCCAGACATGCCCCACAGCGCCGTCACAATTACGGTGGGAACAATCGCAAGCAAGCGCGTCAGCAATCGCCGCTTCCACGGAGCGAGGCGCAGATGAAGGAACCCCTCCATCACAACCTGGCCGGCGAGCGTTCCGGTCAGGGTAGAGTTTTGTCCGGAAGCCAAAAGCGCCACAGCGAACATCGTACTGGCGCCAGCAACGCCAAGCAGCGGCGTCAGCAATTTATATGCGTCGCCGATTTCCGCCACTTCGTCATGTCCGGTTCGATGGAAAACAGCGGCGGCAACAATCAGGATGGCTGCATTCACGAGGAGCGCCATGGTCAAGGCGGCAGCAGAATCCAGGCTGGCCAGGAAAATGGCTTCGCGCTTTCCCTTCAATGTCCGCGGATAATCCCGGGTCTGCACAATCGAGGAATGCAGATACAGGTTATGGGGCATCACCGTCGCGCCAAGGATTCCAATGGCGATGTACAACATGGTGCCATTCGAGAGAACCTCGCGGGACGGAACAAATAAGTTCCAAGCGATCGAATTCCACTGCGGGTGAGACAAGAAAATCTCTATGGCGAACATCACTCCGATCGTAGCGATCAGCACGATCACGACCGCTTCCAGGTAGCGGAACCCGCGATTTTGAAGAAGCAGAATCAACAGCACATCCAGACTGGTAATCAGCACGCCGACAAGAAGCGGTACACCGAAGAGAAGTTGTAGCGCGATGGCAGAGCCAATCACTTCTGCCAGGTCGCACGCTGCAATGGCAATCTCGGCGAAGACCCACAGTCCAATCGTGACTGGCTTGCTGTAGTGTTCGCGGCAGGCTTGTGCCAGGTCCTGCTCGGTCGCAACGCCCAGTTTGATGGAGAGGCCCTGCAGCAAAATCGCCAGCAGGTTGGACACCATGATGGCGAACAACAGCTTGTAGCCGAACCGCGAACCCGCGGCCAGGTCCGTCGCCCAATTGCCCGGGTCCATGTAACCAACGGAGATCAGGAACCCCGGCCCGATGAATCCGAGCGCACGCCGCCACAGGTGTGGAGACGTGGAGACGCGCACGCTGGAAAAAACCTCGGGCAGAGAAGGCCTTCGCCGTCTTGCTTCCAGCTCAATTTTGGATTGGATCTCAGGCATGCAGACGGAAGCTACCTCTTACCGTAGTATGCCACAGGTAGTTAACGTGGGTTAATCGAAACGATTAATTTACGCTAATGTTTTCGCCGTTTGACCCAGACCTTTTCTGCGGCAGGTCTTCCTAAGGTGATGGTTCCAGTGGGCGTTTGGATGGTTACAGTCTCGTCGTAGTTACGCGCCTGCAGTTGAACTCGCGCATTTGGCCCGATGCCAGAATGATGAAGAAATATCAGCAGCTTAGGGTCGCGCTCGTACAGGCACGAAACTATGTAGGAAACATTTTCCGCGGCATCAAACAATGGAACCAGTCCGCGTTTTCGCAATTGCTCCGGACTCTCCGGCAAGAGAGAATTGCCGTGGGGACATGTTCCCTTTTCCCCGAGCTTTTCAATCAGCTTGGCCTCGAAGGCCGGTGAAACCGCGTGTTCCAGTCGCTCCGCTTCATCATGGACGCGATACCAATCCATGCCGAACATTTCCGACAACATGCGCTCGATCAAGTGATGGCGGCGCGCAGTGTGATAGGCCGTCTCTTTTCCTTTCGGCGTCAGGTGAACGATGCCATCGGGTTTTACTTCGACGTAGCCGTCGCGTTTCAAGCGCTTTAGGGCCATCGTAACTGCCGGAGGCGAAACAGAGAGCCAATGGGCCAGGGTGGAAGAGATGACCGTCTGACCTTCGGATTCGGCTTCCAGAATGGCTTTTAAGTAATCTTCTTTGGAGATGGTGATGACTTCTTTCGTCATTGTTGTTTCGGCTCCGAAGCGGCGGCGCACCTAGGGTCATGGTATTCCATGGGACGGAGTCAGGCATTGTTGATGGAATTCCAAGCAAGAAACAAGCTGATGCCTTCGCACCCATATGGCATGAATGGTTACTAAGGCAACTAAATTGACTGCACCTAATGTGGTGCATTCGCAAATAGTTTTCGAATCGTGGCGCAAAATATGTCGACTCTGTGATTTCGCCGGCTCCGGGACGGCAGTTTCCGGCCTGATAGGCACCAATCAAGCCGAAGTCGATCGCTGAGTGGAGCGGGCAGGCGCAGCCTCTTTTCGGGTTTCCGTCGCAAGGAATAAAATAAGGCGTTCGATGGACGGTCCGCGCTCCGGCAAAGGGCCTGAAGCGGCCTCTCCGCGCGATATCCGACCTCCGTGTGACAGCGAACACAAACGAACCCTCACTCGGCATGAGAACATATTGGAAGGTAAACCTTTGACATTGAACCAGAGAGACGCACGATGACAACACCCACAGACCTTCCAACGGTCCGATGCGGAAGTACTTTCGGCGGCTTTGCCCGCACTTTTCAGGCGTAATTTGTGGCGTCGGCTTTTCAGCCGGCGCTTGTTTTTTGGAATTTAGAGAACTGGGGCGGGCTTGCCGAAGCGAGCCGGTCCTGAACTGAGTGGAGATTGCCGGACGCACCTGAGTGCGATCCGCGGACGAAAACAGGAGCGAGGATTTCCGATGAGTGCAAGTACTTTAGAGATTCCGAGAAGTGCAGCGGCCAATGGCAAGGCGAACGGCAAAAACGGTTCGTCGAGTTCCAAGTCAGCCAAGATCCAATATGTTTATTTCTTTGGCGGCGGGTCCGCAGAAGGCAACGGCAGCATGAAGGACACGCTGGGCGGCAAGGGCGCTGGCCTCGCCGAGATGACCAATGTAGGCCTGCCAGTGCCTCCGGGTTTCACCATCCAGACAGAAGCCTGCCGCGAATATATGAAGGGCGGCTTGAGCCCCGACATTGATACCCAGATGGATGCGGCGCTGCAGCGGCTGGAAAAACTGCAGGGCCAGAGACTGGGACAAGGCGAGAATCCTCTGCTGGTCTCGGTAAGGTCGGGTGCCAAGTTTTCCATGCCTGGCATGATGGATACTATCTTGAACCTGGGACTGAACGACAAGTCGGTGGAGGCGCTGGCCAAGAATACCAACAATGCGCGCTTCGCCTACGACTCATATCGCCGCTTGATCCAGATGTTTGGCAACGTTGTTTTGGACATCGACAAAGCAGCCTTCGAAGAAGTGTTCGACGGCATCAAGAAGAAAAAGGGCGTCAAGCTGGACATGGACCTGGACGCGAAGGCACTTCAGGAGGTGATTGCGCAATACAAGACGCTGGTGCGCAAACACACCAAGATAGATTTTCCGCAGGATCCGCATACACAGTTGGTGATGGCTCGCGATGCCGTGTTCCGTTCGTGGAACAACAATCGCGCCAAGACCTATCGCCGCATCAACCAGATTGATGACATGCTGGGCACGGCTGTGAACGTTCAGGCTATGGTGTTCGGCAACCTGGGAGATACCAGCGGCACCGGCGTCGGTTTCACGCGCAATCCTGCAACCGGAGAGAACAAGTTTTTCGGCGAGTACCTGCTGAATGCGCAGGGAGAAGATGTAGTTTCCGGCATCCGCACGCCGGAGCCGATCAGTGACCTGCAAAAGCAGATGCCAGACGTGTACCACCAGCTGCAAACGCTGACCAGCAAGATGGAAAAGCACTATCGCGATGTGCAGGATTTCGAATTCACCATTCAAGACGGCAAGCTGTACATGCTGCAGACTCGCAATGCGAAGCGCACCGGCCTTGCCGCGGTGCACATTGCCATCGACATGGTGGATGAGAAGCTGATCACCGAGAAGGAAGCGATATTCCGGGTTGAGCCGAATCAGTTGTACGACTTTCTTGTGCCGCGGCTGGATGAGAAGGGCAAGAAGATTGAAGTGCTGGCGACCGGGTTGCCGGCGTCGCCGGGTGCGGCGGTAGGGCAGATCGTTTTCAGTGCGGAAGATGCAGTGAAGCACTCGCAAAACGGCAGCATGAAGTCGGTGATCCTGGTGCGCTCGGAAACGACACCGGAAGATATCGCGGGTATGGAAGTTGCAGCCGGGATTTTGACGGCTCGCGGCGGCATGACCAGCCATGCTGCTGTGGTGACGCGCGGCATGGGCAAGTGCTGCGTGGCGGGCGCGGGCGATATCAACGTCAGCGAGAAGAACCAGGAAATGCGGGTCAAGGGCAAAGTGCTGAAGAAGGGCGACTGGATTTCCATGGACGGAACCACGGGCCGCGTGATCTTCGGCAAGCTGGACATTCTGCCAGCCTCTCCGGACGATCCTACGCTGGTGCGTTTCATGTCCTGGGTGGATCCACTGCGCAAGCTGAGAGTACGTGCGAATGCGGATATTCCTCGCGATGCCAAGCAGGCGATTTTGTTTGGCGCCGAAGGCATTGGACTGTGCCGCACAGAACACATGTTCTTCGCGGAAGATCGGCTGCCGCATATGCAGGCGATGATTCTGGCGAACAACTTGAAAGAGCGGCAGGCAGCGTTGAAGAAATTGCTGCCGATGCAGCGAGCGGACTTTACTGGACTGTTCAAGGCGATGAACGGTCTGCCGGTTACGGTTCGACTGCTGGATCCGCCGCTGCACGAGTTTCTGCCGAAGCGCGAAGATTTGCTGGTGGAAATTGCGCGTCTGGAGATTTCCAAGCCAAAATCGCCGAAACTGAAGACGCTGCACACCTTGCTGCGTCGCGTGGAAGAATTGCACGAGACGAATCCGATGCTGGGGCTGCGCGGTTGCCGTTTGGGAATTACTTTCCCTGAGGTGACCGAGATGCAGGCGCGCGCGATTTTTGAGGCGGCGGTTGCGGTGAAGAAGTCGGGCAAGGATGTGAAGGTGGAAGTGATGATTCCGCTGATCAGCACGATTGAAGAAATGAAGAACCAGGCAGCTATTATTCGCCGCATCGCCCGGCAGGTTTTCTCTGAAAAGGGCGAATCGGTCGAGTACCTGGTGGGAACAATGATCGAGCTGCCGCGCGCTGCGCTGGTGGCCGACCAGATTGCGAAGGAAGCGGAATTCTTCAGCTTCGGGACCAACGACCTGACGCAGACGACGTTCGGCATTTCTCGCGACGACATCAACCAGTTCCTGCCGGCCTACATCAGCCAGGGAATCTTCAAGCAGGATCCGTTTGCGGTTCTGGATCAGGAAGGCGTGGGCCAGTTAGTGAAGTCCGCGACCATCAAGGGACGCGAGTCACGGCCGACGCTGAAGGTGGGAATCTGCGGCGAGCATGGCGGCGAGCCGGAGTCGGTGAAGTTCTGCCACAGAGTCGGACTGAATTACGTGTCTTGTTCTCCGTTCCGATTGCTGACTGCGCGGCTTGCGGCGGCCCAGGCAGCGGTGGAAGAAGCTCGCGCCAAGCAGACCGGGTCGGCCTCGACAGGAGACACGCGGTAGCGAAGGTGTAGTCGAACTGCAGGAATGTGGTCGTTTGCCGCATGCAGTCCTTCTGAAAAGGAAGACTGCATGCGGCAAGTTTTTTAGGGACGCATTCCCCATGTCTCAAAAGCGAGTCATGGTGCGAGCGGCGAGGCGGCCGGAATAGTTGAAGGATTATGTTAAATAGTTGAAGGATTATGCAGGATAGTTGAAGGATTATACAAGGATCGGAATTGATATAAGTTGATGATTCCAAGTCGCTTAGTAGGGTTTTTGATTCCCAAGGGCGGGGGATTTTTCAATTTCAGCCAAAAAGCGCACGTAGCGTGCCAAAGAGGGGCCTGGGTGCGTGCGGGCTTCTATGACCATTCTACCGTTTTGGGTTTATATCCGGTGCCAAATGGGGCAGTGAAGGTGTACTCAAACGGCAGGAATTTGGTCGTTTGCCGCATGCGGTCTTTCTGAAAAGGAAGATTGCGTGCGCAAGTTTTTGGATGAATGGTGACCTGCAACTGCCGCACCTTTAGGAATTCGAGGAAACTCCGAACATCTGGTCGCACGCTCAGAATCGTAAGTACCCAACCGCTACCGCTTTGATAGTGTGCCCTTTCGGAAGGGTTCGGCAACGACTTGCCAGTCGTCCTCGTAGACCATGTATCCAGGCTTCTCTGTCTTGATCTTTTTCACATAGATACCATGGCGCTCCAGGATCCTAACCATGTGCCAGATTCGTTTAATGTGCTCGGAGGCGGTTACTTTGAACCAGCAGATTCCCAAGTTGTGCTGGCCACGACCGAAGGAAGCCGGTTTCTCCAGGTTCTCACTGAACCACATTCGCAAGTTGTCGAGTTGGTCTGCATCGGCACCGGTGATGGTTTTCCACTCAATGGCACGCGCTACAGCT
>JAZKAG010000131.1:41515-42216 GCA_040389265.1 Acidobacteriota bacterium
TCCTCGTCTTTTCGACCTACAACAAAACGAATATATTCGTGTTTTTCTAGTGGATCCTGACGTTGAAGGATGAAGCGTTCATCCTCGGTCTCCACGAAAGCCAATCGCCCAGGAATGCACGACAGGATTGTGCCCATTCCACGCCCGACGACCTGCTGCAGCGCCTCGACGAGCGAAACTTCTTTCTCATCGAGCGTGGGATTCTCCGAGATCGCAAAAACGATCCTCGGGGAGTGTCTCCTCTCCAGTTCTCTGGTGATGCTGTCAACGAAAAGCTTATTGCTTGGAATCGGAAGACGGTACTGTGGGTCGAAATTTTGGAAGTGGGCGAGTCGGCCCGTGAACTGATGACGCAGACGAGAATCGGAGACAAGGTCTCTGTAACGATCGCGTTTGTTGCGTTTCACAAACGCCGCAATCAATGAATTCTCGTGATGCACGGTACGAGTGTAGCGTGAATCGGGCCAAACGTCGCTTGGGATGACAACGGTATTTTCCCTTCTCAGTCAAACTAAAAGACCGCTTGGTTGGGCGCGCGGCTGCCTGGGCTGGGGCGGTTCGAACCGAAGTATCTCATCCCACCCTTGCGGCAAAAGAAAGGACGCCGCAAGGATGGGCACCCGGACGTTTCCTGAAGGAAGACTGCATGCGGACGAGATATGGGGCGCACAACAAGCGATCTTTGTATGAGGCAAGAAGAA
>JAZKAG010000131.1:42226-44245 GCA_040389265.1 Acidobacteriota bacterium
CCGCATGCAGTCTTTCTGAAAAGGAAGATTGTATGCGGCAAGTTTTTTGTGTGGATGTCTAATACCCTGTCTCACAGGCGAGGCATGGGGCACCCATGGTTGCCGAGACACCGTAAGTCCTGGGTACCCAGCAAGCGATGTTTGTACAAGCTAGGAAGAAGCTCTAGGATTTTCCTGCGTAGTCGCCGTACTCCCAGTCGAAGGGCACGCCTGTATTGCCAAGGATGAACTTCACCAGATCGGCGAAGCCTGCTTCTGCGCGCACGTCGTTTGAGAGAATGACGACGCATCGCTCGCTCTTCTCAAGGCACACGACGGTGTTTGCAGTCTGCTGGTTGTGCCCCCCTTTGAAGAAGCCATGGCCTTGCGGCCCGTCGAAGACGATGACGCCAAGGCCCGCGTAAAGATCTTTGCGTTGCTCTAAAGCTGGAGCGTCTGGCGCCAGTGGCGGAAATTCATGCGCGGTGGTGATCTTGAGCTGCGGCTTGGTCATCTCTCTGCGCGAGACAGCACTGAGCCCGTCGCCGCGTACCAGGGCAGCAACGAACTTTGAGAGATCGCTGATGGTTGTGTCCATCGATCCTGCGACGCGCACGTTGCTGCGTTCATCATGCGGTAGCGGCTGGCCTTTATCATTCCACCCATCGGCAAGGTCAGGAGCGAAGTCGGGTCTCCACATCAAGCGGGTGCGCGTCATGCCGAGGCGGTTGAAGTTCGCAGTTGTCAGGTCGTCCACGTTGAGGCCGAGGCCCTGCGATTGTTTGCCATGCTCGATAGCGAACTGCAGCAGGCTGAAGCCTTCGCCGGAGTAGCTGAAGTGCGTGCCCGGATCGAAGTGGATGCGCAGCTTTTGATCCGGCTCGATAAACCAAAAGTTATTGAAGCCGGTGGAGTGCGTGAGCGACATGCGTGGGGTGATCTTCTGCCACCGGGGGTCGTTGGCGAGATCGGTGTAGGGGCCGTACTTGTCGAGGAACTTCTGATCGGAGTGCGAGCCGTACTGGATCAACGGCTTTTCGAGATCATCTTTGATCGGCGTGTCGAGACTGATCTTGCCCTGATCGACCAGTTGCAGCACCTGATAGGCAAAAACCATCTTGGTCAGTGAAGCGCCGTACATCACCGTATCCGTAGTGAGCGGTTCACCCTTGGCATTACGAACACCGTACGCCTGAACATAGCTCAACCTGCCATGATCAATCACGGCGATTGCCAGCCCGTTCGCGTGGGTACGAGCCATGGTCTGCTTTGCTTCTGCATCGATGGCATTGTTGGAGGGAAGGGCGTGGGTTGTCTTTTGCGAGAGTGAAGGAACCGCAATTAAAAATAAGACCATTGCGAGGGGCACAAACCTCGGCGGAGGGTAGCTCATAGTAGGAGATTGTAGTGCAGCGCGATAAATGGGCGTCAGGGAAAGAAACTCACTCCGACCCATCGTATTTCGGGTCAGACGCGCTGCACTCGGATTACATCCGGTTCACCCGCTCGGGCACTACAGGATCGTTTACCTCGGGACAGGACTATGGTGTTTTCGGTGGAAGTGCAGATCCAGTCACCTGCTCGAGTTCTCTGTTGATTCTTCCGGGATCGCACGGCTGAGTCGTTCGAGGATGGAATCTACCGCTCTTCAACCTGATTGACGGCGCGTTTCGCCGTCAGCCGCGGGTGTGGTGGATGGCTTGATGCCAGGCGGCGATTTTTTGGCGACGTTCTTCAGGGTTGGATTGGGGATCGAAGCGGCGCGACTCCGACCATTGCTGCTCCAACTCCTCAATAGTGGACCAGACGCGTACGCCCAGGCCTGCGAGATAACAGGCTCCCAGGGCGGTGGCTTCGGGGGTTTCCGAGCGTACGATGGGGATGCCGAGGATGTCGGCCTGCATCTGCATAAGAAGATCGTTGGTGGAAGCGCCCCCATCCACGCGAAGCTCATGAACACGGAGGCCGCTGCTTGCATCGTTGGCGCTGGATTCCATGGCTCGGACGATATCTGCAACCTGATAGGTGATACCGTCGAGC
>JAZKAG010000131.1:44255-47861 GCA_040389265.1 Acidobacteriota bacterium
CCGACGCGTCGGGGAAGAACTCTCGATATTCCTGCGCGAGTTGTGCCGCGAGTGAGGCCGAAGATGGCGCCGCGTGCGTGCGGGTCCCAGTGAGGCGCGCCAAGGCCAGTGAGGGCGGGGACAAAAACGACGCCATCGCTATCGGGAACAGAGGCGGCGAGAGCTTCGACCTCCGGCGCGCTGTTGAGGATGCCGAGTCCATCGCGCAGCCACTGGATGGCAGCGCCCGCGACGAAGATGCTGCCTTCGAGTGCGTAATTCGTTTGGCCGCCAATTCGCCAGGCGATGGTCGTGAGCAGCCGGTGCGGCGAGCGAACTGGAGTGGTGCCGGTTTGCAGCATAAGGAAGCAGCCGGTGCCGTAGGTATTCTTCGCCATGCCTGAGCGGAGGCACATTTGGCCAAAGAGCGCCGCCTGTTGATCGCCAGCAATGCCTGTGATTCTTACGTTGGGGAGAAGTTCTGCTGTCACGGCGAGTTCGCCGCTCGAGTCGACAACCTCCGGCAGCATGGAGCGAGGAATGTCGAAAATGTCGAGCAGCTCCTCATCCCAGGTAAGCGTGTGGATGTTGAAGAGCAGGGTGCGCGAGGCGTTAGTAACGTCGGTGATGTGACGACGGCCGCCGGTGAGTTTCCAGATAAGCCAACTGTCTACGGTGCCGAATGCGAGCTGGCCAGCCTGCGCCTGAGCGCGTGCGCCAGGAACGTGCTGGAGAATCCAACGAATTTTGCTCGCCGAAAAATAGGCGTCGAGGATGAGGCCGGTCTTTTCCGTGACAAGCGATTCGATGTTGCGGCTGTTGTGTTCGGTTGCGGCAAGGTGAGCGCAATCCTCTGCAGTGCGGCGGTCCTGCCATACGATGGCGTTCGCGATGGGTCGGCCGGTGGCTCGCTCCCAGACGATTGTGGTTTCGCGCTGGTTCGTGATGCCGATGCAGTGAATGGCAGAGTGATCTAGGCCTGCATCGCCGAGAACGGCACGCACCGCTGCGGACTGCGAGGACCAGATGGCTTCAGGGTCTTGTTCCACCCAACCGGGCTGCGGATAAATTTGCGGCAGCTCACGCTGAGCAATGTGGGACAGGGTTCCGTCGGCACGCATTAACACGGCGCGCGAGCTACTGGTTCCCTGATCTAGTCCTAGGATGACGGTCATCGTTTTCGATCAGGCGCGCAATGCGGCGAGCGCTGGATACAGCTTGCGATAGGTTTGATAACCGCGATCGTACACGTCCACGGCGGCGGGGTCGGGACGAATAGTTTCCGCGACGCGAATCGAAGTTTCGCAGGCAGTGTCGACATCCGGCCACGCACCCGCGCCAACACCGGCGAGCAGAGCAGCACCGTACGCGCCGCCTTCCTCTGCGATGAGAAGTTCGACGGGGCGACCGTAAATGTCGGCTTGAATCTGCCTCCACAATGGACCGCGCGCCCCGCCCCCGCCGAGACGAATGCCGCGGACGGGAATTCCAAGTTGGGCGAATAGCGTGAAGGTATCGCGCAGGCTATAGGCGACGCCTTCAAGCACGGCACGCGTGAGGTGTGGCTGGCGATGTGACGCAGTGAGTCCAACGAAGGCGGCGCGGACGTCCGGATCGAGGTGCGGGGTGCGTTCGCCAAAAAGATAGGGCGCCCAGAAGGCTCCATCACTGCCGGCAGGGGCTTCGGCAGCGAGGGTCATCAACTGTTCGTAGGAAGCTGGCTGATTTTGCGCTCCCGCACTGATGACGTCGCGAAACCAGCGCAGGGAAAGGCCTGCGGCTTGAGTGACTCCCATAACATGCCAGCGGCCGGGAACGGCGTGACAGAAAGTGTGAAAACGACCCAGCGGATCGCGGATGGGCGCATCGGTAGCAGCGAAAACGACGCCGGAGGTGCCGATGGTGGCGCTGACAGAGCCGGGTTTGAGAATTCCCATTCCAACCGCACCTGCACCTTGATCGCCCGCACCGGCAACTATCGGTGTCCCGACGACGAGACCGGTAGCGGCGGCAGCGGATTTGCTGACCTTGGCGCAGATGTCGGCGGACTCAAACAATTGCGGCAGCCACTTGATGGGGACGCCGGAGGCTTCGGCCATGGGGATGGACCAGCGGCGGTTGGTGACGTCGAGCAGCAGCGTGCCGGAGGCTTCCTGTACATCCATGGCATAGACGCCGCTAAGGCGGAAGCGAACATAATCCTTTGGACACAGGATGTGAGCGATGCGAGCAAAAATTTCGGGCTCGTGTTCACGGACCCAGAGAATTTTTGTCAAGGTGAAGTTGGGCAACGCGGGATTGCAGGTGAGCTCGATCACGTGCTCGCGGCCGAGGGTGGTGTGCAGCCAGTCACACTCGGGCCCGCTGCGAGTGTCGCACCAGATCAGCGAAGGGCGAAGGACTTGCCCGTCAGAGTCGAGCAGGACGGCGCCGTGCATCTGGCCTGTTAGTCCAATGCCAGCAATGTCAGCGGGTGAACACGCTGCCGCGGAGAGAACGGTACGGATCGATTTCTGGGAGGCGCGCCACCAGTCTTCTGGATCCTGTTCGGCCCAGCCTGGAAATTTGGATTGGAAGGGAACATGTTCGGTGGCGTGGGAAGCGACAACCTTTCCAGCTTCATTGATGAGAACTGCGCGAGAGCCGCCGGTACCGACATCAATTCCTAAAAAGTGCACAAGAGTCTCCTGGCTGAAGTGTCGAGCAATTGGACTCGAATTGCAAAGGCTCACGCAAGTGTGCGATCGAATGCGACAAAGTATAAGTTGTGATAACTGCCTGAGCATAGGCCAAAAAGCCGAGGCTCGACAATTGGGGCCCTACGAAACTGTTTGAAGGCGAGTGGAGAGACCTGTCAACCCTGGAACTTTCTCCAAGAGTGTCTCCAAGATTCCGAAATAATCTCCAAAATTGTGGAGCACCGAGCTAGAACCACTCCACCTTCGAATCGAGCGTGTCGCAACTGCTACCAGCAGCCGTCCTTACGACGATGCCAACCTATTTACTTAACGGGAGTTAAGTCAGGAGGGGAAGCGGAACATTCGGTCGACAGTTTTCCTGACCGGCGAACGACAGGCTAGGCTCGGGACTGTCGTATGGCAAGGCATTTGCAGTGTTCGAGGTGTTCTCGGGCTGCGCAACGATCGAAGCGGCCGAAGCAGCGGACGAGTAGAACTTTTTCCTGCTCGGTCTCCGACCAGGTCGTCGGCACCCGACGGTCATATAGCTCGCACTGGCGGAACGAAAGCGAACGGGAGGCTTGCGGAGGTCCCGGACTTGATCTTCTCAGATCACGTCCGCAGCAAGAGGCAGGGGTTCTCGCGTCACCTCGCGACACGCTTAACGCACCGAAACCTCTACATGGCGAGCCTAGGGTTTTTCCGAGTTGTCGGGCGTTCATCGATTTGTCACGCTGATCAGGTAGATACAAAAGCGCGTGGGGACGGCGCGGTATGAGTCATGGTCCAGTCAACAAGAGTTCTCGACAGAGATTCGATCTGTGATGTGGAGGGGTATGTCCCATCCTTGAGGAGGGAAAGAACCTCTCTGGGATGTTTACGGACCCGGATCGCTCTGTTGGTCTGCCTGTTCGTGTCGACGGCCGAGTGTTGCCATGGGTATCTGGTA
>JAZKAG010000131.1:47871-50315 GCA_040389265.1 Acidobacteriota bacterium
ATGGGGGAAATCCTTCAGGAGAAATGGCTTCGATTGCCATCTCTGCGCCGACTCCCAGCCTGGAAACATCGCATGTATCCCATCTTCATCTTCCGCCAACGACCGGCTGGGAGCCAAAGTATCTGACCGCGTGTGACTCCGCGTCACACGCTGACATTTTCAGCGGCTGTATGATCTCGCAGATTTCTCCCGGTTCCGGAACTCCAATGGTCGGTGTGCTGCGATTCGACGCGCCGCCGCTTCTGGTGGACACATCGAAGGGATCACTGCGTTGGGGCCCGGCCATCTGGCAATCGCTGGAGTTTTTGGCAGTGGAACACTCGTTCCGTATCGCCAGCGACCCGTACGCTCGTTACCTTCTGATTCATAAGCCTTTTTGGCATGATTATTTTGCTGCGGCGAACCATTTTGAAATGTACCGATGGGGCGACGGCGATGATTTTCTCGTCAATTACATCGGCCATCCATTGCAAGGAGCCGTTTCAGGGAACATCTTTCTGCAGAACGATCCGCGGGGCCGGTCCGCTAGATTTGGGCGTTCGTCGGGTTACTGGCATAGCCGGCTGCAAGCCTTGGCCTGGGCGGCAGCCTACTCGGCATATTTCGAGATTGGGCCTGTTCTGAGCGAGGCGGCGATCGGCAACGAAGGCGGTTACACTTATGTACCGACCTGTGGTTTTTACCCTTGCGACCAGAAGCCGGGTATCCACTACAAGCCACCCACGAACAACACCGGCTGGGTAGATTTTGTGGTTACGCCGGCGGTGGGTACCGGATGGATCGTGATGGAAGATGCAATCGAGAGGGAATTTGTCGACCGGATCGCGAAAGGCAGTTCTGCTCCGGAGTACAAAGTCCTGCGTGGGGCGTTGGCGCCGAGTCACACCTTCTCGAATTTATTGGCGGGCAAATCTCCATGGTATCGGTACCCTGAGAAAGACTACTTGGTGGCGGCGGGCGCAAGTTTGCCAGAGGAGCCGATCGAAATTCCGGAATGGAAAACCAACCCACGCTTGAATGTTGGCTTCCAGATGACCAGTGTTGGCTTGCCGGCGAATAATAGGAACTGTCCGTCCTGTCAAGATCTCCACACCGGCGTGGGATTCAACTTCAATTACCGTTTTGCGAAATACGCATATTTCGACGCAGAGACCAATTTTTTCCCCAGCAGCGATACATACAAGCAGCCTGGCAACGTGTACGACGTGCTGGCAGGATTGAAGATTGGCCGACCCTTTCGCTCGTGGGGTTTGTTCGGGCAGGTCAGGCCCGGATGGGTGCATTACGATGCGCCGCTTAGCCAGAGAAGTCATGGCAGCTACTTGAGTACGACGCGAATTGCGCAAAATTTTGGCGGCTCGTTCGAATACTATCCGTCGAAGCATTCTGCACTGCAGTTCAACGTGGGTACGACGCTGGTGCATGATCCCGCGCCTTCTCCCGATCCAATGCAACCGCCTGTCAGCGTTCTGTCGAAGCAGTTCTGCGACTTTCACGCCAGCCTGAACGTGGCGACGGGATATCAGTTCCGCTTCTAGCGACAAGGCTGGCCGACGAAGAAATGGTTGCGTCGATCGCGTCCCCTCTCTATGTTGTGTAGATATGACCCTTAACCCGCCTGAGGAAGAAGAAAAATCTGGGCTGCGACATTTCACTCGTGGCCTGGGCCTGTTCGACTCGGCAATGATTGTGATTGGCATCATGGTGGGTTCCGGCATTTTTATCGTGCCGGCGGAAATGGCACGCCTGATTGCCAGTCCGGGATGGCTGCTGATCGCCTGGGTAGTGACCGGTGTGCTGACCGTGACAGCAGGGCTGACGTACGGAGAACTCGCCGCCATGATGCCGGAAGCCGGCGGCATGTATGTGTATCTGCGCGAAGCGTTCTCTCCTCTGATCGGATTTCTATACGGTTGGACGCTCTGGACAGTGATTCAAACAGGGACGATCGCGGCGGTTGCGATAGCTTTCGCGCGATTCGCCGGCGTGCTGATGCCTTCGATTGCCGATAACCGTTATCTGATTGTGCCGGTACACGTGGTTGGGAATTACTTCATTTCGCTGTCGACCACGCAGCTGCTGGCAATTTCCATTGTTGTGTTGTTGACCTTCGCGAACAGCCTGGGCCTGAACTACGGTCGCATTCTGCAGAATGTTTTTACTGTCGCAAAAATTGGCGCGCTGGTAGCTTTGGTAGCACTTGGCTGTACGATCGGGATTCACCACGCCGCAATGATGCAAAATTTCCATCATTTCTGGTCAGTGCGGCAGCCCATCCCTTTTGCCAAGGGCATGGATGCTTCGACAGGACTGGGAATGTTTTTGGCAATCTGCATTGCGCAGTCGGGATCGCTGTTTGCGGCGGATGCGTGGCACGACATTACGTTTGTCGCGGCGGAAGTGAAGAATCCATCGCGGAATTTGCCGTTGGCGCTTGGCCTGGG
>JAZKAG010000131.1:50325-53849 GCA_040389265.1 Acidobacteriota bacterium
AAACGTCATCTTCGATGATCACGTTCATGTTGTCTAATGAACCGCTTTTTGGAACTTCGTTTTGATCGTAACTCATAAATTATTTATACCCATCTTTCTGGTTGTACGTTTGGTACAATTTGTTGTGTGAATTGTGCTGTATCTGCTGGCGAACGTTGCTTATCTTTGTACGCTGCCGTTAAGCGCAATTCAAAATGCGCCCTTTGACCGCGTGGCCACGGCTTCTTTGCAGAGCATTTATCCCTACGCGGGCGCGGTGTTGATGGCGATTGCGATCATGATCTCGACCTTTGGAACTGTAAATGCGATGACGCTGGCTGGGGCTCGGGTTTTTTATGCCATGGCGCATGACGGACTTTTCTTTCGACGGGCGGGCAGATTAAATCGAGCTCACGTACCCGGATGGGGATTGGCAATCCAGGGAATCTGGACGGTATTTCTGGTGCTGCCGCGCACTTGGAATCCAATCACACACCAGTATGGAAATCTCTACAGCAATTTGCTGGACTATGTGATTTCCGCGGCGCTACTGTTCTACATCCTGACAATTGGCGGGGTGATTCGGTTGCGCATCAAGAGGCCGGATGCAAATCGGCCCTATCGCGTGTGGGGTTATCCCTGGCTGCCATTGCTCTATATTGCGGGCGGCAGCGTAATTGTGGTGGTGCTGTTCATGTATCGTCCGGCGACGACGTGGCCGGGACTGGCGATTGTGGCCGCGGGGGTCCCGATCTATGCAGTGATGCGCTGGCGCAAAAAGAAGAACGCGTCCCGGTTGGCCTAGCCCTTCGCCCGGAGCTTCCAAAGGATCTGGCGCAGCATGCCCAGCCATGTGAAGGTGTCGTCACTGGAGAGATGCATCCGTCGCAGCAAGCGGCGAACGTTTTCGTCCTTCGACTCACGCGACTGGGAGTCGCGATACTCGCTAGCGTGCAGGGTCTCCAGCAAGACGGTTGTTAGCCGCTCAAGTTCCTCGGCGGAGGCAGGCGGGGGGTCTGCAATGGGGACTGGGATGGCTGCGTCGCGAGTGATCTCATACAGGCAGACGGCGACAGCCTGACCGAGGTTCATGGAGGGCTGCTGGTCGCCGGTGGGAATGTGCATGAGCCAGTGACAATGGCTGAGATCCTCATTCGATAAGCCAACCTTTTCTGAGCCAAATAAAATTGCGACGCGTGATGGATGGTTTGGAGGCGCAGCGAGTTGTTGCAGAATGGAAGACGCACCATCCTTCAAAACATGTATCGGATGTTGCGTTTGCCGATGACCGATGGCGGTGGCGCCGACAATCAGGGTGCAGTCCGCAACAGCTTCGGCGACGGTGGCGAATACTTTTGCTTCGGCGAGCACAGAGGAGGCGCCGATGGCGGAGCGCGCTTCGCGAAATGAAGGATCGAAGGGATGTACCAGGCGCAGATTGCAGAAACCGAAATTGCACATGGCGCGCGCGGCGGCTCCGATGTTCAGAGGGTTTCTCGTCGAGACCAGAATGACGCAAAGACGATCGAGGTGGACAGAGACGGGCATGAAGCCCTAGTGTAGAACGCGCCTCACTGGACTTCTATCCTGGACTAAAGGCAATGGGCTCGAGATTCATGTTGCGCCCATGTACGGCGACCGGAAAGCACGAGCGGATTCGTGTGGAGACACGAGTGCGTCGCCTCCACGATATGCCAGAATAGTCTGATGCAGAGATAGAGGCACGGATTGAGAGAGAGATGATGAGCGACTGGATTCGCAATCGGCAATTCAGAGCGGGCAGGATGTCGTGCTGTGTGCTGAGCCTAGTTTTAATTTGTTGTGGATCGAGTTTTGCGGCGGCGCCTGTGCGTATGAGTGCGGCGCGGCAGGCAAAGCTAACCGAGCTGACGGGGCAGCTGCGAATCGGAGCGGAATACTTTCTGAATCGCACAGATACGCAGGCGTATGTCGAAAAGCAGTTTGAATTGATGCATGCTACAGGCCTGACGCTGGTGCGAATTTTCGTGATCTGGGACGACGTGGAGCGCGTACCAGGCGTGTGGGATTTTCGTCATTACGACTGGATTTACGACGCTGCGGCGAAAAACGGAATCCAAGTTGCGGCGACGTTGTGTCCGGAAGATCCGCCGGGATGGGCAGGAAAGACAACGTTCTATCACAATCGCGTCAATTTGAACGATCCAGCGAACCGCGCGGCGGCGGAAAGTTATTTACAAAAAGTCGTTGGACGGTACAAGAACAATCCGGCGCAAGGCGCGTGGTTACTGATGAACGAACCGGCGAAGTACGATACCGATGCGACGACATTCCACGCTTTTGGGGATTGGCTCCAGGCGAAATATGGGACGGTGGGAAATTTAAATCGAGTATGGTTTCGGCCGTTAAAGCAGTTTTCGGATGTAACCATTACCGATGCACAACTTGAGAATTACTGGACCGACTATAACGCCGTGATCGACTGGAGAGAGTTCAATGTCGACAATTTGATCTGGGCGCTGAGTTGGGTGAAGCAGCAGGTGTTGGCGATCGATCCGAACCATCCTGTGCACTTTAATGTGACGCGTCCGTTGGGCGACGCGGACGGGCAGGACGCATGGAAGGAAAAAAAGATCCAGGACATTGTGGGTGTGTCCATGCATTGGACGATGGAGGCGACGACACCGGAAAAAGATTACGGCGAACTGTATGCCTATCGACTGGACATGATGGCGGGCGCCAGCGTGGCGCAGCCGCAGAAGCCGCTGTGGGTGACGGAGCTGCAGAGCGGTCCAGTTGCATACACTGGTGGATTTGCGTTGACGGAGACGCCCGGAGATCTGACACGCTGGGTGTGGGATGCTTATGGTGCGGGCACTCGTGCGGTGATTTTCTGGTTGTGGAATCCTCGCGTGACCGGGACAGAGGCCGGGGAGTGGTCACTCGTGAGTCTCGATGGAACTCCATCGGTGCGAGTGCCGGCGGTGAAGTCGATTACCGAGACACTCGCACAGAACTCCTGGTTGAACGAAGCGCATCCACAGGCAGCGAAGGTCGCCATCCTGTACAACCGCGAAGCGCAGGTGCTGATCAGCCTGGATGGACGCCGTCAACATCGCCAGGATGAAGTGGAAAATTCGTTGCGCGGCTGCTACCTGGCGCTCCATCGGGCGCATGTTGCCACAGATTTTGTGGATCTGGATCAGTTGAAGCGAGGTGAGCTGCAGAAGTATGAGGTGCTGTACATTCCCTACTCCTACGCGCTGGATGATGCGGCCATTGCGGCGCTGAAGACATATGCGCAAAATGGTGGGACGCTGTGGGCGGACGGGCTGACGGGGTGGAAGGATGCGACGGGCACGATTCGCCCGACGATTCCTGGGGGGCTGACAGATTTGTTTGGCGTAGAGGCAACGGATTTGCATCCCCTGCAGCCCGACCATCCCTACTCTGTAACAGCGGAGAACGAAGAGGGTGGGGAATTGTGGAAGCTACCACTCCGGTTGAAAGGTGCAGAGGTGGTTTTGCGCACACCGGATGGACAGCCGTTTGAGGTGAAGCACGCG
>JAZKAG010000131.1:53859-56668 GCA_040389265.1 Acidobacteriota bacterium
GCAGGTATTGTATTTTGAGTCGGCGGTACCGCTGGCGTACGACATGCGATCTAATCCAGTGGTGCAACGGTGGATTGTGACGCCTGCGCAAGAGGCCATGAATCGTCAACAGATTTTGCTAACGCAGGGTTCGCGAGAAATCATGTTTCGAGGGATGGTGCAGCCGGATGGGTTGGCCGCTGTGCTTTCCAACTGGGGCGATGCACAAAAGGCAGTCGTCAGCTTTCTGGGCGACGAGAAAGTTGTCGAAACGATTACGGGAGAAACAGTTCCCGTGACCAGGGAAGATGGCCGCACGCTGGCCCCTCTCGAGATGAAAGCTGGGGCCGTTGCCGTCTTGAAAGCGACGAAAATCCAATAGAAAAAGATCGTCCAAGTAAATCGATTGGTGATGAAGTCAAACTACGATAAAAATCCCGTGGTGCAGGTGACGCCGCGGAATGAAGATTGCGGGGCCGATTGGTCGTCGATCGGCGATAGGGTGAAATCGACGATGAGCGGTCGCGAGCGATCTTTGTTGGCGATTGAGTGCTATCCCGGCGTGGATATTTGGGAGATTGAGCGCGAGCTGGTGTCGAGATTGCATCCTGATGTGCTGATCCGAGCGGCGGACGCGCTGAAAGATGCGAGCGAACTTGCATCGCAATTTGCGGACGCCCTGGGTAATGATCCTGTCTTTGCGAAAATGCGGCCGTGGACGATTGCAGATTTCTTCTCAGAGGAGCGAGTCGAGAAGTTGCGGGCGCGGGTGGTAGCTCACAGCACGGGACTGATGGTTGTGGTGGGCACGGGCGCGGCGCACATTACGCAGACGTGGGGCGTCCTGATGTATGCGGACTTGGCACGCTGGGAAATTCAGCGGCGTCAGCGGGCGCACGAAATCGGCAACCTGGGCGCGAACAATGCCGATGCTTCGGCGCGAGAACTCTATAAGCGTGCCTTTTTCATTGATTGGCGTGCAGCAGATCGTTTGCGGCAGGAAATTTTCGAAAACATCGATTTCTTTCTCGACACAAATATCCCATCTGATCCGCGCATGATTGCTGGCGAGCTCTATCGGGCGGGATTGAAGAGAACTTGTATGCGGCCATTTCGTGTGGTGCCGTTTTTCGACCCGGGGCCGTGGGGTGGAGAGTGGATGCGGCGGCATTTCGATCTGCCGCAGGGTCCGCCGAACTTTGCGTGGTGTTTCGATTGCGTGCCGGAAGAAAATAGTCTGCGACTTGGATTTGGCTCGCGGGTGGTGGAAGTACCGGCGCTGACGCTGGTGCATCAACATCCGGAGGATTTACTGGGCGCAGAGATTTACCGGCGATTTGGCGCGGAATTCCCGATTCGATTTGATTTTCTCGATACAGTGGAGGGCGGCAACTTGTCGCTGCAGGTTCATCCGCTGATAGCCTTCATCCGCGAAAAATTCGGACTGACGTATACGCAGGATGAAAGCTACTACCTGCTGGATGCGGAGCCGGGCGCGGTGGTGTACCTGGGACTGAAGGAGGGGATTGATCGCGCGGCGATGGAGCGGGATTTACGCGTGGCTCAGACCGGGGAGAAAGCTTTTCCGGCGGATAAATATGTGAATACATGGCCGGTCGAAAAGCATTCGCATGTGTCGATTCCGGCGGGAACGATTCATTGCTCCGGCAAGAATGGAATGGTGCTGGAGATCAGCGCGACGCCGTACATTTTTACATTCAAGCTGTGGGATTGGGGGCGGCTGGACCTGGATGGAAAGCCGCGACCCATCCACCTGGATTATGGCATCGCGAACATTCAGTGGGACCGGACGACGGAGTGGGTGCGCAAGAATCTGGTGAATCCGGTGCATCCGATTGCGAGTGGGCCGGGATGGCGCGAAGAATCGACAGGCCTGTATAAATCGGAATTCATCGAAACGCGGCGGCATTGGTTTAGCGCGCCGGTCGAGCACGATACGCAAGGAAATTTAAACGTGTTGAACCTGGTGCAGGGTGAGCAGGCTGTGGTGGAAAGCGCGACGGATGCCTTTGAGCCGTTTGTAGTGCACTACGCGGAGACGTTTATTGTTCCGGCAGCGGTAGGGAAATATCGCATTTCGCCAGTGGGAAAGGTTGAAACGCCATTGGCGACCATCAAGGCATATGTGCGGCCGACTTCGCCGAGCCAGCGGTAGAGACGGCGGTTGCCGCATCATCTGTGAGCACCGGAATCGCGCCAAGCAGGCCCGCGTGATTGCCAAGCGCCGCAGGAAGAATTCTTACAGGGCCGCTGGGCGTCCAGGAATACTTGCCGGCATACTCTCGGATGTAGGGAAGAATGATGTCGCCGCTGCGCATGACCCCGCCGCCGAAGACCACCAGTTCCGGGCCATAGGCGTGGATCAGGCCTACGGTTCCGACAGCCCAGACGTGCAGGCAGCGATCGCGAATTCCAATGGCGACAGGATCGCCGTCGGCAGCCAACTCAAACAGGGCGCGAAAGTTGATGCGATCGAGGGAGGCGAGACGGCTCTGTTCAAACCCGGGCCACTCGCGCGCGATCAACGGCAACGCCCACCCGGACGCTTCAGCTTCCATACAGCCAAAGCCGCCGCAGGTACATTTTCTGCCGGTGAAGAGCGCGGGAATGTGTCCGCCTAGGCATCCACCCTGCACCTGTTTGGTACGGTAGACTTTGCCCCCGGCCATGGTTGCACCACCGATTCCAGTGCCCAGCGTGATCATTACAACATCCTCGAACCCTTTGGCGGCGCCGGCATACCACTCCCCTAACAGCGCCATTCGAGCATCATTTTCCAGGGCGAAGGGCAGTCCAAAATCTCTTTGCG
>JAZKAG010000132.1:0-7906 GCA_040389265.1 Acidobacteriota bacterium
CTCATGAGTGGCGATGGCAATGGAGTAATGCTGCGAAGGGACCGGGTCTTTCGATGCAGGGGTGCTGGTATTCTGCATGTAACGGAGATTTTCCATCCCCTGCGCGGAGGGATGTGTGAGTGGTTGAAACAGGCGGTCTTGAAAACCGCTTTACCCGCAAGGGTAACGGGGGTTCGAATCCCTCTCCCTCCGCCATCTAGTCATCGATACTCACATGATAAACAGGAGACGTCCCAAAACCATCAGATTCCGGGCAATATTCGCGATTCTCTGCCTTCGAAAGGGACTGGAGACGACTGCGATACGGGAGCTTCGCGCTCTTTCGACCCGAAATCTCTGGCGGCGATTCGAGTAGGCCCTTTTCGCGACTAGACCCGAACGATGCCTAAAAAACTACTAGAAGGATGGGTAAGAACGAGCTTGGCTGACGTGTGCCTGTCGGTTGAAACCGTTCGGCCCGGAGATACACATCTTGCGAACTTTACATATTTCGATATTGGGGGGCATTGACAACGAGAGAAACCGCATCGCTGAGACGAAAATCGTCACGTGCAGGGACGTGCCAAGCCGTGCTCACCAATCACTACAGAAGGGCGACATCCGCTTTTACACTGTTCGCACTTATCTACGAAAAATTACGCGCATAGAGCGCGAACTCACCAAAAGAAGATATCGAGGCCCTATGGCAGCGGCTTGTGTTCAACATCCTCATTTCGAATATGGATGACCAAGTACTTAGCCGCATCATTCCCTTCGACCTCACTTTGCATGGTCTTCGCTCGACTTGAAACGGAACTAATAATAAATGCAGCTTACAAGTTCCGCCCGCATGCAGGAGTGAAGGCTCAGAAAAAACACACTGTGAGGCGTACAATTCTGAAACTAAGAGAACCAGGAGTGAATCCCATTGGGCACCTGTTATCCGAAAGCCGCGACCCCCAAATCGGTGGTTCTATCCAAATTGATTCATCTTAGCTGGGCGACATCACTGTGTCTTACAGGGGCCGTGCTGGTGACGGCGGTTGGCTGTCGCGACAGGCAGCCGCCCGTGACGACCGCGCAGGGCGCGCAGCAGCTTGATTTCAATCAGGATGTGCAGCCGATTCTGGCCAGCAACTGCTTCAGTTGTCATGGGCCCGACCCGGAGATGCGCAAGGCTGGACTGCGGCTGGATCTGAAGGAATCCGCGTTCGCAAAGCGGCCTCAGCACCCCGATGCGATTGTTCCTGGACACCCGGAGCAGAGCGAACTGATCAAGAGGATAGAGTCCAAGGACCCTCACTACTTGATGCCGCAGTCGCCGCAAGGCGATGCAAAACCGATGAAGGCTGCGGACATTGCAATCCTCAGGGAGTGGATAAAGGAGGGTGCGGTCTATCGTCCGCATTGGGCATTTCAAAAACCTGTCAAGCCGCGACTGCCAGTAGTCCAAAGCAACGATTGGGCCAAGACGCCGATCGATATGCTTGTCCTTGCGCGGCTAAAGAAGGAGGGTTTGCATCCCTCTCCGGAAGCGGACAAGGACACATTGATTCGGCGTGTGACACTCGACCTGACAGGTTTACTGCCTACGCCGGCGGAGGTCAGCGCGTTTGTAAACGATGAGTCGCCACAAGCCTATGAACATGTGGTGGACAGGCTGCTGGCAAGCAAGAGCTATGGAGAAGCACGGGCGCGCTACTGGATGGATTACGCGCGCTATGCCGACACCTATGGGCTTCACTACGACAACAGCCGGGATATCTGGCCCTATCGCGACTATGTGATTCGGTCGTTCAATAACAACAAACCGTTCGATCAGTTTGCAATGGAGCAGATTGCCGGAGACCTTCTACCGGCCAAAAATCTGGATCCATTGATCGCGAGCGGGTACGTCCGTTTGGGAGTGAGCAGCAACGAGGGTGGCACCATTCCCGAAGAACTTCGCGTCAACATGGCGAGGGAGCGCACCAAGGCTTACGGCGCCACCTTTATGGGCCTTACGGTGGGTTGCGCCGTCTGTCACGATCACAAATACGATCCGACCACGCAGAAGGACTTCTATTCGCTGAGCGCCTTCTTCAACAATATCGATGAACTGCCATTCAATGGAGACAGGCCTGTCTGGACGCCCGTCGCCCGAGTTCCCAAGCCGCAGAATACGGAAGCGTACGACCGGGTGCTGGCGAAGCGATCCGAGCTTGCCGGCCAACTGAACGCGGCGCGGTTACAGGAGCGCGACCTGGCAAAGCGCTGGCTTGCGTCGAAGCAAAATCCTCCCGAGGCCGTCTCGGCCGATAAGCTGATGCTTCGCCTGCGCCTGGATGAAGGCGGTGGCGAGGTGCTGAAGAACAGCGCACCGAATGCGCACCCGGCGAGTTTCCCCATCGGCAAATCGAAGTCGCAATGGGGCGAGACCACATGGCTGTGGCCTGACTTCCGCATCGATGCCAGCACACATATCATGCTGGGACAGACTGGTGATAAGGATTGGAACCAGCCGTTCTCCCTAGGTGGATGGTTCATGTTGCGTGCTGCGCCGAACTATACGGTAGAGAGCACTTCTGGCGCTCTGATATCGAAGATGGATACGACCCAGCACAACCGGGGCTGGGACCTTTCCGTCGAGAAGGGAATCCTCAGTGTCGATCTGGTAAATGAAGAACCCAAGGAGAAGGCGAAGCCCAAGAAAGCAACAGTGAAGAATGGAGTTCTGACAAAGGAGCCATTCGATTACCCAACCCCGACAGATTTGACGGCGAAGGATCTGGCCCCCAACAAGCCGCCGCCCAAGAAGGACGCTCATAAAAAAGAAGTTGCCGGAAAGAAGAACTCCAAAAAGCCGGCTGCCGAGATGGCCAAGGACAGGACGCCGGTGGTCGCGATCAAGGTTTCAACGGTCGATCCTCTGCCTCTCGACGGCAAGTGGAGACATGTGTCTTTTACCTATGACGGTTCCGGCAAAGCATCGGGAGTGAAAATCTATGTGAATGGCGCAGCGGTTGCCACCCGCGTGGTCTTCGATGCGCTTGGCCACTCGACCATACGGACGCAGGCTCCGATGCAGCTCGGGTGGAGATATCCTGACGCGACTCCGGCACAGGACACCCGGTATCAGGACATCCGGTTCTATGGGCGCGCGCTGACGGCAGACGAAGCGAAGCGGCTGCCATATGAAGACTATGTCGCGGAGATAACGAGGAAGCCGCAAGCGAAGTGGAATCAGGACCAATGGCATGTGGTGAGCGAGTTTTACCTCAACGACGTCAATGCGAATTACAGGGCGATCCAGAGTCAGATCGACCAGCTGGATGCCCAACTCGACAAACTGTCCGAGGGAGGGCCGCTGACGCTTGTGGCCTGGGAGAAGCCTTCCATCGCGTATGCGGATGTGCTGACGCGCGGAGTGTACACGGCGCGCACCGAAAGGGTGGAGGCGAACACGCCGCATTTTCTTCCGCCCCTGCCCGCGGGCATGCCTCACAACAGGCTGGCTCTGGCGAAGTGGACAGTGAGCGCGGAGAACCCATTGACGGCGCGGGTGACCGTGAACCGGATGTGGAACGAATTGTTTGGGGCTGGGCTGGTGGAGACAACGGAAGACTTCGGCATTATGGGCCAACGTCCTTCGCATCCCGAACTCCTTGACTGGCTGGCGGTCGAGTTTCGCGAGAGCGGATGGGATGTCAAGCACATGTACAAGCTGATGGTGATGTCGGAGACTTATCGGCAGAGTGCGAAGTCCACGCCGGAGCAGCTTGCGAAGGACCCGAAGAACCTGCTGCTGGCGCACGGGCCGCGGTTCCGCATGGACGCAGAAATGTTACGAGATGTCGCTCTCGAATCTGGAGGGCTGCTCGAGAACAAAATCGGCGGCCCCAGCGTGAAGCCGTATCAGCCTGCGAATGTGTGGGAGCAGGTGAGTATTGGGGGAAGCGATACATTGGCGTATGTACAGCAGCATGGGGACGCGCTCTATCGGCGAAGCATGTACACCTACTGGAAGCGTATGGCGATGATGCCGGACATGGAGGCGTTCGACGCGCCAATGCGCGACGAGGCATGTACGCGGCGGCAGCGCACGGATACACCCTTGCAGGCGCTGGTGACCATGAACGATGTGCAGTGGGTCGAAGCCGCGCGAGCACTGGCGCAGCGAGTGATCGAGACGGGCGGGAAACAGCCGGAGCAGCGCATCAAACTGATGAGTGACATTCTGCTGTCGCACGATCCGCCACCGAAGATGGACTCTGTGCTGGAGAGTTCGCTGACGCAGATGGAAAAGCATTATGCGGCAGACCCCAAGGCGGCACGTGAACTTATTGAAGTAGGCGAAAAGAAAAGTGATGCGTCGATCCCGGCGCCTGAGTTGGCTGCCTGGACGATGGTGGCGAGCGAGATGCTGAACCTGGACGAGACAGTGACGAAGTAGTTGAGGGAGATATTATGAAACAACATCCGCTGTGTACCGATACCGAGCACGCACCGAGCGTAATGGATCTGCCCATCCCGGCGGGATTGAAACAGGAATGGGCGTCGCTGCAGACGCGCCGCCGCTTTTTGGGACGGACGGGCAAGGTGCTGGGGTGGGCGGCGCTGGCCAGCTTGCTGGGCGACCGTGCTCTGAGCGGCGATGCGCAGGCAGCGAGTACGCAGAGTGCATCCGCAGCGCCAGCGGCAGGAGATTGGAGGCTACCTTATTTTGCTCCCAAGGCGAAGCGCGCAATTTACCTGTTTATGTCAGGCGGGCCGCCGCAGATGGACCTGCTGGATTACAAGCCAAACCTTGCTGCCCTCTATGACAAGGACATTCCTGACTCGGTACGGGGTGCGCAGCAGCTGACGGGCATGACGGCAGGCCAGGCGCGGTTTCCGATCGCGCCATCGCACTGGGCGTTCCAGCGGTATGGCAAGTCGGGGACATGGGTAAGCGATCTACTCCCGTATACGGCACGGATGGTCGATGACCTGACGATCATCAAAACGACGAACACGGACGCTATCAATCACGAGCCGGCGATCATGCTGATGAATACGGGAAACATGAACGCAGGCAAGCCTTGCCTGGGTTCATGGCTTGCGTACGGTCTGGGTAGCATGAACGACAACCTTCCGACATTCATGGTGCTACAGACTAAGGTGAACGCGAAGGAGAACAATCAGCCGGTATCGTCGCGGTTGTGGAGCAGCGGATTTCTTTCCTCGGAGTACGCCGGTGTGGGATTGCGTTCCGCGGGTGATTTAGTCCTCTATCTAACCGACCCAAATGGGGTGGACCGCGAGGTGCGCCGGAAGATGCTCGACGCGGTGAATGCCATCAATCAGCAGACCTCCCAGGAACTGGGCGATCCAGAGACGAATTCACGAATCTCGCAGTACGAGATGGCTTATCGGATGCAGGCATCGGTGCCGGAGCTCGCCGACCTAAGCAAGGAACCGCAATCGACGTGGGATCTCTATGGGCCGGAGGCAAAGGAGCCGGGAACGTTTGCGTATAACTGCCTGATGGCGCGGCGAATGGCGGAGCGAGATGTCCGGTTTGTCCAGGTTTATAAACGCGGATGGGATGTACACGGCGATGTGACGGGGGTGCTTCCCATTCTTTGCCAGGAGACGGATCGCGGTTGTTATGCCCTGGTTACCGACCTGAAGCAACGAGGACTGCTGGACGATACGCTGGTGATCTGGGCGGGCGAGTTTGGGCGTACGGTCTACAGTCAGGGCGGGCTAACGCATGATAACTATGGGCGCGACCATCATCCGCGCTGCTTTACGACGTGGATGACGGGGGGTGGTGCGCGGCCGGGGATCACATACGGGGAAACCGATGAGTACAGCTATAACATCGTCAAGGACCCGGTGCCGGTTCGCGATTTCAATGCGACAATCCTGCACTGCCTGGGGATCGACCATAACAAACTGACCTATAAGATCCAGGGGCTCGATCAAAAACTGACTGGGACAACGCCTGCAAGCGTCGTGCCAGGACTGCTCGCGTGAAGACGGGCCAAATCGCCGCCTTGTTTTCTGACAGGCTGCCTCGAAGGAGCAAGTTGACGCGGGCTGCGTGGGCCGCCGCCATGGCGATCACTGTGGTGCTGCTGTTGCTGCCCTGGCTTTTCAAACTGGACGGAAAGCAACATGCGGATTGGCAGCAGTTTCTCGGGCGGTTTCATCCCCTCGTAGTGCATCTTCCGATCGGGCTCCTCCTGCTTGTTCCAGTTCTCGAGATTGCGGGAGCACGCCAGTCAGCGTTGCGCGAGGCTGCTGGATTTGTGCTGGGCCTGGGATTCATCGGTTGTCTGAGCGCAGTGACGCTGGGATATCTGCTGGCCTATGGGAGCGGAGACGCGGGTCCGGGTGTGACGCGCCACATGTGGGGAGGAATTACACTGACGATCGGGGTGCTCGTGTGTTTGCTGGCGAGGCCCTGGTGGACGTCCAGATCTGTCCCACGAGTGTACCCGGTGTTGCTGATTTGCGTGCTGATGCTGCTGTCTTGGGCGGCGCACCAGGGCGGCTCGTTAACGTACGGAAGCAGCTATCTCACCCGGTACATGCCTGCACCGATGAAACGCTTCCTTGTCCTCGGGAAGGTGCAAGCGAAGACCGTGCCTGGCTCCTTTTACGCCAAACATATCGATCCGATTTTCGATGCGAATTGCGTGTCGTGTCATGGTGGGGAGAAGGTGAAAGGCGGATTAAGGCTTGACTCATATGCGTCGCTTATGGACGGCGGGAAGGAAGGAGCCGTGATCGTCGCCGGCAAGCCCGAACAAAGTCTGCTGTTGAAGAGAGTGACACTTCCGCCGGGCCAAAAGCACTTTATGCCTGCGGAAGGTAAGCCGCCGTTGAAGCCGGAAGAGATCGCGTGGATTCGATCATGGATCCTGGCCGGAGCCTCGCCAGCAGCGACCACAGTGGCGGGCGTTTCGATCCACGGGGAGACAGAAGTGCCGCTGGTTCCAGTCGGAGACTATAGCGGATTCATGCCTGAAATCGCGAAGATGGTGAACCGGCAGGGTGCCAAATTAACGCCGGTCTCAAGCAAGCCTTCCGATGGATTGATATTGCATACGGAGGATGTGGCGGCAACCTTTAGCGACGCGCAGCTTGCACAGTTCCAAAAATTCGCGCCCTACATCGTGGAAGCGGAGCTGGGAGGCACGGCGGTGACAAATGCAAGCTTCGATACACTGGGTAAATTTACACATCTACGCGCACTCCATCTGGAAAGAACGGCGGTTACCGGAGATGGACTCTCTAAACTGGCTGCGCTCTCGCAGTTGACCTATCTGAATCTGAGTGGGACGAAAGTAACAGAGGCCGCCTTGACTCCGTTGCGTTCGATGAGGAATCTGCACCACATATATATCTACAACACGCCCGCACAACCCGCGACCGTCGCGTTGTCGACGCACGCGGTCGCGAGGAAGATGCCATGACCCGGAAACGGAATAAAGCTGCAGCAGAAGTATTCGACAGACGGCATTTCTGCGCTGCCACGGGGGATACTGTGTTGGCTGCTCTCGCAGGGAAAGCTGCGGAAGCAAGCACGAGCTTCGCTACTGGGAAGATTTTTTGGGTCCCTCGAGCGAGCTTTGCCAATCGGCTTGCCGGATGAGGACATTCGTTTTTCAAGCTTTTTCGGGAAAATCTCGGAAAAGATGTTGCCGTGTATCAAGCAAGAAGAATATGGATATCGATTACGGATCTCCACACTGCAAGAAGATAGTGCAGTGAGTTCTGACACTTCCGCGGAGAGCTTTTTTGTCGAAGCTGGCCGTTGACCGATCCCAACCTTGAAAGCTAGGTTATTACCTATGTTTTTCAGCGCTGCGGACAGACAGCGCCTGAGTTCCCTCAGGCCTCCGCGAGTGCGCCAGCTTCCTGCTGCGTTCCCGGCGCCGGCGTTTTGCCGAGACCG
>JAZKAG010000132.1:7916-16643 GCA_040389265.1 Acidobacteriota bacterium
CCAGGCCCATCCCACGAGCGAGTCTATTACCAGTGCTTGCGGACTAACGAGGCAAACCCGGCACGACGGTGCCTCAGTTTCAAAAGTCTGTTGGAAGTCCGCGTTCGCAAGCGCGCTCTTTGTGTAGGAAAACGGCAACCGCTTGTTTGATTGACGCCTGATTGGCACTCGGTCAATCCTCGGTCGTCTCGAGGGTTGCCTTTGGTGTACTCATAGCGCGTGGCAGATATCGTTCGCTCGGTGTCTTCCATGTACGAAAAAGTCTAATGGGTCCTGCGTGCCAATAAAGTCCCGAGTCAGTTGAAGGCGATCAATGACAGCTTTTCTCTGTTCTTCGGAGAGATGGCTAGCCCGTTCTTGAACTCCCTGAAAGAACTGCTCGATGCCGACAACTGTTGCCCAGGATTTGATCACTTGGTCCAATTCCTCCCGGCTTTCCTTGATTGATCGAGCAATCTGCCGCTGATCCTCTTCGATGAGCCATCGCGCGTGCTGCGCCTCTTGCTCTTGCCGCCTCAACTCGGCTTGGCGGTCCGCCTCGGCGATTTCCTTCCGTAGTGGCTCGGTGGAGCTCTCAATTGAGTTCACGATCTTCTTGATATCTTCGGTCAGAGTTCGCGTCTTGGTCTCTTGAAACGACATTGACCAAGAGACGTCATGACGAAGCGAGTAGATGATGACTCGCAAGCGGCCGCAGACTAAATCTTTTTTGTCGTCCAAGTGTGATCTGCGTACCCACGTGATGTCTTAGGCTGCTTCTGCGATCGGGAGCCCAAAGATGACGACCATATTCCGGATATTCCTGGCGCCGTGGTTTGGGCTCCTCGTGTTCGTCGATGTGAGCACGATAAAACCGATCGCTTGAGGGCGCAAGGCAAACCCGGTGACCGGCAGATTCCAATGCGTTAAACAGGTCATTTGCAAAGGAGAGTGCCTTGTCCAGGCTAGCAAGCGACGCAATTACATCAACGAGCATCCGTTTATAGGGTCGGAGTAATTGGCCGTCTTCTACCTTGTAGCCCCTTTCGTAATGTTGCTTCGCGCCACGGATCAGTCCATGTGTGCCAGTAACGATGCGGCGGCCTCGTGACGCCACTGGATTTGCGGAGGTGATCGCGATGCCTGGTGCTCCTAGGGGCGGATCGCCATTTTGCGACCAGATAAGTTGATCGCCTGGCAGCGCTTCTGGCAACGCAGGACGAGATGGCACTTTTCCCACATTCAGTTTCGCCCAGTAGCCCGGTTCCTGGCGGGAACTCGAAGAGCTGAACACACCCTGGCCATGTAGCTCCCGGATACCGAAAACTTCTCAGCCACTTTCGTCATGGGCATCGACCAAACGAGTTCGTAAAGCTGCTCTCTTGAAACCAAGTCTGCCTCCAAGCGTCGAAATCCCTTCGCTTTTGTGAAAGAGGGATAGTCTCGGCGCGAACAATCACGTCTAGTCCTCTCTTGCAGATGTGTTCGCGGTGGTTGTCAGCGACTAATTTACAGCGGTTGGCGCTCAGGCTTCAGATCTACAAGGGGAAATCACTCTCCGTGCACGGGCACCCCATCTCATCTCCCGATATTGCATCTGCTTAAACGAGCGGCTACGGAGATGTGGGCGCCGATGTCCTTGGGGTTGGTAAGCACTCGATGCACGGTCGCCCGCGTCAGCGGGGTATGCGTCTTCCCCGAGAATGCAGGTGCGATGTAATTGGTCGGAGATTTTGCGTTCGGCCTGCCGTCTGTGATTACGCGAGTGAAGCCTTGGGAGTCCGTGAAGGTCGCCCTTAAAAATTGCTCTACTTAATTGTAGTAGTGCGAATTGGGGGCGTTTTCGCGACCTGATCACTGAAAAAAACTTTCGCTGCTCGGACCCGTAACAGGGAATCTCAATTCCCTGATATCTCGAAAAAATTCCCTGTTCGGTTACGCAAGAATAATGGCGCGCGTGACTGTAATTGTCATAGATTCGGTGAGATAGCGGGACCTGTCTCGCGGAATCGTGGGCCAAATTCGCGAAATTCCCTGTTAATTTCCCTGTTAGCAGGGAATTCGATCTGGAGCTTGGTTGTCGGCAGACTGCCTGCACCGCCATGAACCTGTTCTAAGACATCCAGTAAAAGCCATCAGTAATGCCCATGTTCTGACTCCACGCCTTAAAGTCTTCGGGATTGCTGCATACCCGCTCGCCTAGCCCTGCCAGCGTCTTCCTAAAACTGTGCGGATTGTTCCTCCTCATAAACGCCGATAGCGTCAGTTTGACTGCTTGCTGGCTACGAGCCGCCTTCTCATCGGTTTGTCGCCTTTCAGAGATAATGAGGTACTCCGGATAGCATTGAAGCAGTATTGGCGATGCACTGGTCGGACAGATTCTTGCGGAGAATGAAATTCCCTGTAAAATCATACCGTTGAAGTTGACTTCATCAGAGACTACGCACGGCTTTGGAGCGGAAATGGCGAATGTATTAGAGACGATTCAACAAAATCAGAGCTCGATTCTTGAAGATTGGATGAAAGGCATTAAAAGCGGCATTAGAAGACGCGATCTAATTGACGATCAGGAATTGAAATCCCAGGCGACGGAGGTGCTGGCGGCGATGTGCGCGGTCCCTGCTGACACGAGTGTGGAGAATCTGAATATTCCCGCATGGCAGCCGTTGAAAGATCTGTTGGCCAATTTGTCGGCGTCCCGAGCAACCCAGGGCTTTAGCCCGTCTGAGACCGCGACCTTTGTCATGTCATTAAAGTCGCCGGTCTTCACCCTGGTTCGCAAGCAGCGCGGAAGCAATGCGGAAGAGCTGTTCACCAGCATCACCTCGGTCGACGATTTCATCGACAAACTGGCGCTGCACACCACCGACAGTTATATTCACGGCCGCGACCAGGTCATTGTCCGCCAGCAGGAGGAGATGCTTGAGCTGTCCACGCCGGTGGTGACGCTTTGGGATGGAATCGTTGCGCTTCCATTAATTGGCACGCTAGACAGCGCGCGGACCCAGGTGGTGATGGAGTCGCTGTTGCAGTCCATCGTGCAGACGAATTCGCGGTTTGCCATCATCGATATCACAGGCGTGCCCACCGTCGACACGCTGGTGGCGCAGCATCTATTGAAGACCATCACGGCGGCGCGGCTCATGGGAGCTGAGTGCATCCTGAGCGGCATTCGGCCGCAGATCGCTCAAACCATCGTGCATCTTGGCATCAATCTTGAAGACGTCATCACCAAGGCGCGCCTGGCCGATGCTTTTCGTCTGGCGCTGGAACGCAGCGGCCGAACCGTCGTCAGCAAAGGCAAACAGAACGCTCCCGCTGTTTCCGCTTCGAAGGAGTTGTAACCATGGACCGCATTCCTATCTTGCGGATGGGCAATCTCCTGCTTGTGACCATCCAGGTTGATATGCACGATAAGCTGGCGCTGACCCTGCAGGACGACTTGACGGAAAAGATCGCCGAGGTGGGCGCGCGCGGGGTGCTGATCGACATTTCCTCCCTGGAAATCGTGGATTCATTCATTGGACGGACTCTGGCGAACATCGCATCCATGGCCAAAGTGCTGGACGCGCAGACCGTCGTTGTGGGTATGCAGCCGGCAGTGGCGATCACGCTGGTGGAACTGGGTATGTCGCTGCCGGGCATTCGGACCGCGCTCAATGTTGAGTCGGGCATGGAATTTCTGCACGAAACGGCGGCCCCAGGTGTCCAGAAAGAGGATTATGACGGGGACATTGCAAAAGGTTGAAGTGCTCCCCATCAAAGACTCGTCTGATGTCGTGTTCGTTCGTCAGCGTGTCCGCGTGTGGGCAACTCAGCTGAAACTAAGCCTTGTGGATCAGACGAAGATTGTGACCGCCGCGAGCGAGCTTGCGCGAAACACACTGGAGCACGGCGGGGGAGGCGAACTGGAGATCGCCGAGGTGGAGAGTGGTATCAGAAAGGGCCTCCGGCTCACTTTTGCGGATAAAGGGCCCGGGATTGCCGACATCAAGCTGGCGCTCAGCGATGGCTACACCACCAAACAGGGAATGGGTCTGGGCCTGGGGGGCAGCAAGCGCCTCATGAACGAATTTGAAATTCAGTCGACCCCAGGCAACGGAACGACCGTCACAGCGATTCGATGGAAATGATGGCGCTTCAACCCTTGACATTGCCGGTTCACGTGGCAGACTCCAGCCATACCGGACATGCGCGACGGCAGGCGATCTCAATGGCAAGCTCATTGGGCTTTAGCGAACTGCGGCAGGGGCAACTGGGCATCATTGTGACAGAGGCTGCGGCGAATGTGGCGACCCACGCAGGTCAAGGCGAGATTGTTCTGGTTCCCTGGAAGTTTCAGCAGGATGCCGGCATTGATTTGCTGGCCCTTGACCGCGGCCAGGGAATGACCGACGTGGGGCGTGCCTTCGAGGATGGATATTCGACCGCGGGAACGGCGGGGCAAGGTCTCGGAGCCATGTCACGGATGGCGTCCCTGCTGCAGGTATACTCGCTGCCGCAACAGGGAACGGCGCTGTTTGCGCGGATGACCCGGGAATCGCCAACGGCTGAAGATTCCTCGACCAAGTACGCCGTAGGCGGGATTTGCCTGGCGATGAGCGGTGAGACAGTATCCGGCGACGCTTGGAATGTACACTTCACGCCGGGCCGCAGCATCTACATCGTGGCCGACGGCCTAGGACATGGTCCCTTTGCAGCCGAAGCTGCGCAGGAGGCAATTAGAGTTTTCCGGGACCAGCCTCATCTGTCGCCGCAAAGTATCCTGGTGGAAATCCATCGAGCCCTTACGAAGACCAGAGGCGCCGCCGTTTCAATTGCAGAAATCCTGCATGACAATAGGGTGGTGAACTATGCAGGAGTGGGAAATATTGCTTGCGCCATTATCGATGGCGCAAAGAGCCGTAGTTTGGTTTCAATGAACGGGACTGTGGGGCATACCGTTGGTCGGATCCACCAATTCTCCTACGCGTGGGAAAGCAGCTCGACCCTGGTGATGCATTCCGACGGTCTGGCAACGCGATGGAGCGTCGCGCAATACCCGGGGTTGGCTTCTCGCCATCCAGCCTTGATCGCAGGTGTACTGTATAGGGACTTTAGTCGGCGGCGCGACGACGTTACAATCCTGGTTTCACGAGTGTAGAAAGATGGCTGAACGCTTTCCATTTTCGTATTTCAATATCCCGCTTCGACACGAAAGGCATGTCGTTCAGGCCAGACAGCGGGCACGCGACATCGCGGCGTCGCTGGGATTTGAGCACCAGGAACAGATTCGACTGGCCACGGCTGCCTCAGAGCTCGCTCGCAATGCTTTTCGTTACGCGCAAGGTGGCGCTGTAGAATTTTTCGTTTCTGATCTCAATCCTCAACTTTTTATTATTTGTGTCACGGACAAGGGGCCCGGAATTCCAAATCTCAGCGAGATTATGGATGGCAGATACGTGTCGAAGACCGGACTGGGCATGGGACTGATCGGAACCCGCCGGTTGATGGAACATTTTCAGATCACATCCGACTCCTCAGGCACGCGGGTCGAGTGCGGCAAGCCTCTGCCGGCAAACGCTCCACGAGTGACGGCAGCCCGCGTCAAGGCACTTTCCGCGCAGCTAGGCAGCAGCTCCTTTGCCGATCCCTTTGACGAAATCGAGCGCCAGAATCAGGAGCTTTTGAAGACGCTCGCAGAACTGAAAGAAAAGCAGGAGCAGTTGTCGGACCTGAACAGCGAGTTGGAAGATACCAACCGGGGTGTCGTGGCGCTCTACGCTGAGCTGGATCAGAATGCGGAGGACCTTCGCAAGGTGTCTGCATTGAAGACCAGTTTTCTTTCGAACCTGTCGCATGAATTTCGCACGCCTCTGAATTCGATCACGTCCTTGAGCCGGCTGCTGCTGGGAAGAACGGACGGCGATCTTTCAAGTGAACAGGAGAAACAGGTTGTATTTATCCAGCGCTCTGCGGCCGAACTATCAGAATTGGTGAACGATTTACTGGATCTGGCAAAGGTTGAGTCCGGCAAGATCGATGTCAAACCCCGGAACTTTGACGTCCAGGAGTTTTTTGGAGCCATGCGCGGGATGTTGAAGCCGCTGTTGGCCGGGAACAGCCTCGAGCTGATCTTCCACGCAGCGGAAGATATCCCGACGCTTTACATGGACGAAGGTAAAATTTCGCAGATTCTACGCAACCTGATTTCCAACGCGCTCAAGTTCACCCGCAAGGGATACATCCGCGTGACGGCCAATGTGGAACAGGGCGATCTGGTTGCGTTCAGGGTTGCGGATAGTGGGATTGGAATTGCGCCTGAAGATCAGCAGCGGATCTTTGAAGAGTTTGTGCAGATTGAAGGCGAGATGCAAAGCCAGGTCAAGGGCACCGGACTTGGGCTGCCGCTATCCAGGCGGCTCGCCGAACTGCTAGGTGGCACGCTGGAGGTGGAAAGCCAGCCCGGCACAGGTTCTACCTTCACCGTCCGCTTGCCGATAGGATTCGGGCAGGCGCCGGATGAATCAATCTCTCTGCCCTCGCCCGCGGATTCGCCTGACTCGACCGTCCTCTTCATTGAGGACAACCAGGAGACCAGCTTTGTCCATCAGGCTTCAATGAAGCATAGCGGCTACCGCACCAGCTTCGTCTCCAATATTCCGGAAGCGCGTGAAGCCATAAAAACGATGAGCCCCAAATTGGTTGTACTCGACCGGCTCCTGAACGAGAAGGACTGTCTCTACTACATCGCCGAACTTCGCGAACAAGGGTACTCCAACCCGATTCTGGTGGTCAGCGTGGTGGATGATCCGCTTTCAGCAATGGAGGCCGGCGCAACAAGGTTTCTCGCCAAGCCCGTGCCACCCTTCACATTGTTGAGTACGGTGCGCGAACTGATAGAAGGCAAATCAGGCAAGTCCATCCTCCTGGTAGACGATGATGAGGTCTCCCGCTATTTGATCGGTGGGGAATTAGCCAAGATGGGTTTTAGACTGCAGGAGGCGCCGGGCGGCCGAGAAGCGATGAAGCTCATCGAAAAAGGGGCACCGGATGCGGTGATTCTTGATATCGCAATGCCCGATATGAATGGGTTTGAAGTATTGCGCGAGATCCGGAGCCACGGTTCGGGTGAATCGCTTCCGGTGATTGTCCATTCTTCCAGAGTCTTTTCATCCCAGGAGCGGAAGATGCTCGCGGATTCGGGTGCATACTTCTTTCCCAAGCAAGCATTCAAAGGTGAGGAAGGACTTCGCGGTCTTCGGCAAGTGCTCGAATCGGCAGGTCTATCCGAATGAAAATGGCGCAGGACACCGTTCTTGTTGTGGATGATCGGCCGGCCAATCGATATGCCGTCGTCCATGCGTTGAAGCGTGCCGGATTCGCAATCGTTGAAGCGGAAAGCGGCCGCGAGGCGTTGGAAGCGGCGAAGCAAATTCCTTCTGCAATTTTGCTGGACGTGAAATTGCCGGACATTCTGGGGTACGAGGTTTGCCGGCGACTGAAAGCAAACCCTCGTACAAGCCATATTCCCGTGCTGCAGCTTTCGGCAGCGTTTGTTGACAATGAGTCCCGCGTATATGCCTTGGAGAGTGGTGCTGATGCCTACCTTACTCAGCCGGTCGAACCCAACGTTCTGATCGCAACGGTGCGATCGCTGGTGAAGCTGCATGAAGCCGAATCGCTGGCGAAAGTGGCGGCAAAGTAGTGGCAATCCACCTTTGATGCTTTGAGCGAGGGCGTGGCGGTGGTGGACTCCGAAGGGACGATTCAGCGGTGCAACCGCGCCATGACGCACCTGCTGGGGATGACCCACGTCGAGATTGAAGGCCTGAGCGTGAAGGAACTGCTCCGCCGAGCCTTTCAGTTTGACCCGCAAGAGGACGTGCCGGCACAGTCGACTGAGATTTCATCCCAGGCTCGATTTTTTCGAATGCGGGTGGAGCCGGTGTTTGTGAATGAAGTTCAGACCGGAAGCATCTTGGTTCTTGCAGACGTCACGCATGAAAAGCTGGCGGAGCGCGCTGCGCTGGTCAACGAGCGTCTCGCCGCCACGGGTCGCATGGCCCACACAATTGCCCACGAGATCAACAATCCACTAGCGGCAATCACCAACCTGCTGTACCTGCTGCGTGATTCGGTGGATGACTCTGAAGTAGGAACATCATATCTTGCCGCTGCGGAGCAGGAGGTAGACCGCGTCTCCAGAATCTCGCGCCAGATCCTATCCTTCCATCGCGAATCGGCTACCCGCGTGCAAGTGAATCTTTCCGACCTGCTGGAAGATGTGCTGGCGCTCAACAACCGAGAGTTGATCGATAGAAATCTTCGAGTCACTCGCAGGTGGGATGCGGAGGCGGTGGTTTGTGGATTTCCGGCTCAGTTGCGGCAGGTATTTTCCAATATCCTGCGGAACGCGGTCGAGGCATCTCACAAAGGTTCCGAGATTGTAGTGAAGATCTCGAATGTGATGATCGAGAAAGAGAAGAGGGAGCGAGGGGTTCGCGTCACCGTGTGCGACAGAGGACATGGCATCCTTCGCGAAAACCGACACAAGATATTCGACGCATTCTTCACAACCAAGGAACTGAAGGGTACTGGAGTGGGGTTGTGGCTCAGTTCAAATATCGTTCACGAGCATCGTGGACGCATTCAACTTCGAAGCAGTACGCGCCCGCAGCACAGCGGGACGTGTCTCTCCGTGATCTTGCCACGAAATGTCGCTGAGGCTGAATAAAGCGGCAGTCGAATGACGGTACGGTAGAGCGC
>JAZKAG010000132.1:16653-24751 GCA_040389265.1 Acidobacteriota bacterium
TTGAATTGCTCGGCGACTAGATCTACAGTTGGCGAAATTCTGGTGCCTGATAATGAGCAATTGCACCTTCTTGAGGATCGGCAAAGCGGAGATTCTATCTGTCAGATCTTGGTTCATATCTGTGTCCTGCATCGCCTTCTCGTCATTGAGAGAATGCCTGCATACGCGTTGACGCTTTGGCCAGGTGAACAGTCACTGACCGGGAACTAGGAGCCTCTATGGGCTGGCCCCGACAACTGTTTTCTCGTCGTCCGGTCGCTGCGGTCGCCAAATTTGTTGGCACAAACCTTGCTGCGGCATCCATCTGGTACGCCGCCGGGGAGGGTTCCTGTTCAATCTGCGCATAGGTTGCGCCTGGCGCCGTGAGGGGCGCCTGTGGCTCTTCGGCCTCTGGCTCCCACGGGCGCGTACTTACTCTTTACTCTAGGAATGATTGGAACGGGAATGCTGGCTGTGCCTGTGCTGGCTGGTTCGTGTGTTTCGTCATAGCTTCTCACCGTTGCTGAAGTCACTGTTTACGGAAAGATACCGGGCTATACGGCGCCATACCTCGCGTTACCCCACAAACGGCATCAGCCCAATCAAAAACCACAACTACAACTGGAAAATTCGATGAATGCATTATGAATTTCTAAAATTGGCAGATGGAGAGCGCCGCGCTAAAGTCATCGACGATTTTGCGGCACCGGTATCCATATTTCTACGACGGAATGCGCCACTCGAAGCTAAAGGTTTTCACCAAACTGGTTCTGACTCAAAAGTGGTTCAAGTAGGCTTTTCACCGGTGCCAAATACCCAAGCCTATTTGTTTCCAAACGTCCAGCCGAGCCCCGAACTGGCTCCGTAGTCGCTGCCTACGAAATGTGGGGGGGGCTGGTTGTCCCAGTTCCCGTAGAAAGAGACATTCCAAGTGAAGTTGCTGAACAGCTTTACGTAATAGGTCATGTTGGTGTTGATGAAAATACGTCCGGGTTGGGAAATCGCGGGGAGTGCATTGGCAGTGACTGTCAGGTTGGTTTTGCTGAATCTGAAGAACTCCACCTCCGCGCCGATCAGTGCAGCTGTCACATTTTGTGATTGTTGCATAGCTCCGGATTGCGAATATCGCGTGCTCTGCCAGACCAGGCCGCCATTCAGTGCGATCGTCGACCGGTTAGTGTTCTTTAAAAAGCGTCCAACGCCGCCACCGAAATTAGACTGAAGGTCGATACCCTGCTCTGAGCTTTGCAGAAAGTTACCCACTCCGGTGTAAAACCAGTTGTTCCAGGGTAGAAGATGTCGGACGTATAACGATCCGGCATTATGCGTGGAAGCGGCAACGCCGGTGCTTGCTGCAAGCGTGGAATCGTACGATCCGCCGGCGCCCCACCGCTCCCGAGGATATTGGACGTGTGCTCCGAAAGTGTATTGCGTCGACTGATTGCCTTTAGAGTAAATCACCCCGGAGTTGATATCGCCGTTGAATCGCTGAAAGAAGCGATTCGAGGTCTGGTTGATTGTCACGATCGTTTGCTGTTTGAGCACTATGTTTTTCTTTGAGTTCTCTGTTACCTGAATCTGCACAGGCCTGTCTCCTCCGGCCTCCTCTGTGGAGAGGGTTCCGGTGTAGACAGAACCATCCTCGGTTTTCACAATAAACAATTGCTTGCTTTCCACGCGACGCACCTTCGACCAATCAACTGAGCTTGTGCCGTCTATGTAATCGAGGCTGACATAGAGCACACCTGCATTCAGGGCTTTGATCTCGCAACTCAGGCGGTCGCCGTTGTTCATAATGAGCACGTCAGTTTTGTCGCGCGCAAAAAGAGGCGTAGCGATAAGAAGTACGCAGGTGACAATCACGGCTGGAATTTTCAAAGGATGACCTACCTTAATCAGGCAGTTCGCCCCACGTCTTTTGCCAAAAATCTGGGATTGAAGCCTATCTTCTATCGTCATCCGTATCCCCGACGCGTATGCGATCTTGCTATGGCTCTTCTGACAAGTGGAGGAAAGTCGCTCCGTGGTCTTTCACGCGCAGAATGGGGAGGTTGCACTGCTCATTGTCATTCTTCTGATCCCCATTGCTTGGGGTTACTCTTTGGGAACCGATGTTCTAAACACCCATGTCAGCGCCATGATGATCGCCGCGGCAGCGACGAAGACCTCCGCCCATACGAACGAAAAGTAATCTCCAAGAGCTCCCACCGGAGGAACGCCCGGCTGAATGTTTCGCAGCGCCGGCAATCCAAAAATCAAGCCTATGGACAATGAAAGGGGTAAAACATCCAACTTCTCATCCCGGGAAACGATCGCTTTCAGAACCATTGCTACGACGCTCAGTGCGATGCCCATCATCAGGCACATAACAATGATGGAGACATTGACCACATTATATGGACGCGTGATCTGCAGTCGGACACGCGTAGCCGCGACGTTCTTACTTCGTATTACCTCTCCGGTATATTTCAATCCCGTAGTCGAAGCCAATACAGAGATAGAGATCGGCATGGGCCGGTTATCTAGCGTTGCGATCTCTGCAGGTGGAGTTTTCTCGTGGTCCGAAGTGAGGGGTGGTATTGCGGGTGCTGGGGTGCTTGCGGATTCCGGAACATTGGCGGATATGGAGGGTATCTTGGGCGCGAATGATTGCACCAGGGACGGCTTTGACTTCTCGGGCGTGTCCATCTGGAGCCATAAATTCGTCTCGTAGCGATCGAAAGGATATCGGCTGAGGACCCCCTCCATCGGAAGCGTCACTTCGATATTACTAATCGCTTCCCCCTTGGGAAATTCGAAGATCCGTTGTCCCAGGGAGTTGTTCACTAGGAATCGCAGATCAACCTTGGGAGTCGCAGCGTCCTGAGCGATGATGCCGATTGGCTGGAAGCGAAGTTGTGCGGTCAATTGACGTGTCCCTGGGTTCGCTCGAGTTACTTTAACGAAAACCAGGACTCGGTCTGTCGTGCCCACATCGCTTGTCATTTCCCACGTTCGCTCACTTCGTTCGTGAAGATTTCGTTGAATCGCAAGCGTATACACGGCGATGAACATGAGGCCGAGCAAGACACTCAACCAAAATTGTCTAGTGCGCATTATGCTTTTCATCGTTCGAGCCTCCGGGCCATCTCTTTTGAAGATCTTTATGAGATCTGGCCCATGCGCTTGCTTCCTCGATCCATCTCGGTTTAGAACTTGATTGCTGCCGAGATCTGTAGCGAATATCCCTGGAAGGTTGACCGGTTAGAAAACTCCTTAAAGTATTTGAGGCCCAGGTTTACATCTCGCCCAGGAAAGATCACGTTTGACGCGAAGCCAAGAGAGTTCACTCTGTAGTGCGCAGCTGCTTGTGTTGGCGTGATGTCGGGTCCGCTCTTGTCGGTGGTCTGATACTGACCGTAGCCGATCAGTCCGAGTTGCAGCCGCAGGTCCTTTTGAAGCGAGAAGGCCTGGGTCAGTGAATAATCGAGATCAAAGGTCTCGCCTGGATGAATCAGCGTGCCTTCCTGCGTCCGGTGGAATTCGTACATCTCGAAGGCGGAGACTGCGGTCGCTTTGTTCTGCGTTAGGTAAAAGGTCTGGCCCGATGCCAGGACGTTCGTCCAATAGCCGGAGCCGACATTGTTGTTCGCACCAGCGCTGAACCTGCCCGTAGGCGCCAGAAATCCGTAGATCGCCCGGACGTCTGCGCGCTTGGTTCGCCAGCCAAGAATGACTGGCTGATAGTAGGAGTCGGCAAATCCAGCGCCGCCGCCAAGCGTGCCATTTACATCGGAGGTGAGCGAGTTGTTGGCGATGGGCAAAGTGGCAGACGCTGAGTAGAGCACACCTCCCAATATCGCCTGCGGTCTGCTGACCCAAACGAAGGTGTTCATGTTCATCAACACAGAGTTTTCTCCGGTTGCTGTGATCTCGCCGTTGGTCCCCCTGAGCGTGTCACGCGCGAAAAGGATGGTGAGATTCGAGTAAGTAAGCCCCGGTGCGGGTGTGACGCCAGAGTTGGTGGCGCTCATACCCGTTGGATATACGCCCCTGACCTGCGCAGGAGCGGGAGCAGTGAGTGAGAAGGCAGTTGCGACCAGAGCGGCTGAAATGATCCACTTTGGCGTAAGATTTGATCTCGCGATACCCACTGACCTCTCCACCTCCCGCGTCAGCAGTTAGCCCCGCGTAGCAGCGAATTTTCTGCCGTTATCAACCTCCTGGATAGCGACAATTTCACGGGTGTGGCTTAAGACCTGGAGGCAGTTGCGCGGTTCATTCCATCAGCGCAAGGTTCCGCCAGAAATTTTCCAGACTGTCAGTGCCACCAAAGAGAGTGGTGAAGTTCGTCGAGTCAATCAAAAGGATATCGCCGGCGCGTTTGTCCTTCGGCGGCATCCAGAGCAGACAGTTGAACTCCTTGTTGCCGGCAGCCGTGAAGGGATGCGGACGATCGAGATCGATCGGCTGGCGCCCCAGCACGTGCACCGACTCGCCGTTCTTGACTGTCAGTTCATAGTGCGGCAAGTGCGGGTGGAAATTAAGCGTTAGGACGTTCTTGAGCAGCCCCAGCTTATCGAAATCCCGAAAGGTCGTGAGCGGTGCGATCTCTTCAGTGCCTTTCATGAGCGCTGGGCGGAGTCCGTATTGGTTGATCACGGGGACGTCGAGTGCCTTCATAAGAGAACGGGTATATTGCCCGAATCGCTGCTGACGCGGGACGAGAGGATCACCGTGGTGCAGGTATTCCACCTGGCGCTGTTTCATGTCGTCGGTGAAGCCGACGTCGTGGTGCGGCGCAAGTACCAGACAGGTTCCTTCGCGCTTGAGCCACTCGCGAATGGCCGCGATCTCCTCCGGTGCGGCTTCCTGTTCGGAGAGCAGGTGATCGAGACCGAAGACCAGGAGCGTGTCGGTGTCTGCCAGGATGCGCTCGTCGATGGGGAGCTTATAGCCTGCCTGATCGATGCGCTGGAAGACAGCAACTGGATGGCCTGTGACATCGCCGGCAACCTGCTGGAAGCTAAGTGTGGAGCGGTGGAATAGCTCAAGTGTCCCGGCGATGCCCTGAAGGAATTGCGTCGCGCTATACTCGGGCGTTTCGTAGGCTGGCCACAGGACGTTGCGGACCTCGGTAATTGTTGAGAAGCGATTTTCCATGGCCGCAGGATCGCGTTGCGATTCCCACGGGTAGCTCCACGTCCAGTAGATGCTCAGGCGACGCTTACTGGAGGTGTATTTCCGCGGAACATGGGTCTGGTTGTAAGTTCTCGCGGGGATTTTCACTTCACTCATTTGCGGCGTCCTTTCTTTTGCTTCAACGGACTGCATCTAGTGCCCATTCGAGAGCGCTGCGAGGTATCGAAGTGCGTTCATTCCGGGCAGAAAGAAGTATGCTCCGCCTCGTATCGTCGTGAATGCTGGCAGGCCCTTGATCTTTCTCCGGATCGGCCGCTTCGGGATCGCCAGGTCATAGGTGCCGTCCTGAGTGCCGACGAACGGGTCGCGTTCATTGCCGAGTTCATGAAAGGCCGGATCGTTCGCCCAAACATTCATTGCGAATTCGAATTGGCGGACAAGGCTCGCGCAACCGATAAAGGCAGCGATGCCTCGCTCGATTCCATCTTCTGGGGAATCCTCCGGCAAAGGCGGGCCATACGTGCCTCCGCGCCGGATCATCCTCCGCCGCTGCATATTCGCCGCGGTATCCCGCGGATTCATGCGTCGAGCATGCGCTCCAAGTGGACAGCCGTACCCGTACGGATCCATCTTTCCGTAGTTGAAATCGTTGTTGCGCTGAAAGTCCCCGCCAAGTTCCGGGTCGTCTTTTTCCGGCGCCAGAACCAACGGTGCACCGCTGCGCCAGCGTCCCATCAGCTTGGCCGCCACTAGCTCCTGCTCTTCTGGCGTCGTGCCGTTTTGCTGAAGGAAATCACGAAATCTGCCCACGTGCTCCTCCATCATCAAGTAAGCCAGGAAACTTCCGTTTCGGGTAAGAACCTCGGGTTGTGGGATGACAGCGGAGCCTTCTTCGTCGGGATAGCCTAGAAAGAATTCTCCAGCTTTGACTCGAGGACCCGAGCCCGGTGTTGGTTCGACGCCGAATCCCTCGATCGCCGGCTCTGAGAGACGATCCCGGTAGCCGAAGTGTTCATGCGCATAGCCGTATGGAGGGATGGCCTCCAGGTCGAGCGATGAGAGAACCTTTACATTGGGAAGTCCTTTTAGATACAAGTCGTGTTCTTTTCTGCATCGCTCGCGCTCGGCGACATCGCGCGCAAACAGGATGACGATAGCGTGCAGATCGGGGCTCGCTAGACTTCCGACCCAATGATCGGGGTGGTTCGCGCCGGTTGTGCCAATGATCCCGGCGCGCGCGGCCATGCCCTGTCGGATCTCCTCGGGAAAATTGGCCAGCGACGATTCATCTACGCCCAGCGCTCTCAGGCCGTTCCAGGTAAATGCTACGGTGACCCATCGTGAGTCTATTTCGCTGGAGCTCACAGACTTTGCTGTACCTACCTTTTCGATGAGGCCGGCCAGCCATGCGCGTCCCGTCTCCGGCTTGCGAAACGACAGGAACTCGTATCGTGCCGCAAACGCCCTGGGACGCGCAATCAGGAAGTGTTGGATGTCTTCAAACTCAAGCATTGGAAATCCCTTGAAAAGCTCTTGCAGGTCACCTTAGAAGTAATCTCATAAAACCTCATTCCTGCAGGCGGGCAGCCTCATCAAGAAGTGTTGAATGTCGTCGAACTCGAGCATTGCCATCGCTCCTCAAAACGATTCAGCTTAAGCGGCCCCAGGCTTGTGACTCGATCTTCCAGTTATTGCCTTTCCTCGCAAATGTGAAGTTGAGGCCCCCGTTCCGGCTCGCGGGCTGGCCCTTGACCTGGAACGAAAGAGCCGCAGAAAGGACGATATAAGCGTGCATGTCGACGACCTCGGAGTGAATGATCTTTTCCTCTTCGATTTTTTCGGCGGCTACGCCCAGGTCGTGCACCCATTTCTCTGCGTCGGCAAACCAGCGGCCCTGCGCATTCGGGCCAGTCCAGCGATATGGAGCCATTCCGCCGACGACGATAACCTCGCCGCCGAATGCCGTGTCGATCAGCGCTGTAATTTCACGTGGTGGTTCTTTGTCCATTTGTACCCCTCGTTACGAGCTTTCACTGCATCAGATCAAGCATCTCGGAGAACTTTGCCTTGAGCTTGAGCGCCTTCTTGATCTCATCGGCAGACACATACGGATACTCACCATATTCCAAAAAGCTGGGGCATTGGTGTTCCCGAACGAAATTGATGAATGCCGGGATGTTCGTTTTCCAGTCCTCTGGAAAGCCTTCAAGGTTCTCGAACACAGTATTAATTCCGTACTTGCCAAAGAGAGCTACCGCGTCTTCGGTGTACTTATCGAAATCCGTGTCGAAAATCCCCTGGTACATGAAGTATTTGTCATTGCCTATGTCGAACAGAACCCACCTGAGGTAGTGAAGCTTGAGCACTTCGAGAGCGTCGGGCAGGCCCGCTATCGTCTCCTGAATTCTTTTTCCATATGCGCGGACCGTTTCCTCAGTTCCGGGCTTGATCTTCGCGATAATCGTGAAGCCGTAGTTCGCTGGTGTTTTCGGATAAACTGGCCCGTATCGTCCCTGCTCGGGTTTGAAGTATCCCTCCTTCGGGATCGCTGTCGCTGCGGGTTTCGTCCAGTCGTTTCCACTCGGCGGTGCGGGTGCTTGTACGGAGTCGCTCTCGGGTTTTGCTTGTGTCGCCATATCGGATCTCTCCCAGTACGCTTCGCTAAGGTCCCTTTTCCGATGGGTGCCCCTTGCGTTCGTGGATCAACTTTAGGAGGGTGTTTTCACGGTGACAACTAGCGAAATCCCTAGGGGCAGGTCTATGGCTCGACGTTGCCGCTTCGCATGGCTTCGCCAAGTATGCCAAACCCATTCACGGCAGAGCGTCATGGGCTGCATTCACTTCGCGCTCTTTCTGGTGCGCACTTTCCCAAGCTCGAACGTTTTTCCTCGCAGCATCGAAAAGTCGTTCGTAGTTGCCTTGGCGCACAGCTTCGCTTGCCTGCGGAGTCAAGGCTTTCCAGAGAGGATCATATTGGCGGTAAACCTTGAGATATTTT
>JAZKAG010000132.1:24761-54646 GCA_040389265.1 Acidobacteriota bacterium
GGTCCCGAAGAGGAAGCGATCCGGGTATCGATTCATCAGGTCGGCCGTAATGCGAAGGCTCTCCGGACTGGCAACAATATACTTTGCAACCATGTCCCAGGAAATATCGAAATACACATTGTGCATCGCAGGATCGCGAAGAATCGATTCGAGCATCGCCGCATGGCCCTTGATCGGAACGACTACCCGACCGAGGCCAGTGTGAGCCCAGATGATGATGGTGTTGGGATGTCGTTTCAACAGTGCCTTCATCTGGGCGAGATATGCGGGCTCGGCACCTTCCTTGGGAAAAGGTACGTCCACATCATTGTGTATCAGTGCGACCAATCCGGCTTCGCCTGCAAAGTCGAGGATTCGATCGAGAGCGGGATTCGTGAGGCTGGCTGTTTCGCCCGCAACCTTAGACGAGACAAATTCCTTGTGAATGGTGAATTCGCCAATTCCGGAGAAGACTCCGGGGAAAGTCAGGAGGACGCGCCGGATATGATCGGAGGCGTACATGTCTGTAGGATTGAATCCCGTAATCATCGGGTCAAAGCGGGCCTGCTCCTCTCTCGAGAGTGATTTATAGGCCATCGCAATATATGCATCGGTGAAGGAGTAATAGTAGAGCGGGGCGTCTGTCTGCAAATAGTAAGTAGGAGCCAGGTCTCCAGAGTTTTGATAGGACCACTGCTGCTGAAGAGGAATGCCGAAAAGTGCAACCCGTCCGACCTTGCTCCCCATAATTACCAAGAAATCGTGAATGTCGGTTCCTTCTTGAATGTAGTTCGTCAGATGGAAGTGACTATCGTTTAATTCATACTGAGATTGAGAAGCTGAAGAAGACTGCGCATTGACAAGCCTGCTCCAGAGTAAAGAAAACAAGATCATGAAAGCGATCAGAAACAAACCGCGCCCGCGCGTTGGATGCTTCGAATTCGATTTTCTCGTCATAGATTGCTCCGTCTAAAACGCCAACTCAAGATTCGTATGGAACACAATTCCGTGGCCTCCCACCGTAAATGGGACAGCTGTGTAACCCGCCGCGGAGTTATAGAGATAGAGCGCCTCGGAGTTCCAGCGGACAACTCTGTTCTTGAAAGGGAAATAGTTTGTCCCCGTACGAAGATCCCATGGATGCCCGTATTGGCCTAAGGCCGTTGAGCCGCCCATGTAGAGCTGGAAGATTTTCGGCACGACCATCTTTGACATTTGCATAGAGAGGCCGTCGTCGAAGAGGGTGGGCAGACCGGACGTACCGGGACCCGTGAAACCCGACAGCCAGCGGAAGTAGCCCTCACTCATCAGTGAAAATCCGTGATACTTTATGCCGCCATCGACCGCGGCCATCCGATAATCCAAGGCATCGACCGTAATGTTCGGCCCAAAGACGTTGGGCGTAAATACCACAGTTCCATCCGTAAGGCGTATCTGGGTGTTTTCGAACGCGTCGCTGTTCGGCTGGCTCTGCTTGGTTTCATGGCTCCTGGTATAGTGCGCGCCGAAACGAGTCGCGAGAGTCTGGTGATCCTCAAAATCGCCAAAACCCATTCCAAATTCGCCCGTAGTAGGCATCCAAACGATCGCAGTCGACCAGGTGTTCAGGCCATTATCCAGCTGGGCCGCACTCACGCCGAGCGTGCTCAGGTTGTTGCCGAGCATGGTGAAATAAGTCCACTTATTCGCAAGCTGGCCCCGGGCCCATATTCCAGACGTGTAGGAGGGCCGGAAGAACTCGTCGGCCATCAAGCGGCTGTCAACGCTAAGCCAGAAAGGGAAGTTGCCTTCGGTGCTCCGCGTACCGGGTAATGCAGTAATCCCACCAGAAAATGTGATGTATTTATTGAAGGCATAATTCAGATTTCCAGCCAGAACTACTTGAGCGCCTAAACCTTGCGAAGCGTTGGAGGTCCATGCGTAGAGAAAGTAGCGAAACTTGGGATTCATCACCCAGCCGAGGAATTTGTACTGGGCTTTCTGGAGTTGAAAATCGTTTTGCCTTAGGACGGTTGTGGTTTGGCCAAAGTGGTTGGTATAGGTGGGAACAAGTCCCAATTGGTTGAGGTAGCGCACATAGGTGTAAATGCTTATGTTCAAGTCGCCATAAGGCGTATTAGCTACTTTGTATCCGAAATTTGGAGTATACGGACTCCAAAGGTTCGGACCTGGGTGCTGGCTTTCCTCGATCGCCATGTCTTTCTTCGACGTGGTACCTTCATCGGAATCTATCTCTTGTGCAACTGCCGCAGATAATTGCGCGGCGGCCTTTTCTCCTTCGGCTTTAGCAGTAGCCTTTTCCGCTTCGGTTGCGGGAGTAGTCGGATTGGCCGCCGCTAACCGCCGACGCAACTCCTCAACCCTCTCCATCAACTGCTGGTTCTGCTCAGTAAGTTTGCGGTTCTGGTCAACCACTTGATCGAGTGCTTTCAGCACTTCAGCGTTCGTCGGAGGAGCGGGCGCCGACGTTGACTGTTGAGGGGCAGCAGTTGGTGCTGAAGGCTGAGAGGAACTCTGCGCCTGTGTCATGGCGGAAGAACTTATCGCAGCCAGCAAGACGAGTACGAGCTTGAGGACCGGCCTGAACCTTTGTTGTCTCACCCTGGCTCTCCCAGAACCGAACTGGACGTTGTGTGCCCGAACAGGGCAAAGGGCTGCCATGTCATCGGCGCGCTCTTTTATTTCCATCCCACCGATGCAGGAGAGTACAGGTTGTAATTCAGCTTTTTCGTAACATACTCGATAACTTCCTGCGCCTTGACACTGTTGCCGGCTTCATCAAGCGGTGGGGCGAAGACCGCGATAGCTCCCTTACCTGGAACGATGGCGACGATGCCTCCGCCAACTCCACTCTTAGCGGGAAGGCCGACGTGCCATGCCCAGCCACCTGAGCCGTCGTAAAGTCCTGCCATAGTCATCGTGGCCAGAATCTCCGGGACGTCATCCTCTTTGATCACCTGCTCGCCCGTGGCGGGATTAATGCCGTTGTTCGCTAAGGTAGCGCCCATTCGGGCAAGCTGGGTGGCATTCACTCCGACAGAACACTCTTTGGTATAGACATCGACTGATTCAAACGGATCGGCATAAATCCGGTCATACTTGGCCAGAAGGTAAGACAGGGCTTTGTTCCCGGTATTCGTCGCCGCCTCAGACTTATAGACCTCATCGATTAAGCTGAGCTTCTCGCCCGCAACCTTGCTGTAGAAATCGAGGATGCTGTTCCATTTCTCGTCAGGCGTGCTGCCGGAGATCAGACTCACGGTGGCAATGGCCCCTGCATTTACGAGCGGATTCCCCGTGTGGGTCGGCATATCCACTACAGCTATCGGAGAGTTAAAGGGTCTACCTGTTGGCTCTGATCCGACCTTCGAAAATACAGTATCCGGACCCAGTTGATCCATCGCCTGGGCCAGCGTGAAGACCTTCGCGATCGATTGAATAGAGAAGGAATAATTTACGTCCCCGATCGTAACCACCTGATTGTCCGTTGTCACGATCGCTATGCCAAACAGTTTTGAATCGACCTTGGCGAGATAGGGAATGTAATCAGCGTTCTTACCGCGCGTTTCTCCGCGGAATTTCTCATAGGCCTCACGTACCGCCGCCTCCACCTCTGCCCGCCGAGGCGCAACAGGGCTGATGCGAGACTGCGTGGCAGCAGATTGGGCGGGAGAAGATAGTGGAAATGCAGCCGCCATGACACAACATACTGTTACCATCAGCTTTCCGAACCGAGACTTAATTCCTGTCATTTGCTTCCTCCTGACCTGCATGTAGCACGTTTCTTTTTCCTTGGACTAATACCTAGCCGCTCGTACATGTGACCCATAAGTGGAAGTTAGAACTTAAAATCTTTGGACCAGTCGTACTTAAAGGAGAACTGCACCCTGTAATCGTTGTAGGTGTACCCGTTGCTGATGTTCTCCCGCTGTCCAAACTGAAATTCTCCGCCCATCATCACCTTCGGAATCGGACGGTAAAGGAGATTCGCCAAGCCATACTGTCCACGATGGAAGGCATCAATCGTCTGAGCATCCGAGTTTTCGATATTCAGCATCGAATACCCAAAAGATGTGCTGAACCGCTTGTTCCAGGTGTGATCATCAAAGGCCACAACTCCGAGTACCGGGAGTGCCACGCCTATGAACGGGCGGATGGGGTCGGAGAAGTTGTTCTGAGCGCCTACGTCGACCGGAGCGTCATTCATATAGTTCTCGATGCCGTGTCCATAGACGAATGAGAACTTGCCCAGGTCGTTCTTCGTGATTTTGAGGTTGGAGCTTACGTTGACGCCCGCACCAATGGCGCTGCCGCTGAGATGGTACGGCCCTGTACCCGTGTCGACCCAGGCCATCTTCCTGACGATGCCGGCCGCCTGGACGTAACCCCAGGGCCCAGCATATTTCACGTGGCCGCTAAGATCCGGCCATTTAAATTGGGGTTTGACATCCTGCAACTCGACGCGACCGGCATAAATTCCTCCGTCAGCACTGGCTCCGGGACGTTCCAGTGCGATTTGGACGTTGCTGTCGCCTTTTTCCACTGGCGTCCAGCGAACTTGCACATTGCGAAAGAACGCCATGCCGTTCGGACCCCAGTACTCGATCGAGTCGGGGAAGACGCCGATATCCATAAATGGACTCCATGTCTGTCCCGCGCCAAATTTTCCAAGCTGGCCCCAGGCGTGACGTAGACGGAATGTTGTCTGCCCAGCGTCAACACCGGTCCCGAAGAGTTCGAATTCGAAAATCGTCGTGAGATCTCCCATGGATGTCGGAGTGAAGGACTTTACTCCAAATCGAGTTTGCCTCACGCTAAAATATGTCTGACCGTCGGCGCCATATTGTCCCTTGTACGCCGGGAGTTGTGTGGGGCGTACTACGTCGAACCAGTTCGGGTTGATGGTGCCGAAGTTATATCCACTGTCCATCATTGCGAAGCCGTAAAACTCGACTGTCTTGGGTGGAATCGGCGCGGCCTCCTGTCCCGGTTCTGGCTTCTCTGAGATCACAGTCGCTTCGGCGGCCTGTTCCGGGGTTAAGGATGGTTGAGCTTGGGGTGGGTTTTTTTCAGCTTTCTCCTGCTGGGCGGCTCTCTCCTTCTCGGTAGCATTCTGCAATTCTTGCGTCTGGCGGGCTGCGTCCATTTCCTGGCGGAGGTCACGCATCTGTTGTTCTAGCTCGTCCAGCTTGTTTTGCATTTGCTGCATTTGGGGCGTCTGCGAAGGTTGATCTTGTGTTTGGGCCGACACGAGCCGAGGAGCGACGAGAGTTGGGAGCATCATCAGCGGAATCAGAAGTCGTTGAGAGATGCGTGGGTGGATAAGCTTCATTGGCAACCTGCCTTTCTCAATTCAGCGCCCTGCCGAGCCCATCACGTGTGCGATGCATAACATCCCGCCTGGACGCCAACGTGTATCCCCGCACCGTAGCGGATGGAATTCACCTATTTTTAGTGGAAGTAGCTATAGCTCTACAATTAGGGAATTCCCTAATTGGCTGCCTATTCTGTTGACTCATCATCGAAGGATTGAAAAGGACAGTAAGCCAGACTAAGCGCTGGGGCCAGCGCTTAGAGTGAGATAACTTAGCTCGAAGTCGGCTTTAGTGGTCTTGTGTCGTAGTGGCGATGTCAAAGCTCTCTGGCGGCCAGTTAGCGTCTGTGGGCTTCCAGGTGTTGTCTGGATTGTAGAATTGCATGTCACGAAAATTCTGCAGCGTGTTCGCACCGAAATCTTTCTCATACACAACACCTTCATAGCTGACAATGAAGGTTTTCACTCCGGTAACGCCGTATTCCGCTGGAGCCGCAACCAGGGCAAATCCCCCGATCATTGAACCCTCGACAACAAAATTCATTTGCCCCAGCGGTGCTGCCGAGCCCTGGCCTTTTAGAATCTTGAAAAGGTAGCCATGGAAGGGTCGAACCGGAAGTGCATAACCCTGGGCAATCGCTTCCGCGATACCTTCAGAAATGGGTCCACCCAGAGTTCCGTCCGTGTTCCGCCATACTAGCCCATCGCGTTTCCCAGGTGAACTGATGATTCGTTGGGCGTACTGATTCACGCCATCGTGTTTTTCCAGGGCATATTCCTCTTGCGCGTCTACGTACCCTCGGCAGATTTCAATCGCATCCAATTCGTTCCTGCCGATGCGGCGCAAGAGTATCTCCTCGCGGCCGGCCTTCGTATCAAACAACCATTTCCCGTTCTGCTTCACTAATGGAATTGGCAGAGGCCATTCATCCGTACCAACCAGCAGGGCCGCACGGTTTGGGTTTTTGGGATCAACCCGAATTGAGTGCTTCGCCGTCGCAAGGGCAGCAAAGCTCACTGCGGTGTTCTTATCCTGCACTGGATCTCCTGAAGCGATCAGATCCTCTCCATGCGGACCGAGGACGATCTCGAGAGCAGCTACATCGAACGGTGCCGCGGCATGAATCAGCGCCTCAGCAGCAGCGTCTGGCGTGTCGTAGGCTTGCTGGACAACCGTGGACGAATTCGTAGAACTCTGCCACGCAGCAACCGAAGACGGCAGAGCCAGGCCGACTGCGCAACTGAGGACGATCAATGCACCCATTGCATTACGGTGCGAAATTCGGTTTTGAATGGTCGCTTTCATTCCAGTCTCCATAGTCATTGCTGCCTATCTTCGGCGCCCGCCGCCAGACCGCGCTCCACCGCCGCCACGCGAGCCCATGCTCGATGCGCCCCGCTGGCTACTCGCCCTGGCTCCGCTTCCACTCATGCTGGACGCGCCATTGAAGGCTCCTCCGCGGCTGCCGGTTGAAGCTCCGGGTGAAACGCTGCGATTGCCGACTCGGTCACCACCACCGGAAGGCCGATTTGCACCCAGGTTGCCAGCGCCAGCTCCCCCCGTGGCCCGGTTACTTACGCCGGCACCACCAGCCCGATTGCTGGGCACGTTGCCACCCTGCCGACTAATCTGCTGCCGGGCGCTACTCTGTCGGTTGGCGACCGAGTCTCCGCGTGTGGTGCCTCCGAACTTCTGAGCCGTGGCCCTATTTCCATAGGGCGCCCCACCTCGATGCTGCGGATTGTGTTGCCAGTTATTGCCGGCGCCTCCGCCGCGATTGCCGGTGCCTCCGGCTGGCCGATTCGATACGTGGTTACGGTTACCGCCGTTGATGTTCGTATTGCGATTGAAGTTGTTATTCCTGTTGATCGTGATATCGTTGTTGCCGCCCCAGCCGCAACCCCAGCCCCAGCCCCCGCCCCAGGCCGCTCCCATGGCGATGCCTATGCCAAATGAAATCGCCATTCCGGCCGCGTAGTAGCCGGGTGGAGGGTAATAGATGGGAGGATATGGATAGACGGGTGGCCCATACACCACAGTCGGGCTATAACTCGGAACATAGACAACCTGCGGATTGGCCTGCTCAATCACAATCACCTGCTTGGACTCCACTACCTTGGTTTCAACCTTTTGCTGCTCAGAGGATTTCAAGTTGCCCGTCTCCTGCGCCTTTTTCCGCATGCGCTGTACAGCATCCATCAGCTCCGACTGCTGCGCCAAAAATGCGTTTCCCAGATCCGTCGTCCACTGAATGTCGTCCCCCAACCGCTTGACGACATCGGGAAGAGCGGCCATCGCCTGAATACTTGGGTCCCAGTCTTCTTTCTCTACCGCAGTCACGAGTGCCTGGTCTTTCAACCCCGGATGTTTTAACAACCACTGCTGCAGCTGAATGATTTCCAAAGGATAGGTCGAAGCAGCCAGCACCTGGGCAAGAAGCGGATCGGGATACAGCGCAATGGGCGCGACCAGCGAATCAAGCTGATCGGCAGGTATTTTTGGCGCTGCCTGCTGTGTCGGCGCTGCGGCCGTCTGTGACTGGGCTAGCATCGGTAAATCTCCAGGGACGAGCAGTGCAGCACACAGCAGAGTGATGCAGTTCGTTGCGATTCTTTTGGGAAGTCTGAATCCAGAGATTTCCGTTTTCATGACAGGGCATTCTCCCTAAGGTTCCAGCGTGACCAAGTTACGTTCATTCCAGTGTCTTCACAACTAGTGAAATCCCTAATGCCCTGTGCTTCAGACGGAAGGAATAGGCGGAAGGTAATACTCTCCCGCCAATGCGGCACGAATCGCGGGTACCAGTTGAGCTTTCATTTTGTTTTTCAGAACGTAGCCATGAGCGCCCTCAGCTCTGCAGGCCAACACGAATTCTTCTTCGACATGAATGGTTAGAAAAACAATTCGTGCGAGAGAGCCTAATTTGCGTAAGCGATGGACTGCATCAATCCCGGTCATTACCGGCATGGTGACGTCTACGACAATCACATCGGGTTCTAAGCGAAGCGCTTCAGACACCAGTTTTCCGCCATCAACCGCCGTCCCCACAACATCGAAATCTGGAGCCAGCAGAATCGTTGCGGCGTTTAACCAATGAGGATAGTCGTCGGCTAGAAGGATGCGCGGGCGTTTCGAAGCGGAACTCCGCTTACTCATATGCGACTCGTGCCTAAAGGTGATCTGACACACCACACGTGAACATGATGAGCAATATTGTGGCAGAATCGAAATCTGCGCCATTGGGGAAATCCCTAGGCGCAGAAGATTGGGTCGGGGGCTAGGCTACGCCAGTGTGCAGCCCGGGTATGTGCACGGACTGGGGGTTCATAGAAATCAGGCCGTGACTCAACGCAAACAAAACCAGCCCCGCGTTACTCCGGACGCCGAAGGAATCCATAATGTGGCGTTTGTGAAATTCGATTGTTTTTTCACTTAAGTCCAGGACCGAGGCAATCTCTTTCATTGAGCGCCCTTCGGCAAACAATTGCAGAACGTCTCGCTGGCGCGGAGTCAGTTCCGTTGCGAATTGTCGAGCTCTGGCCTTCGCCTCAACCCAATCTTCTGATCTCAATTTCGGAGTCAGGTAAGACCTGCCGCGAAGCACGTGATCAATGGCCGTTAACACTTCTTCGCCACCGGAGTTTTTCAGCACAAATGCAGCGGTGCCAACTTGCATCGCTGCCGCCGCCAGGTTGGGATTGTCCTGCATCGTGAGAAAAACAAATTTGATGCTTGGGCAGCTTTCATGGATCCTTCGCGCGGCCTCCAGCCCGTTAAGAAGCGGCATGCCGATGTCAACAATCAATACATCGGGCTTTAACCGGACCGCTTCCACGACCAACTTTCTTCCGTCGGTCACAATTCCCACAACCGGATAATGTAACTCCAAAAAGCCGCGAAAAGTTTCTGCGAAAATCGCATGATCGTCCGCGATGAGAAAGCGCGGGCCTGACCGGGTACGGACAGTTCTTTCCATAAGGGCTTCCAGTTTTCTGGGGGACAGCCCGCGAACAGCGGGAAGAGAAGACAACACCGGTCTAACCGAAACCACGTGTCGTCTAGCTGTGACTTATATCACAACTGTATGCGCAGTGTGTCACATTTTATTTCAGAGGATGGTGTTGACTCAAGAATTCCAGCGGCTCGAATCGCTTCACTGAGCGGAGATCGATGGATAATTTGCCTCTTTGGGCCGCAGGGGCACCCAAGCTTCCACCCGGGTTCCTTCCCCCGGGTGCGACCGTAACTGGAAGCTGCCGCCCAACATGTGAGCCCGCTCTTCCATGCTTCTTACTCCCAGTCCCGTTTGCACCATGGCGCCACAATCGAATCCTTTGCCGTGGTCCTGTACGGAAACGTGGGCCTTGCTCTCATCGACCTCCAACTTGACGTCGGCCTGTCCGGATCCGCTATGTTTCTTCACATTCCGTAATGCCTCCTGAACAATGCGAAATATGCACAGAGCCGCATCCGGATCGATGGATCGTTGAATATCGCCGTGTTCAAAGTTGATGTTCACTTTTTGCTGAGCTTGAAACTCCTTGCAAAGGGAAGCCACTCCTTGCATCAGCCCGAGGTTTTCCAGTGTGGACGAATGTAGGCGGTGCGACAGCGTGTGCAGGTCGGCACTCAACTCGATGGTGGAGGTCAGCAGGTCGTGGATTTGCCGGTCGGCCTCACGGGGTGACTTCGGGATGGTCTCGGCGACGGCTTCCAATCCAAGGGTCAGCAAAGCAACCCGCTGACTGAAGTCGTCGTGCAGTTCCCGGGCCATGCGGCCGCGTTCCACTTCCTGCGCGCCAATCAACAATCCGCTGAGTTCGGATTGCGCATGTTTGGCGAACCGGAGTTGTTTCCGTTCGCGACCAACATATAGCAGCAGTAGCACGAGTCCAAAAATCAACAATCCTAAGGCAACAATTCGACCGGAGTTTTTCTCCCAAAATGTCGCCTCTCGAAACAGCACGCGGCTGCCCGCAGGCAGCAATTTTCCATCCACATGCCAGCGATGCAGTTGGCGCCAGTCGAACATATAGATACTCGGCGCGATTGTTATAGGAAATTCGCCCGGCTTTTTTCCCGCCAGGAGTTGGTTGACAAAATCCACTGCGGCGCGCCCTTGATCCGAGAAGCTCATGAGCTTACCACCGACAATTCCGCGGCCCAGATAGCTGTCAGCCGTACCGAATACAGGTGCAGTTGAAACTTGTGCGACCATGGGAAGTACTGTGTTCGCGTTGACAGTCGGTTTTCCATTTGCATCCTGGAAAAACGAACTATAGAGCACAACCGTGTCGGGTGGTAATTGACGCAAACGGTTGAGTAAGGCCGGCAGTTCCAGACCTGTAAGATCGACAAGGTCGAGTCGGGACTCGTATTTTTGCAAATCAGCTCGTATGCTGGCGAGTCTTGCACGATCAAAGGCAGAGGATCCGGCCACGATGCCAACGTGTTTTGTCTTCGGGAAAAGACGCAGGGCAACGTCAAGAGTTCCGGCTGCATCAGGGTATAGCCATGTTCCCGTGAAACGGGAGTCTAGATTTGGAACCGTGTTCGTTTCCAGGATTCCGCCGGCGATCACGACAGGGACTTTGGGAAACAGTGGCTCGGGCGAAGTCGCCAGGAAGCGAACAGGCGTTGGCCCGACAGCAACAATCGCGTCAAGATGTATCTGCTGGTATTTTCGGATCGCATCCTGGATGTCGTGCTCGACGACGTCGTTAGAAAAGTCGGACGCATCCATACTTTCTTCAAAAAATTCAATTTCGTAATTAGGATTGCGACTTAGCCCATCCCGAATCTCCCGCGTGACCATGGCGATCGCAGGGTGTGTCTCGCTCACCTCGGTGATGATCAGAATATTCTTGCGGATCGGACCTTGTGCGAAGACACATAATGCCCCGACGATCGAAGCGAACAACAGAATCGTCAAACGCAGCAGATAGGCCCAGCGGCAGTGTCTGCGCATTGCTGGCCGAGAACGGTTCCCCGAAATGGCGAAATGACCCAGCAGCGAACTCATCGAACTCGTCGCCTCTTGACCATCTTAGCTCGACCAGATCAAACGTGACCTGGATTATTTCCGTGGAATGGAATGAATATCGTTAAGTTACAAATCGATGAACGACGCCTATGTTTTGCATGTGTGACACTTTGCTCCATCTACGCTCTGCGCTTCCATCAGAAGATGGCCTGGGCAGCGCGAATGATAAGTTCCTCCAGAGAGAAAACCGTGAGCAGCAAAGGCAAGAAAGGAGCTGCCGTGGCTGCGGCCAGGCGAGTAATGTCCCTCAGTCCGAAGGGAACCGCACTCATCGAGCTCACGATGCTGTAGCTGTTCGAGAGATCGGCCAGCGATTGAATGTCGGCGGTCCCAAGCAGTTCCTCAACCGGAGCTGTACCCTGGGTACCCCATTTGCGTTCAAAGCTTTCAACATAGTCCTGCGCAAGTTGCCCATAAATCGCCAGCGCCCTTCTCTTCGCGGCGGCCATCTGCGGAGTAAACACCAGCAGCGGACCCAGAACAACCAGAACGAAGAATGCTACGAGGCCGAAGATTTGTAGCCTGAAAGAAATCAGCGGTTCCCCACGGGACAGAACGCGACTGGCCACTACTCCTGCGAGCATGGTGCCTTGGGCAAACAAGATCGGTCCGAAGGCATAGGCGCTCCTGCCCAGAAAAGAGAGTCCCGCGCAGTGATCGGGATGGGTGCAGATCAGATTCAACTTGATCCTGGACACCCGCCACAGAAAGTAGCACCAGACGAAGAACCTCCAGTACCAGCACAAAAGCACAAATTGAACAATCGGAATGCTGACAAACACGTACCAGTAGCCTGCCGTGGTCAAGTGCCAGCGTCCGCCAGGCATTGCGTACCAGGTTGCGCTAACGATTGGGACACGACTATTCCAGACCCACAGCCCAATCGTATACACAAGAACCAAAATTCCGACATGGGCAGCAGCAGAATTGCGCAACCCGGTTGCAGACTTAATCGCGTCGTCAAAGCGGGGAAGATCCTCCGGCAAAACGATACGTCGATCGATGAGGCGATGCACTGCGGGAGCGGTCCGCAAATGAACAATTAGTTCGGCAGCAATCAGAGTCGGCAGCGCAACAAGAAGTCGAACCTGCACTTCAACATCTTTCAGGAACAAAGCCAGGCCCGTCGGACCAGCGAAGGAAAGAAGCAGCAGCGGTAGCCACGCGATCAGCGAGATAACACCGATTCTTTGATACAAACCTTCCAGGGCATCTCCGCTGAGATGAAACCGCCGAAGAAGTTGAAAGAGTGGACCACCCACCACCAGCGAGAATTCGTGCGGTCCTTCGCCGGAGGTATTTTCCGTCAACCCAGACGACTCCTGCGTCAGAGGATCTTCCGTTAATGACATCCAAAAATCTCCCGCCTGTATACTTCTAGGCCCTTGGGGACTCGCGACACACCGCTCCCGCGCTCTGGTTTGGGCGGCTTGCTTCCCACTCAATTCTTAAACTGAATGGCATCGCCACCAACTAGGGAAACCCCCAGTTTCGGAATCGTTCCTCCGTTGCTATCGTCGTTCAGTGTTGACCGACGAGGAGCTCCACGGAACAGACCTACTGCACTCTGAATGGAGCGTGTCGCGAGCAACGAGGAGAACTCATGCCAGCGTTCCTATTGCGAACGATCTCAACTGAAATCACCCACCGATCGACAGCACAGCGTTCCAATTCATTCGCCAAATCATCGCGCTGCCGCATGTGGATGGTACTCGTTCCTACAGTCCTGCTTGCGGTATCCATCGGGCCAGTCACGTTGGCTCAGCAAGCTGAACAAGCTGCCCCGGGGGCAACGCGGACCGAAAAAGATCTTCTGGGGCAAAAAGAGGTTCCGGCAAATGCTTACTATGGCGTGCAGACTGCGCGAGCCCTGGAAAATTTTCAGATTTCCGGCATTCCGATCAACCGCTATCCCGAGTTCATCCAGGCGTGGGCCATCGTCAAGCTCGCAGCAGCGCAAGCAAACACTGACGTTGGAGCGATGAAGCCGGAAAGACTCTCGGCAATTGAAAAAGCCGCCGAAGCTGTGCTGGCCGGAAAATATAACGACCAATTCATGGTGGATTGGTATCAGGGGGGCGCTGGGACTTCCACCAACATGGACGCCAACGAGGTACTCGCGAACGTTGGTCTCGAATTGACGGGTCACAAAAAAGGCGAGTATCAGTTCCTGGAGCCGCATGACGATCTGAACATGTCGCAGTCCACCAATGATTCCTATCCCACGGCGATCAAGGTGGCTCTCATTCTCCGCAATGACAAACTCATCGCGGAGTTGCAACAGCTTTCGGCGTCCTTCCGTGCGAAGGGCGATACCTACCTCAAGGTCGTCAAGATGGGCCGCACCGAATTGCAGGATGCGGTGCCAATGACTGTTGGCCAGGAGTTCTATGGCTACGCCTCGGTGCTGGATGGCACAATCGCAGGACTTAGAGAAGCGGAGAAATCGCTCTATACGGAGAACATGGGCGCCACCGCTATTGGTACCGGACTCAACGCGCCGAAGGGATATGCCGAAAAATGCGCGGCGCATATGGCGCAGCTCATGGGTAAGCCTATAGTTCCAGCTTCCGACATGATTGGAGCGACATGGGATCAGCAAGGATTCGTGGATTATTCCGCTGCTCTCAAGAACGTGGCGATCGCGCTCTCAAAAATCTCTGGAGATCTGATTCTCCTGACTTCAGGACCACGTGCTGGATTGTTCGAGATCAACCTGCCTGCCTTACAGCCTGGCTCATCCATCATGCCGGGCAAGGTGAATCCAGTCGTCCCGGAAGTGATGAATCTGGTCGCGTTCCGTGTTATGGGTAATGACTTTGTAACGACAGTCGCAGCCCATTCGGGTCAACTTGAACTAAACGCGTACGAGCCTGTAGAAGGCCTTTCGATGATGGAATCGCAAGACCTTTTGATGAACACCTCAAAACTGTTCCGAACGAAATGTGTCGATGGAATCACTGTGAATGAGAAGGTGCTGGCGCACTATATGGAAACAACTGTGGGCATCGTGACAGCGCTGAATCCCATTGTGGGCTATGAAAAGGCCACAGAATTGGCGCAGGAAGCCTACACAAGCGGAAAGGGAATCCTCCAAATCATCAGAGAGCAGCACATTCTGACCGAGGCGCAGATCAACGATCTCCTAGATCCGAACAAATTAACAAATTTAGACCGGATTAACTATCAAAACAACAAGTAGTCATCACGCGAGCGCTATGAGCATAACGCAAGCTGCGGAAAGAGGAGTTATGAAACGCATATCCAGAATGATCTTAGGTCTTGTTCTTGCGGTCGTGTGCCAGTACTCGCTTGCGCAAACCAAGCCGAATATTGTGATCCTTGCCACGGGCGGCACAATCGCGGGTGCGGCGGCAAGCGGCACGCAGTCGGGTTATACCTCCGGGGCCGTGACGATCGATGCCATGTTGAAAGCCGTTCCAGGAATCGACAAGCTCGCCAACATCAAGGGGGAGCAGATTGCAAATGTCGGATCGCAGGACATGTCATTCGACATATTGCTAAAGCTGGCCAAGCGCATCAATGAATTGCTCTCCACCTCGGCAGTCGATGGCATTGTGATCACGCATGGCACCGACACGATGGAAGAGTCGGCATACTTTCTCAATTTGACCGTGAAGAGCGACAAGCCAGTGGTGATGGTCGGGTCGATGCGTCCTTCGACAGCGGTAAGTGCAGACGGTCCATTGAACCTGTACAACGCCGTAGCGGTTGCCGCCGACCCGCGGGCGAAGGGCCGAGGAGTCCTGGTTGTGATGAATGACCAGATCCACGGTGCACACTCGCTTACGAAAACAAGCACGACCTCCGTCCAGACCTTCATGTCACCCCTGCGGGGGGTAGTTGGAGTCACAGCTTACGGCAAGGACGACTGGTACAACATACCGCCGTGGAAGCACACCTCGCAAAGTGAATTTGACATCGCGGACGTGACGAAGCTGCCCCGCGTCGACATCGTTTTTGCGGACGAGGATATGGAGCCGGATCTGATAGACGCGAGTGTCAATGCAGGCGCCAAGGGAATTGTGATTGCAGGCGTTGGCAACGGCAACATGAACAAAGTCTCGGTCGATGCAGCGGCAGCCGCCGTCAAAAAAGGTGTGGTCGTGGTTCGCAGCAGCCGCGTCGCGACGGGAATGGTCGACCGCAACGTGGAAGTGAACGATGATGAACTCGGATTCATCGCTTCCGATGAACTGAATCCCCAGAAATCAAGGATTCTGCTTTCGCTGGCTCTGTTGACACCTCATACACCGGCGCAAATCCAAGAGCTTTTTGGAACCTATTAGTTGATTGAAGGTGTTCGGATGGGCCCGATTCGCAGCGCGATGCCCCTATTGCTGTTGATGGCGATGACTGGCTTCGATGCTAGATATTCGCGCGCGCAGCAGCCCGCGCCGAGTTCAACCGTTCCCCAGGTCGATCCTGATGCCGGGCCTTCAGAGCCAAGCTTAGCAAGGGGAGAGCCCGGGCACAGTCTTCAGAACTCGATCGACGCTTCCGAGTCCTGGGAAACGCCACCTCCTCCTCGGAGAATGGTTCGCTTCAATGAGTACCGCGGGCCTTACTTCACGGCGCGGTATGGGGCCGGTTTGCTTCTCGAATACGATGCATTCGCTCAGGATGCGACAAGCAAAGAGCAAATCGTGATGTACCCGGCAGAACGACTTCGTGATTTTCGTTGGATTCTGGCTGGAAGGATCTTGCCTCGCTGGAACCGATCGCTCACGTGGTCTTCCGGGATCATGTACGATGGCCCGAATCATCAATGGTTGATCAGGCAAACCGGACTGATGCTCGCGGTGCCGGAACTAGGAGGGAACTTCTTCGTTGGACGGAGTAAGGAAGGCTTCTCTCTCCTCAAAATCATGGTCGGATACGACGGCTGGACATTTGAACGTCAAACGATCAGTGATGCGACTATCCCCATCCTCGCCGATGGGTTCAAGTGGCTCGGCTACGTCCCCAAGTACCATTTCCTTTATAACCTTGGATACTTCAATGACGTCGTGTCGCATTCGCAGACGTTCTCCACGTACTCCAGTACGGAAGTAGGTCGGTTCGTATGGCTGCCGGTCCATTCAGACAAAGAAGATAAAGTCCTCGACCTTGGTGTGGCTTATCGGTTCGGTATACCTGAAGACCACAAGCTTCAGCTTAGGTCGCGACCAGAGGCGTTTGCGGCACCCTATTTTGTCAATACCGGCTCTTTTAAAGCGGATTCGACCTGGATGCTGGGCTATGAAGCCTATTACCGCGAGAACAGATGGCTTTTCGGGAGTGAATATTGGTGGATGCATACCTCGTCCCCAAGCACGAATAATCCAGTGTTCAGCGGAGGAGATGTCGTGACAACGTATCTGTTCAATGACGCCTCGCGTGTTTACAACACGGCAGGAGGATTTTTCAGGGCCGTCTCTCCCAAGCGATCCATATTCCAGGGCGGTCCGGGGGCGTGGGAACTCGTGCTTCGATATTCCTATATCGATCTTGATAGCCAGACTGTGCAGGGAGGAAAGTTCGGCAGGTTTACCCCTATGGTCAACTGGCACATGTCAAACAACATGCGTCTCGAAATGGGCTACGGGTATGGCCACCTCGATCGGTTCAATCTGAAGGGTAATACTCAGTTCTTCCAGACGCGCCTGCAACTTCAGTTTTGAAGGCCAGTTCGTATGACTGATTATTCCGTGGCTGCTGTTCCGCACGTTCTCCTCGAAGGATCAATACGATTCATCTCGATCCGCGGCTTTAGGGATTTCCCTAGTTGTTCATTTCGCACGGTCCCACTAAACATACAGTGAGCTGCGACAGGCGGAATCCAGGCAAGCAACGGACTTTCCGAATCAGCGCGGTTGTGAGAAAAAGCAAGTTGCAGTCTGAACGCGCCGAATAGGAGAGAAGCTATGATGCAGCGTAAATCAAGAGGAGTCGCATCGGCCTTAGCCTTATTGCTAATGGGACTGATGTCGCTAAGCGGTACGGCTTACGCCCAGAAAGTAAAAGTTCAAGGGGTCATAAAAGAGCGCAGCGGCGAGACCCTGGTCCTGCAGACATCACCGAAGGTCATTGTTCTGCTAACCGATAGTACCGACGTTGGCCAATTGCAGGGAGCGCTTAAGGCGCGCAACAAGAAAATGTCGATGGCCGCTCTGATCCCCGGTCTTCCGATCCGGGTGGAGGGGAGCTATGACGATCAGCACCAACTCGTGGCGAGCACTATTCGATTCAAAGGCAATGATTTAGAACAAGCCCAAGCCATCGAGGCTGGGGTGCATGAAACTGCGAAGCAAGCGGCCGCGAACCAAAGTGAGCTTGAGAAGCAGAATGCCTTGCTCCAGGAGCAGAACGAAGCGTTGCAAAAACAACAGACACAGCTGACGGAGCAAAAGGCTTTGATTGCCGCCAACACCGCTCGTTTCGGCCAGCTCGACGATTACTACATCTACGATGAGGTAACGGTCTACTTCGGCAACGGCAAGGTCACGATCGATCCAAAGTACAACGGCCCCCTCTCGGCGTTGGCGGAAAAGGCCCAGACCGTGAACGGCTACATGATCCAGGTGAAAGGCTATGCCTCCTCATCCGGCAGTGTCGCTCTGAATCAGAAGTTGAGCCAACAGCGCGCTAATAATGTGGTTAATTTCCTCCAGCAACAGGGCCATGTACCGCTTTCGCGAATGCTGGCTCCGGGTGCTATGGGCGAGAGTCGGCAAGTGGAAGAAGATAAAGCGAACGATTCGGAAGCTAAGAATCGTCGCGTGGTGGTGCGGGTTCTGCAGAATAAGGGCATCGCTGGAATTCAGTGACTTTTCTCCAGGCGTCCTAACTGGATAGTATTGCGCCATCCCGGGGCAATCCGGTCGAGTGGAGATTGCAGACTCGCTTCAGGCTCCATGCCCACATTATGGTGTGAAAGGTTTGACGATTCCCTAGCAGCGATAATTCTGATTCTCTCGAGAGCCGGTGAATGGATGCCGACACCAGCCGCAGTCATAACGATAAAGTGAGGTAATAAAAATGCATAATCAATCCAGTCGTACCAGGATGACCGTCGCGGTCTTGGTTTGGGCAATGCTATTAATCGCGGGTATCTCCACAGCGTGGGGCGCCGATAATTGTGAATCGATCCACGCAAATGCGGTGGGTACCAGCACCCAACTGGGCAAGCTCTTCCCTATTAAGTTTCTATTTTGCAAGCCTTCTACGCCAGAGGATAGGCAGGTTTTGATCGACGCATTCAAGAAGGACAAGAACGTAGGTTTGACTAGGGCACTCGGGAAGATGCATGACGCGGGTCGCATATCGACACCAAGCCTGCTCGGTTACGATATCGCCTATTACACCGTGACTCCCACCGCGACAGGACGTCAGATCCGCTTCGTCACCGATCGACTGATGGCCTTTGGCGAGCTCTACTACAACACACGCACGAGGGACTATAGCCTGACCGCCGGTGTGCTCGATATCAACGACAAAGACGTGAGCAAAAGCACCGGCGTGCTTTATCCGGCTGCCCAGCTCACGTGGGATAAGAAGAAGGGCCAGCTGACCTGGGAGTTAAATCAAAATCCCTGGAAACTGCAGAACTTCCTCGACTTTGGAAACAAAGACGACAATTAACCAGATTTTCTCCGCTTTACTTTTCCATTTGGAGACGATTCTGGATCTCATAGTTGAGGGATCGCCAAAGGATTCCCGAAAACTGACGTGGCGGTCCTCGTACTCGTTTTCAGGAGACTTGCAGGGGGCAATTTTATCCGACCCCTAATGCGGCCGAACGCGTGACGATTTGGCCCACCAGCGGTCAGTTCCGCTTCAAATCCACCGTCGACTATGAATCTCGGGGAGACAGAGTACGTCAGTGCCCATAGTGCGGCTTCTGTTCGCGGGAGAGCTTTATGGTCAGACGCAACTCAACAATACGCAGAGTGGCTTATCGCAAGAGAAACGAAAGCCAGGCACCTGAAGGAATGTGCGCAGAATTGGCCAAGAACCGTCGCTCGCCTGTCGCAGCTTACTTGCTTTTCAAAACAACACGGCCGTTGAGCGGCTGTGTCGGACGCGCGTCGTTCCTGTACAGTTTCGAGAATCGATCGATCTCCGCCGCCGAAACGGACACAGGATGCTTGAGTACGAACCACGTCACATCTTCACTGCAAGGAGGAGTAGTGAGGGAACCAAAAAAGGTGTAGTAACTATGATCGTGAGGAAGCAACCCATCTGCTTCGATCTGAACGGCCTTCTCAGATTCTACTTTTTCCTTTTCTTTGGGCAGGTCCGTCCATAATGTGTGGACAAGAGCATTGTCTTCTCCCTTCACCAGAAGAACTGCCACCACCGCTACATTGCCTTTCTGATCGGCGTGCACCAGATGCACCGACATCTCATAGCCCTTGCCATTGATCTTTTCCTCGCTGGGTCTGTGAAAGTGGAACTGCCTGAGCTCGTATCGCTTACCACCCACTGTGATGAAACTCCCAGGGCTGTAATTAACCATGATTGTGTGGCCGTTATCGACGATATTCAACGGCGAGGGTTTGTAATCGAACTGGATAGAGGGAAGGTCGGCCTTTTGCGGATTGCGAATATCGATAGGTGACTGGCGGTGCCCGGTCTTGCAAGGAGCAAACTCGGGCTCAAGCTCACCCCAATGACTAGGCCCGCGTGCCGCACCGTAATCCCATGTATGTGCAGAACTTTGATGTTCCTGCGTTCCGCCCGCGGCTGTTAATCCAAGCACGCAACTGACGATCGTAAGGAAGCAATGGTTCCGGTAACGCATATCAACACCTCGACAACAAGAACGCGGGTCAGATCGCGACAAGCAAGGAGCTCGTTGGCATCACCCACCTCGGTCATACTTACGCTTCGCTCGCCCTCACCGATCTTCCTCAAAGGTAGCCCTCAACTTGCCTTGCCGTACGGCGCGTTCCAGGGCCGCGTGATCTTTGTCGTTCTGATCAGCATAGGCCAGGGAGAAGGCTGCTATGGCTCGATCGAATACATCGTTGTTGGTCCCCATGTACCCGCTCAGTACGGCCGGCTTCCCGGATCTAGCGTGACTGAGCGCGAGGGCCCTTCCGCACCATCGTGCATAGAGATTCATTTCTGCACATCCGAAGGTTTCTACGCGCGCGCTAATCTTGGTATCCCTGAGCTGGCGTATGAAGAAATCGCGCTTCGGTCCTTGACACCATCCCAAGAAAATATCGCCAGCTGGTTGAATAATCCGGTAGCCGTCCACTACCCGCTGTCCACTGTTAGGAAACACGCTCTTACCAGCGTATGGCTCCAATACCGAAGCCCGTGCCTCCTTGATTTGGAGGAAAAGTGGATCGTCATCGGCAGCCATAAAAAGGAATACCCAGCAGGCGGTCCCGACACTTCCAATTCCGACAACCTTCATCGCGGCGTCACGGAGTTCGAAGCGATCCAGCAGAGATTGGCAGGAAGTTGGAAGCGTGACGCGATAACCAGCCAATGCGTCGTAAATGATCTTGTTTATCTTCCCCGGAGGATTATCCTTGTCGTGGAAAATCGTGGGGGGTTGGTCTTTGATGATCGGCATTTCCTCTTTGTGCTCGACCAGCTTGGGAAAGAGTTCCTCCGCGCGGCTTTTCGACTGTTCCTGCTTGATCCGGCGTAAGATCCTCTTGCGAAGTTGCGTGCCGCTCTGAGCGAGCAGTTCTTCCGGACCAATAGAGTAGTACCAGAGCTCAAGGGTTTTCATTTGGCTGAATTCGGCCATCGATTCCCGGTAGGACCTCGCGCAAGTCAAGGCTGAATCTTTCGCGACGCCATCGCTCAACCCCCTGTCCCGGCAGGCGACCACAAAGCTCGCGGCAAGGCGCTTGACGTCCCACTCCCACGGTGCGGGCAGTGTCTCGTCGAGATCGTTGATGGAGAAGATGATCTTCCTCTCCGCTGTGGCAAACCCGCCGAAATTAGAAAGATGAGCGTCCCCGCAACACTGGACGTGGACTCCTGATGATGGCGTGGACGAAAGGTCGGCTGCCATTGTGAGGGCCGACGCTCGATAAAACGTAAACGCCGATTGCACCATGCGCCCGTGGCGGAGAGGCAGCAGGTCAGGGATTCGCCCCTTCTCCGACGCCAACACCATGTCGATCGGATCGCGCCGGCTCCTGGGGGCTTTCCATTCTGCGTGAGACTTCCTGGGGCAGATATCTCGCAGCTCCTTTCCCTCGGCATATTGTCGTGTGCGGGTGCTCATTGATTCTCGTGTAATAACACCCGGTTTAGACTTGGTCGTCCTAGTCATGAATCCTCCTGTCCTCCTGAGTGCTCTCGCTTTCAAAAGCATGTGACCTAAGCGTCGTCTCAAATCCAGACCTTAACTGCTCAATGCTAGGTAGGGGGTGCAGTCTCAGCAACTGGGGAAATCCCTCAGCGAATGAGCTGGTTCGACGACCCCATCTGGTTTGAGGAGATCGCCTTCTCTGATCCAATAGGAAAATCAAAAGCTGATTTCGAAGCGGGAACGGACAAGCGTAAGTTTGAGGTTGGAACCGAATATAAGTGCAGCCAGGGCACAAGAAGAGATTCTCACCGGAGTGGTTAATAACTCCTTGGCGGACCAGTAACGAATCGTGGGGTTATAAGAAGTGACGCGATCGCCGCCGGTGCGATCCATGAAGGAATGTCGAAGATCCTGCTACGGGCAAGTAAATCTTGAATACCATCTCGCCTGCATAACTCGACATCTGTTTCCCCATGACCGCCCGGCAGCGACTGGTTCAAGTCGCGAGGGCGCTTAAGAAGTGCTATCGCTCCCGGCGATACCTTTGTTCACCAGGACCTTAACTTCAACCCGACGGTTATCCGCCCGCCCGGCTTTAGTCTCGTTCGTTGTGGCTGATCCATATTCGCCCATTGCGCCCGGCGCTATGATGTGTCGTACAGGCAAGCCGCCCTGCTGCATCAGCACTGTGACCACGGCTTTAGCGCGTGCCTCGCTGAGCTTGGTGTTCATCACGGCGCTGCCCTGCGAGTCCGTATAGCCCGTCACTTCGACAATGTATCCGGTAAGACCTTTTGCGGTTTGCGCCAACTGTTTGAGTTGTTCTACGTCCGCCGCCGAGACCCTTGAGCTGCCGCTATCGAATTTCACAGTGGCTTCGCCCTTCGTGTCGTAGTCAGCCAGCGCGGTAAAGCGCTGAGTATTCGCGTCAATGTCCTTCATGTTCTTTTGAATGGATGCTTCGTGGGCAGCGATATCACGCTGATGTCCGGCGATAGCCTGCTGGTTGGCAGCGACGCCCTGTTGGTTGGCTGCAATATCCTGCTGATGAGCCGCGAGAGTCTGCACATTGGCTTCAACTTGCTTCGCGGTGGGATTTAATCCCGCCTGAATCATCTCTGAGGTTTCCAGATCGTCACCATCGGTGGTGATTGTTTTTGCGACTATACGGCCCTTCGCATCATACGTCCCATTAACCTTTACCTTGAGCCCAGGAATCAGCACAATGCTGGACAGATGAGTCTTTTCCAGGCCGAAGAGACCTCTAGCATCTCTTGTTTTCGTGTCGTCGGTGAGAACCACATTAACACTTCCCCCTTTGCCGGTCACCATCATCGTATCCCCGTTTCGGGAGGTGATCATTCCCTGGGTCTGGGCCTTGCCACCATCTTGGCCAAAAGCCGATACCGATGTTAGTAAACACAACGCCACCAAGCCTGCTAAATTCGTTTTCCGGTTTCCTTGCATCGCTTCCACACTCCCTCTTTTTTTTCGCTGCGAGTGAAACTTATGCCCCGTTTTCTTTTTGGGTATTGCCCTGCGCGGACCCTAGACGAGGCCTCGGGCTATACACGAAGGTCGCGGACCTTCCTCCGTCAACAAGTACGCGATCCAAAATGAAGTCGTTCATCGGCGAGAATCGAGGGCCGGGAACGAGAAAAAAAGTGGCCCTAAACGCCGTTGCTCGATATATTCCGGCTGCGAACGTGCATGCTGCACCTAGGAAAATCCCTAGCGACGGCATCCTCGCTTGATTGCGACATTGCACCCAGCGGATTGTGCTTTGCATCCGAGCATGGGTCAACCGCAATGATTCAGAGGAGCGCAACGTGTTTACGGGTGGGTTCCTCGGTAGGGCGTCACGATCATCTCTTGAGACATCGTGGGCGTGTAGCTACTCAACTCATTTCTTCTCATCAGAACTCGACGTGAGCATCTCTTTAATAGCACGTTTGTCTTTTGCGTAATTGCTATGGGCCGGAGTGGGATTCTCAAACAGCCAAAGCCAGTGGGGGGAGTTTCTGACGCTGTAGTTTTCGACTTGGATGACACTGAGTGCCGGAATTGTCCAAGTGAGCAAGTCGCTCGGATCATTCAATGCAATGATTCGTGGAGGCTGGCACTCCTGCGGAGCGCTGGGGAGGGACTTGAGATATTCACACCGAACCTTTCCCCAATCCTGAAGATGCGTTCCGATATTTCTTTCCGAAGGTCCGTCCAGACCAACTAATTCGAGCAATCGGAGTTGATTTGCGAAGAAGACCACCAGGGAAGTACGCTTCAAAATCTCTTGGAGGTCGCTTCGGGTTTGTTCTGCAGTCGCGGTCTTCCCAGCTGTTTGATCCATATCGAGGGCTGAGAAGATCAGATAACTTCCCAGACTATGGGAGACAATCACAAATTCCTGACTGGCCCGAGTTCTGATTGGGTCGGTTTGGGATGTGGTGGACGCGTCCGCAAGCGATTTCAGAATTAATTGCCTGATCCCATCGAGAACATAAACTCGGAGCGGGCCAAGCGCCATTACCGCGTCGGAGAATGCCCAGTCCATCAAATCGCTCTTCAACTGTCGATTGACCTTGGCACCTCGCGCGGGAAACTGGCGAAGACGCGTGGCCTCATCCTGGGTGATCCAGTCGTACGACTTGAACCGCTGTGCGACACCGGCATTCGGTTCAAGGTTGGAGCAGGTAGCAATTCTTGCTTTGCTTGGAGCGACAAAGGATGCTTCGGCAGCGATAATCTGACGGCATTTGAGCGAAAAGGTCAGCGGCCACCAATTCAGCTCGTCCACATACAAGTCTGGTCCATTGGTGCGAGCGAGTCGGAAATGAACGGCGTAAGGAGCTGCCGCATGCCATTCTTCTTGGCTTTTCCAAACCAGCTCGTCCATGTATTCCAGAGCCGGAACTGGCGCATCAAGTTGAAACTCATCACGGTCGGCGTAATCCCACTCACCGATTGCGGTGCCCTCAGGGGTCGTACAGTCCTTCAGATAGTCGCAAATGCTCTTTCTAACCGCCTGCGAATCGCGATCTTGGGGACCGTCAGATCCAATGCCGTGAATGTAGAAGATGTGTATTTCCTTGCCCTCAGAATGTCGCAGTTCCTCACCGAGAGACTTTGACGGTTGAGAAGACAGAGCAAGGGAAGGAGTGGACTGCGCGGGGCAGGAGAGCGCTGGGCCGCAACAAAGAAAAAAAGCTAACGCCGCCCAGAAAGTAGTTTTGCCTGCTGCGTGGCTTCCGGCAGCCAGTCGGTCCGACTCGCCATTTCGGCTGTGCATTTCTTTCATGGCTTCTCCGGGAAAAGAACTGAAAACAGCTGTGCGAGGTTTTCTCCTGCGTCACTCGATCTGCCTAATAAAACAGACGTCATAAATTCCGGGTAAACGGCTCAATGCTAGGTAGCAGGTCCAGTCTCATCAACTGGGGAAATCCCTCATCGCGATCGTAACGAGACAACCGTTCGGGCAACGCATGCACCACCCCGACAGCGAGGATGCTTTGCTCCAGCCGTCCTGGATCCCGATGTGCGCAACTGAAGCGATGCGCACGGAGGAGTGAATCAGAAGGTGTCGCATCTCACATTCCAATATCAGAATTTGTGAGGCTCTAGGCCGGTCCGACAGGAGGCGCTAGAGTAGGTGGATCGGGATCCGGTGACATTCTCGCAAACACGATGGAATTACACGAAATCTATCTCGGGGCATCCCGTGCGGACTTCATTCGGATGGGCTGCGAGCATTGGGCAGCCTTGAGGTCGGATTTGACGCGGTCGGCAGCATCCCACAGACGCCGATCCATTGCGACGGTATCAGGGAATTATCTCTTCGATATCAGGTAGTTTTCGTTGCGCAAAGAACGTCGGTGCGCGCGGAGCCAACTGCCCTAGATTCGATAGAATCGCGAACGCTGGAGCGCAGATCCGTCGGCAACATTTGCGAAATTCCCGGTTAATTTCCCTGTTAGCAGGGAATATGATCTGGAGCTTGGTTGTCGGCAGACTATTTGCACCGCCCGTCTGTCAGCGATGTGCACTTCTCCAAGGTGACCAGTCGAGAGAAATGTAAATCTCACCCAATCGCTGCGATAGCCCCCTCGCGGAAGCGGAGCAGAGATATCGCGGCAAAGCTGGACGGGCTGCGAAGCCGGGGGACTTTCGGGGAGTATTGAAGAAATCGGGCCGCGGGCCAGGGCTGACGCGCGGCTCCGAATCGCTACTCACGACACTTTTTCAAAATCTTCCCTTGGGGTGAAGCACGAAGTGCAATTGGTAAATTCCATTTCCATGACAGTGTAGCCGCATGTCGGACACACATAGAATGCCCGGCTCTGCGAGCCTTTGAGCCTGCTCAGATTCTGCAATGCTTGCGTATAGAGTTTGGCGTGCTCGGCTTCCGCCGTCTTCGCCAGCTCCAGACTTCTCACTGCCACCTCATTGCCGTCGAGTGTGGCCTGTTGCAGAAAATTCGGATACATGATGTCGCGCTCGTAGGTCTCGCCTTGGATCGCGGCTTCGAGATTCTCTTGGGTTGACCTCACCTTCGGTAAATCAAGTTTGGCCTGAGGATTCGCGCCCATGCCTTTGATGACCGCGGCGTGGTTCGAAGCATGGACAGCTTCGGCTCGTGCCGCAGCACGAAACAAGCTCGCTACTTCGCCATAGTTTTCGTGGTCCGCCTGTTCTGCAAAGGCCAGGTACCGCATATGCGCATTACTTTCACCGTTGAAAGCCGTCTGCATATTTTGCAGGGTTGTGTTCGCTGCACCTGCGCCGGCACAGATCGAGAACACCGAAACTGCCAAAATGCTCGCCAACTTTCGTCGAATTCCTTTCATTTTTTTAGCTCCTATCTGCGCCGTGGCGCGTAGTGTGCACTGCCTCAATTTCATGCATGTGATTGACCATGGCGCACCCGCGATGAACGCGTTGCAAAGCCTGCTGGGGCGCTACTTGCCAATACCAAGCACGTCTTGAGGGAATGACTCGTCCGATTTCTTTGACGTCCTCGTCAAAGAATTGCGACATTCATCGAACATTGCAGGAGGTGTCAAACTCACCTTGAGCTCGAAAACAGCTTCGTCGCTCAGATATCGAGACTGGTCGTCCAATTGCAATCTCTCCCGGTGTCGGTCGAAAGCAAGTCTCCATGTGCCTTCGGCGTCAGGCAGCGGAGCGAACCATTGAATCCGCGCCTTGTTGAGTAGGAGCATCCATGCGGCATTCCACCGGAAAGATACCCGGCAATTGGAACGGAACCATTCTTTACGTAACGGATCTGACGAGCGATTCAGATGAGACATTGGCCGCTGCCTGCGACATGGCAGACAATACTCTGGCTGCGATCGAGCTGATCCACGTGGTGGACGTGATGCATGCGCCGTCCACTCCAGATGCGCAAATGAGCATTCTGTACCGCCTGGAAACGCTGGCCAGCAGACTGAACAAGCTACGGCGGAATATTGTGCCGCGGCTGTTGTTTGGGAGCCTTGAAGATACCGTTGCCAAGAGAGCCTGCGATATCAAAGCGAGGATGGTTGTATTCGGGAACGACAGCTCGTCCCCCACGGCGCTGCAGGAAAAGCTGGCTCGGATCCGACGAAGGGTCCCCTGTCCGGTGTGGATCATTTCCGCGCACACCATTTGAAAGATGGATCGCCTGATTACAGTGCTGATGAGTCGGCGAGTGGATCGCGAAAAATCAATTCATCGGCTGACAATATCGTCACGCAATTTGGTCTCGAAAGGACACTCTTGGCTGGAAATCGTTCTGTGAAGTCCATTGCGAAACTGAGACTGCCGATTGTGAATGCTGGATGGCCGATTAGAAGCTGGGCAGCGGGTTTGTCCGTGCTTACCCCGATTCGGCAGGGAATCTGGAACACGCTGCTCTCTGCTTTCCTCTCGATGTTCTTATCGGGCGGACTGCTTATCGCCGGCGAAACTGTACCGCAGCGGTCCCCAGCTGTGAGTCCGCTGACAACGCAGCCCGCAGCAGAAGGAACGAAACTTCCGTCGGCGCCCGTACCCCAGCCGCAGGCTTCGATCGCGGGCGAAATGCCGGACTCTCAAAGCGCGCCGCTTGCGCTCTCGCTGGCAGAGGCCATGGAGATGGCGGAGAGGAGAAGTCCCAGGTTGCGAGAGGCATCCGCGATCTCGCAGCGTGCAAGCGCGGCGGAGCAGACAGCGCGGGCCTACAGCAATCCCAGCCTGGAGGTGTTTGAAGGCGAGCAGTATGCCAGGGCCGTTTCCACTCCAGGCATTCCTGGGCTGCTGCAGCATTACGCGGCGTCTCAAACGATAGAAATTCCCTCGGAACGTCGAGCCCGCCAGAGCACCGCCCGGTTTCAGGTAGCGAGCAGCCGCGCTTATGAACAGGCAGTCGAGTTTTCAGTGGTTGCGGACACCAAGCGCGCCTTCTACAGCACCCTGCGTCGACGCCAGGCAATCGTGCAGGCGCAGGAAAATCTGCAGTTGGTCCAGGATTTGCGGCGGCGAGTTGAGGTTGAAGTGCGGATCGGCGAAAAGGGGAAACTGGAATTGACCCGCACTGAAGCGGAGCTGGCGCGGGCGCAGTTTATGGTGCGAAGCGCGCGTCTGGAATATGCCAACGCCATCGCATTATTGCGGGTCGCTATTGCGGCTCCCGCCGATGTAAATTTGAACCCGCAAGGCGATTTCTCCGGCAGTGTCGCACTTCCGCCCCTGGAGCAAATGAGAGAAGAAGTTCTGCGCGTGCACCCTGTGGTCGCACAATCGCAGGCGGATATTCAGCGCTCCCAGGCCACTCTCAATCTTGAGCGCGCGCTGCGCATTCCCCGGCCAACCGCGTATTTGGAATACGAGAATCAGCCGGACCTGCGATTCTGGCGCGCGGGTGTGACTGTGCCCATTCCGTTATGGGATCGGCGCCGCGGACAGATCGGGGAAGCGAAGGCCGCCATTTCTGAGTCGACGGCGGTGCTCGATCAGCGCCGGCTTGAATTGATCTCGGCGCTGGAACGTGCGTACGAGCAATATCAACTGGCAGATCAACAAGTCACTTCGCTCGAGTCCGGCTCACTCCGTGCCGCTGAAAGCGCCGTGGACGCCGCCAAAGCCGCCTATCGTTTTGGTGAGCGCGGCATCGTGGAGGTACTGGACGCGCAGCGGGTACTTCAATCCGTGCGCAGCGATCTGCTGGATGCGCAATTCGCGAGGCAGTCAGCGATGGTGGACCTGGAAGAACTTGGCGCGATGTCGCCTGGAGCGAGGCAGTGATGATTGACCACGGAAATGTTGCACGGCTTGCAGACAGGATTCGATTGGCTCGAAGGCCCGGAGTATTCCTGCTGTTTGTCACTCTTTTGATGCTGAGCATGCAGGGGTGTACGGAAAAGCCGAACACTGCCGCGGCGGCAATTGAAATGGCAAATCCAAATGAGATCACCATCACCCCGGCACTCGCCCACAACGTGAATTTCGGCGCGGCGGAGATGACGAATGTCACGGGCACATTGCGTGTGCCGGCGCACATTGAAACCGACGCCCGACGTATTGCACGGGTTGGCTCTCCGGTTGCGGGACGCATTCTTAAGCTGCTGGTGTTCGAAGGCGAGTATGTGAAAGCTGGAGCCGTTCTGGCGATGCTGCACAGTACGGCCCTGTCGGACACGCAACTTGCGTTGGTCAAGGCATATTCCCAGCAGGGTCTGGCGGCGGCAGCTGAGCGGCGAGCCGAACAACTTGTCAAGGCGGACGTCATTGGTCGCGCGGAACTCGAGCGGCGGGAGGCGGAGTTGCTGCAGGCCAGCACCGAAGCGGCGTCCTACCGCACGCAACTGCTTGGCCTTGGCATGACGGAGGCACAGATCCGCAACCTGGAAAGCACTCGGAAGCTGAGCGCGGATTACCCGATTGCCGCGCCGAAGAGCGGCACTGTTCTCACCCGAGAAATCACGATTGGCCAGGTGGTGCAACCGTCCGATCCCGCGTTCACCATCGCGGATTTGTCGAGCGTGTGGGTGGTCGCCAATGTTCCTGAAGAAGATGCAGGTCAGCTGCAAAAAGGTATGCAGGTCGAGGTACATATTCCGGCCCTACCGCAGCATAGGATCGCGGGACAGCTTTCCTTTGTTTCTCCGATTGTCGATCCCTCAACGCGCACAGTGGAGGTTCGCATGGATGTCTCCAATCCCGCAGGTCTGCTGAAGCCGGATGAGTTGGCCAGTATGACCTTCGTAGGTCATGCCGACCGCAAGCTGACCGTGCCTAATGCGAC
>JAZKAG010000132.1:54656-58722 GCA_040389265.1 Acidobacteriota bacterium
TGTTTGTACAGGCCGGACCGCAGAAATGCGTGTTGCGCGAAATCTCCCTTGGGGAAGAGGAAAACGATCGCAGGGTGGTCTTCAGCGGGATTCAGCAGGGAGAACGCATCGTCACCGATGGGGCATTTCACCTTAACAATCAGCGCAAACAGAACACCATCAAAGGGAGCCGATAAATGCTGCATTGGATCGTTGCGGCGGCGTTACGCCAACGGCTCATCCTGGTGGTGATTGCCGTCGCTTTGGTGGGATTCGGTATCAATGCAGCGCAAAATCTATCGATTGATGCTTTCCCTGACGTCGCCAATATTCAGGTTCAGGTTGCGACTGAGGCTCCGGGCAAATCCCCTGAAGAGGTCGAGCGATTCGTCACGATTCCAATCGAAATCGCAATGACCGGTCTACCCGGCATGACCGACATGCGCTCGCTGAACAAGCCAGGCTTATCTCTCATTACGCTTGTCTTTACCGACGAGAGTGATCTGTTCCGCGAGCGGCAGATGATTTCAGAACGGCTTTCGGAGGTGCGTGATCGCATGCCCGTGGGAGTGACACCTGTTCTTGGGCCGATCACTAATGCGTTGGGAGAGGTGTACCAGTACACACTGGAGGCGCCGGGCGAGAGCGCCGAGAAGCGAGCTCTCGACCGCGAGCAACTGATCGAGCGGCGCACGCTGCAGGACTGGGTGGTGCGGCCATTGCTGCGTTCCATTCCGGGGGTGGCCGAGATCAACTCCACGGGAGGCTTCGTCAAGCAGTACGAGACTGTAGTGGATCCGCAGAAGCTGTACTACTACAAGCTCACCATTAACGATGTCCGGGATGCGCTGGCTCGCAACAACGCCAATGCCGGCGGAGGTATTTTGCAGCAGCATGCCGAGCAATACCTGATTCGCAGCGTTGGACTGGTGGGTGGGCTGGAGGACATCCGGAATATCGTGCTGAAGGAGAGCAAAGGCACGCCAGTGTATGTACGGGATGTGGCGGAAGTTCGCATCGGGACGGAAGTTCGCGCCGGCGCCATGATGAAGAACGGCTACACCGAGGCTGTAGGCGGGGTGGTGCTGATGACCAGCGGCGGCAACGCCAAGCAGATCGTAAGCCGCGTAAAAGAGCGTGTCGCCGAGATCAACCGCAGGCACATGATCCCCGGCGGACTGCAGATTGTTCCCTACTACGACCGCTCGCAACTGGTGGATGCCGCCATTCATACCGTGACGGAGGTGCTTGGCGAAGGCATCATTTTCGTTGTCATCGTGCTGTTTTTGTTCCTGGGGGATTTGCGCTCCAGCCTGATTGTGAGCGCCAACCTTGTGCTCACGCCGCTGCTCACTTTTCTGGTGATGAACCACATGGGGCTCTCCGCCAACCTGATGTCGCTTGGAGGACTTGCGATCGCAATCGGACTGATGGTGGATGGCTCAGTGGTGGTAGTGGAAAATATCTTCGCCAGGCTCAGCCATGCTAGGCACGATCATCATCCGGAGGATAAATTCGCCAAGCTGCATGTGGTGCTGACCGCAGTACAGGAGGTCGCCACCCCAACGCTGTTCGGAGTCACCATCATTATTCTGGTGTTTCTGCCGCTGATGACGCTGGAAGGCATGGAAGGAAAACTCTTCGCGCCCCTGGCATACACCATCGCCATCGCGCTGGCTATCTCCCTGGTGCTCTCTTTGACACTGTCGCCGGTACTTTCTTCGTATCTGCTGAAGGGTGGTTCTGAAGAGGACACCCGCCTGGTGCGTTTGCTACGCGCTCCTTATAGTCGGGTGCTGCATTGGGCGATGGATCATCGCAAGATCACTGTCCTGGCTGTCGTGCTCGCCTTTTGTGGCTCGCTGGCTCTCTTCCCTTTTCTCGGCACATCCTTCATCCCGGAGATGCAGGAAGGCACGCTTTCTCCCAACGCGGACCGAGTACCGAACATTTCCCTGGATGAATCGCTGAAGATGGAGAGGGAAATGCAGCGGCTGATGCTGCAGGTTCCCGGCATCGACAACGTGGTCTCGCGACTGGGGCGAGGTGAATCTCCAGCCGATCCCGCAGGTCCGAATGAGGCTGACGTGCTTGCATCTCTGACGCCATTCGACAAACGACCCCGGGGTATGACCCAAGACAAAATTGCTGAGCAGATTCGAGCGCGCCTGGCAGCATTGCCGGGAATTAACCTGGTGATGTCGCAGCCCATCAGCGACCGCGTCGACGAGATGGTCTCCGGGGTTCGCGCCGACGTGGCGGTCATGCTGTTCGGCGATGACTTAGACACACTCGTCGAGAAGGCGAACGACATTGCCAGGGTGGCGACAGGAATTCGCGGCACCCAGGACACACGCGTCGACCGCGTTGGTGGCCAGCAATATCTCACAATCAAAATCGACCGAGGCGCCATCGCACGGTATGGCCTGAATGCCGAAAATGTGAATGATGTCATTGAGACGGCGATCGCGGGCAAGACAGCCACTGAAATCTACGAAGGAGAGCGCAGATTTGCAGGCGTCGTCCGTCTTCCGAGGAACCTGCGCGACAGTGTTGGTGACATTCGCGAGCTGCAGATCAGCTCGCCGGACGGGCTGCGCATTCCGCTGAAGGACCTTGCCAGCGTGAAGGTGGTGGAAGGCCCGGCGCTCATCAATCGCAGCATGGGCAAGCGGCGCATCGTGGTGGGGGTCAATGTGCAAGATCGCGACTTGGGCGGATACGTCAAGGAACTGCAGGACAAGGTCGATCAGCAAGTCCAGTTGCCGGCCGGTTATTACATCGAGTGGGGCGGGCAGTTTCATAACATGCAGCGTGCCATGCATCACCTGATGGTGATTGTCCCAATCACCATTGCGGCAATCTTCTTTCTGCTGTTTATCCTGTTTCACTCTGTCCGATTTGCCGCGCTCATTATCACCGTCTTACCGTTGGCCTCCATCGGAGGCATCCTGGGCTTATTTCTATCGCGCGAATATCTCTCTGTGCCTGCTTCTGTGGGTTTCATTGCTTTGTGGGGAATCGCGGTCCTGAACGGAGTCGTGCTTGTGTCTTACATCCGCAAGTTGCGCCAGGGAGGAATGTCGCAGCAAGAGGCGGTCCACGAAGGCACCCGGCTGCGCTTCAGGCCAGTGATGATGACGGCCACCGTCGCGGCCCTGGGATTGGCTCCCTTTCTATTTGCCACCGGCCCCGGCTCAGAAATTCAACGTCCGTTGGCGATCGTGGTGATTGGCGGACTGCTCAGTTCAACAGCATTGACCTTGCTGTTGTTGCCGGTTGTCTATGCCTTCTTTGAAGGAGAAGAGATTCTTGATCCTCTGGAAACGGACAAGCATCCGACACATTCACAGTGATGCCCGTGTTGGCGAGCCCATCGCATCCCCTGCTACCGGACAGGGAATTCTGTTGATTCGTCACCCATTCTTTTCTCGTGCAGCGCATATTTGCTGACCTTGTACCCCATGTCGCTCCTCGATAGATTGAGCCGCCGCGCGGCCTCGGCCTGCACCCCACCGCAGGAATCAAGGGCGCGAGCGATCAGGTGTTTCTCCATACGTGTGAGCACATCGCGCAAGTCCAATTGCTGAGGAAGCTCCGACGCGAGTTGTTCCAACGTCAGCTCCTTCGCGCCTGAATGGGCAGGAGACATGAGCGGTTGAAGAGGGAAGTCGTCTGGTTGTAGATCGGATCCCTGTCCCAGAATCAGGGCGCGCTCAAGCAGATTTCGCAGTTCGCGAATATTTCCTGGAAAGGAATATTCGTTCAGCTTAAGAAGAGCTGCACGGCTCAAGGGCCGGTTGGGAACTTTCACCTCCTGGGCAATTTTTGCCGACAGAGCTTTGCAAAGCACCTCGATGTCTTCCTTTCGCTCGCGCAGCGGGGGCAGTTGGATTGGGACCACCGCCAGGCGGTAATAAAGATCTTCCCGGAAGAGTCCGTTTCGCACGTTGTCACGAAGATTTCTGTGCGTGGCCGCGATCACGCGCACGTCTACTTTGCGGGTCTGGGTGGATCCAACCCGCTGAAACTCTCCATCCGCCAACACCCTCAGCAGCTTTGCCTGGGCGGCCTGAGAAATCTCCGC
>JAZKAG010000132.1:58732-76443 GCA_040389265.1 Acidobacteriota bacterium
CTCCGCGACCTCATCCAGAAACAGTGTGCCACCATCCACCGTTTCAAACAGACCGGCTCTGGGCTTGTCCGCCCCGGTGAAAGCGCCTCGCTCATGGCCAAAGAGTTCACTTTCTAACAGCGTCTCTGCCACGGAAGCACAGTTGATCGCGATATACGGTCGATCTGCTCTCAGGCTCGTCCGAAGAACGGCACGAGCCACTAACTCCTTGCCTGTACCTGTCTCTCCCGTAATCAGCACAGTGGTGTTCGTTGCCGCCACCCGAGAGATATTTTCCCGTACGCGTTGGATGGATTCGCTTGCGCCGAGGATTTCCTCTCCGCCGACCAGCTTACGCACGGCCGTTCTGAGAACGGCGTTCTCACGGAGCAGTGTTGTACGCTCGCAGGCGCGTTTGACAGCTGCCCGCACCGCGTCAGGGATAAAGGGCTTGGTCAGGAAATCGAAGGCACCTTCCTTCATGCTTTCAACGGCAAGCTCCAACGTGCCCACCGCGGTTAGAAAAATCACGGACGTTGTCGGGTCACCCTGCTTTGCAGCCTGCAGGACATCGAGCCCGTTGCCATCCGGCATTTTTTGATCTGTCAGAACAACGTCGAAGTCCTCTCGGGCGAGAACGACCGTGGCATCACCGACCGAGGCCGCCTCAGCGACGATGTGAGAGTCAAGGCGAAGGTTCGCGGCAAGAATCCGTCGCATACTCGGTTCATCGTCGACAATGAGTACTTTTCCCATCTATAGCTCCTTGTGCGACTCGTCATTTCGATCTTCGGCGGAAACGGTTGAGAGGGTCATGGAGAAGGTAACGCGCCCGTTCTGATTATTGCTGACCCAAAGATCGCCTCCGTGAACTTCAGCGACTCGCCGGGCGATCGCGAGGCCAAGCCCAGTGCCACCCGGCTTGGCGCTGTAAAACGGCTCGAATATTCGGGGAAGATCTGCATCTGGAATGGCCTCGCCGGTGTTCTGAACGTTGATCTGAACCCAGACACCGTTCAGCGCTGCGTCCAGCGAGATCATTCCTGGAGAATCGATGGCGTCGATGGCATTCAAAACCAGATTCAACAATGCTCCTTGAACCTGCGCAGAATCCAGATTGATCACCAAATCCTCTGTGCAGGAATGGCGTACCTCAATCGATCTGCTGGCAGCGTGGGCTTTCACTGAATCTACGGTGTAGGAGAGCAGGTCATTGACAAGAATGGACGAGCGCCGAGGTGCAAGCGGTCGAGCATAGGTCAAAAACTCTGTCGTCAAATGCTCCAACCGGCTGGCTTCTCTGGCCGCGATCTGTACCATCTCTTCACGGTCCGCTTCGCCAATATCCTGGTTGGCTGCCGTAGAAAGTGAACTGGAAATCATGGCTACTGGGTTGCGGATTTCGTGGGCGATACCACCAGCGAGGCGGCCGATTGCTGCCAACTTCTCTTTAGCAGCCAGTTGTTCATGCGCAATATCCAACGCGGCCATACTCTGATACAGCCTGGACTGCTGTTGGTTGAGCTGATCGACGAGCAGCCATACCAACACTCCGATCAAGGCATAGATGATGGAAATCATGCCGGTTTCCAGATATTCCGTAGAACGCGGGGGGGGATGCAGCGCAAAAAAATGCTGCGTCCACCAGAACATCATCGCAATCGACGAGACAATTGTCGCAACCGTTGCGACCAGTCCGAACTGGTACGCACACTCAAGGATGGGAATCGCGAGCAACACAAAGTATGGATTGTCGTCCCGGTCTGTCAGGAAGGCGAGGAGACCGGCGAGAATGTAGATGCCCGCTATCGAAAGCGCAGTTTCTCTTCGCGCAGATGTTTCAGTGATTTTATTCTCTCGGTGTTGCAGCCAGACGATTTCCAAAAATTTCAGCAAGAAGCCGATGCCAAGAACGAGGATGACCGAAGTGGAGGGTTCGCCCAACTGGAAAGCGAATGCCGTGTGCAGCAACAGCAGGAGTCCGAATACCAACAGCGTCAGGATGCAGAAAGCGATCTGCCGCATTCTGAACGCATTCGCTTTGAATAATTCAGATGAAGGGATCTTGTGCATCATTTCCATCATGAAAAAGAGGTCATCCTGAGCGTACGCCTCAAGTCCTGAGCTTTGCGAATGTTCGAAGCGTCTATTGTCTATCTTCGCCGATTCGAGTCACGGCGGTCGCAGGCGGCTGAAGCGACGGACCGGTCTTTTTTGAGAAGACGGCATGCGCGCCAAATTCATGGACCAGTCGGCCACCCGTCTGAGATGTATTCATGAGAAATACGACTCCTCCGAAGTAGAAAGCCAGGAAGGTCAGGGGCAGGGCCGTAGAAAAGAGTCGGGTTTCGGTTCGTCGCAGGACGCGCGGAAGAAGAGCGACGACCAACAGCATAACGGACAATTCCGAGAACACGATCACAGTTTGCAATGCGAACGTTTGATGGGCTGCAAGGACAACCTCGAGTGCCCCTCCCCGTTCGACAACTCTCGCCGCTGCCTTTCCGGTTGACCTGGCAATAAACAAACTCGCGGTTCCTAGGAGAAGAAAATATATCGCGATCATCATGTAGGGCTTACCTCTCGGTGGAGGCAAAATCGCGCTGATGACAATAAACATTGGGCTCAGAAGCAGAAGTACGATGGGGAAGTGAATGACGAAAGGATGCAAGGCGTCCCAGGCCGGACTCGGTGAAAACTGCTGCATCGTGAATCTCCTGGGATCGCGGTCCAAGCGGCATCAGGGGACCGAAATCTCCATTCAAGCTACTTTTCAAGCATCTCTGGTGACGTGAAGCACGAAGGGCCACGATAGAAATCTATTGTGCCGCTCGTGTAGCCAGAGGTCGGAACTCTCTTGATCACGGCTTCCAGGTTCTCGAGGGTTGATTCACTTCAAAGTTTTCGATGTTTGCCTTCGACAGCATGAGAAAATCGGATCTTGCGGAGGGCATTTTGCTCCTTCAGCGGGTGCCGCTACCGTAGTTGCGGTGCTTCTCGTGAAGGATGCACGCCAGACACCAATTCAGCGCAATTAGAACATCTTCTAAGTCGCGCATCTGCCGGCTACATAGGTATGCCGGAAACGAGGGAACGTCCTAAGATTTTGACAGCGTGTAGGAGAATTCGGACGAGGATCGAGCTCCCTAACTTTTATGAGCTTAAATACTTGGGAGTGGCGCCGCGCTGAAGTTTGGTTTGAAAAGAAGAATTTCCGATTACTCGCTTAGAGACTTCTTACCGAATCGTGATTGGTCGGGTCGCTCAGTCAACCACGATCTGGTCGGTGTAAATCCAAGCTGGATACCCGGTGCGGATATGCCAGGAGGGCATGCGAAGAATACTTTCCCCATGGACTTTGATGTAACGTGCTTTGACATTCCCTCCTAGATCAGCCCGGAACGATTGGATCGGGATATTGGAAATGTCTGGATTTACCTTCGGGTTTGGATTATTGGGATTGCGTACCTTTACTGCATCGCTGAATATTTTTCCGTCTGCTGACGTGGCATAGCTGACATATTGGGGAAGAACCAACAAATTCCAGTCGGGTTGAGCTTGTGCATTTAGAAAGTCCATATTGATCGAATGAATGTCCATGATTTCTCCCAGGTCCAGGATGAAGTCCATGTGCACTCCCTTATAAGGTACCCAATTTATGTCCGGCGCACTCCAGGACTCCCAGGAGCCGAACATGCCGTCTGTTAATCGCCTTGATGTTGCTGCTCCACCTTCCGCGAGCGTGACGGGGATGATATTTCTCCCGAACGATTTGGCGTGCTGCGTCTGAGCTGTTTTGGTAAAGACCCTGTCATACGAGGCCAGATAATCATCAGGGGTGGTGCTTCTCTCTCGTAACCGCGAAACTCCGTCCTGCTTGCATAGGCCCACCATTTTATTTACGAGCGATTTCATTTCAGGTTTTACGATCACCTTGCCGTCTGAGGTATGCGCAAACATGCTTCGCTCTGTATCGGCTTCGTTTTGTCCGATCTCGATCGCCGCATACATAATCGGCAGACGGGCTACCTTTGTCCGCATCAGCAATTGCGGATTTTTTGCAACTGCCTTCTCCGCACGGTCAAACAGAGTGTTGTAAACCTTCATCATGTCCGCGGACAGGTAGGAACCTTTCGCGTCTTCAGGGCTGCCGAATATGTTCAGTTCAAAGCCGCTGCTGATAAGCGACTCACGCATCGTGTCGATGTATTGACGGATGTAAGGTCCGGCTGCCGCGTAATAGCCGGTTAAATATTCATTCATCAGCGCGCTATCATCCGCATCCGGGTTCCACATCAGTTCGCAGATCAGGTAAGCCCGTAGACCGGACAGCTCTCCGCCCGTCTGGCTGTCTGCCTGCATAAAGAGTGAGTTCACATGGTGATCGGTGTAGAACTTGATGTTTGGCTTTAAGGTATGGAGATTGGGAAACGGGCTGACAAGGTTAGAAAACTGGATGTTGTAATCCCAGATAAGAATATTGCCTGACAGCTTTCCCCATGCCACCAGGTCAGTCGAAAATTTAGGGTCTGTCTTAAAAACGGGCGCTTGGCGCTTGCTCTCAATGTTGCACAGCATGATGTTGACATTGGGCTCGGCTTGTAAATTCTGGGGCGGCGTTCTCGAATACCAATAGGCCAACGTGGAAATAATTTTTCTAGGAAAGGCTTTTGAGACATCATTGACAAAATAAAGGATTGATCCACTCGGCACTCCGCCATACTTTGCGTTGAGTTGAGTGCAAGGTCCGCAGCGGCAATACTGATCATTGTCATTCTGACTGACCGACCAATAGGTAGCACTGGGCTTTGAGGCCATCTTTTCTTTCAGGTTGGCAACCACCACTGCGAGTACTTCCGGATTGGAAAGGCACAGCTGCGTGCCGGGCTGGCGATTGCCATGGATTAGAGAATAGTATTCGGGATGCGTCTTTCCATACTGGTCCGGGGGGACCAACTCGTTGAAGGTGTGGACGAACAGACCCCAATCATCTCGCGAAGAGAGCTTGTGACAGTTTGTATATTCCGGGTCGCGGGTATCTGCGTAAGATGTGGTGCGATATTGCACCGCCGGCACGACAACCAGTGAATTTTTCGGAATGTTGAGTGAACCTGCATCCGGAATATGTATCGCAGTGGATGTATACATCCGAAAGCCCCAAATCTCAAGCAGGCAATACACACCGTACAAAACTCCTTTTCCCGTGCCCCCGGCAATGATCAGATTTTGGTCGCCAGGATAATAGGCGAATCCATCTTCTTTTAATTGTCTGAAATTAATTTGTCGCGCTTCCGCATATCGGGTTTGCCCAATGAAAAAGCCGGGTCCGCTGCGATAGTCCTGTTCCTTCCTGACTGCCAGGTCCTTACCGGATATTTCATTCAGATATTGCTGCAACTTCTGAGCCGCTTGCACTTCGACCGGGCGCGCCTGATCGGGTACAAGAATCTGATAGCTCGCCAGCTTTGTTATGCTCACTTCATCGCTTTCCGCGGATTGTGCGAACGCAGCCAACACGGAATGCGGCAGAAAAGTAAGTCCGGCAGCCATCCATCCTGAATGCTTTAAGAAATAGCGCCGGGGTATGAGTTCGTAAGTTTTCATAGCGGTTGTAGGTTCGCGATTGGTGACAGAATTATTGCGACGGCGGCGCAGCAAACTGGGATACGTCCGCTAACGGCGCGGAGCGCAGTCGCAACGCTATGGAGCGCCGTCTTAAGAGCGACGGCGACTGTTTCGCCCGCGGCCAACGGATGGGCGAGTGCCGATCTTCCCGACTTCGACGTTTATCTTTTTGCGAAGCATCTGATTTCCTCTAACTCCAATTTTATGCCCGGCAACTTTGCCGCCTACCGAAACCTTGAGCCTGGCGTGATGGATCAAGAAGATTTCCGAGAAAGCAGGGCGGAGCCACAGGTTCGAGCCAAAATCGTCGAGGTCCGACTTTCAACTGATAAGATCGCTGCTAAACAAATTGACGGGAGCGCTATGACCTATACGCCCAATCGCCGCAGCTTCATTATCGCTGGCGGAATGACTGCCCTTGCCTCAAGCAAAGTGCTCGGAGCCAACGACACAATTCGAATCGGGGTCATCGGGGCCGGCGAGCGGATGCAAACCCTTCTCAATTGTGCTGCCAAGGCTGGCCCGGTTCAGATCGTGGCGGTGAGCGATGTTTATGCGCCGCGCCGTGATGCTGTCAGAGAATTGTCCAATGGCATTGCAACAACCCATGTCGATTATCACGAAGTGCTCGAGAAGGACATCGACGCCGTGCTGATTGCAACCCCGGACCATTGGCACGTTCGCATGGCCGTCGCTGCCCTGGCGGCCGGGAAAGATGTTTATCTGGAAAAGCCGGTCACCCATACGATCGAGGAAGGCACGGCGCTCTCCCGCGCAGTTCGATCCGGCAAGCAGATTCTGCAGTGTGGCATGCAGCAGCGCAGTTGGGCGCACTTTCGCGACGCGGTCGACCTGATCCAGGGAGGTGGTCTCGGAAGGATTACGCAGGTGAGGACCTACTGGTGGCAGAATTATCAGCGGGATTGGACGCCAAAACCCGTCGATACGCAGGCCCTCGATTGGAAGCGTTGGTTGGGGTCTGCGCCGGATCAACCATTCAGTGAAGAAAAGTTTTATCACTGGCGCTGGTTCTGGAATTTTGGCGGCGGGGCTATGACTGATCTATTCGCGCATTGGATTGATGTAGCCCATTGGGCCATGAAGTCGGATACACCGAGCGAGGCGCAAATGCTAGCGGACAAATACATGTTCAAGCAATGGGATTGTCCAGACACGATCCAGGCGGCATTTCGTTATCCCGGCTTCGACGTTGTGTACGAGGGCATGATGAGTTCCTCCATTGATGATGGTGGCCTCGAATTTCGTGGGACAGAGGCTACGCTGAAGATCGATCGGAGCGGTTTTGGCGTGTATCGCGAAGATGTGCAAAGCAAGCAAAATCCGGCTCTAAAGGAAGAGAGTTTCCGCGATGGAACGATTGCCCACATGCGGAATTTCCTTGAGTGCGTGAAGACGCGCAAAGAGCCGAATGCGCCGGTGGAGACAGGCATCGCATGCGCTCGCGCTGGACAGATCGCCAATCTGGCCTATCGCCGTAGCGGTCAGATCGCGTGGCCGCCGAAGACCTCGGCCGGAGAGTAACCTCGTGGCTAATTTAGTCCGGGTGGCCGCCGCTCTCTATGTATCACCTTCTGCAGAGTCGCAAGGCCATTCCGGATACTTGAAGAAAGAATTCGAATCGGCCCATATCTCAATCTGTAACGTTCGCGGCCCGACTGGCACTATTCACTGACGGAAGGGTCCTCCGAAAGCGTTCTCCAATTGCATCCCGGCGTTCACCTTTCCTGTTCCCTCCGCCGCGGCCGATCACCAAGGTTCCCATCTTGCGGAACTTCGGCCATTCGCGCGTGCAACCAAGGAGAACAAAATGTCAAAGTGGAATCCGCTTAAAAATCAGCCGAGTTTTAATGCCGACAACATGCTGCTGCTCACCGACGGCAGTGTGATGGTGCACGAATTCCAATCAAATAAATGGCACAAGTTGACGCCGGACAGCAACGGCAGCTATGTCAACGGTTCGTGGTCGGATCTGGCCTCTATGCTGGACAACTCCGCCATTCCCACGTCCGCCGCGGGCCCTACGTATGCGCCGACCTTCTTTGCCTCGGCGGTATTTGCAGATGGACGTGTTTTCGTCGCCGGCGGTGAATACAACGGGAGTCAGTCCAGCGCTTCCGACCTGCTGAACGCAGAGATTTACGATCCGACGAGTGACTCCTGGAAGATTATCTCTACTCCCTCCGGGTGGACAGGTATTGGCGATGGCGTCTCCTGCGTGTTACCGGATGGACGGCTGCTGCTGGGCAATTTCAACTCTTCGAGCACAGCCTTGTATGACCCGGACACGGATATCTGGGTGGCAGGCGGCGGTGGCGGCGCCAAGAGCGATAGTTGCAGCGAAGAGACATTCACCCTGATGGCCAATGGGAATGTGCTTACGGTGGAATGCTCCAACGGCCAGAATGCGGAGCAGTATCTTCCCAGCAGCGATAAGTGGGTGAGCGCGGGTGCGACAGGGAAGGCGCTCCCGCAGCCGTGTACCGGGTTTGTGCCGGAGATAGGTCCTGCGCTGCTGCTGCCGGATGGCCGCGTGTTTGCCGTGGGCGCGACTGGAAATACAGCGCTTTATACACCTGACCCGAATCCGCAGAACGCCGGTACATGGGCCGACGGCCCGACGTTAGTCGACAGCAGCAATAACACCATGTTTCCCATGGATGCACCGGGTGTGCTGCTGACCAACGGTAAGGTGCTGATTGCGGCCAGCCCTGCGCCAGCATGTAAGTATCCCGGACCGACCACATTTTTCCTGTACGATCCCTCCACCAACAAAGCGGTCATCGAATCCGATTCCGGGAACAGTGGCAACGCTTGTTTTCAGGGAAGATTCCTGCTGGTACCCACGGGAGAAGTCTTGTTCTCCAACAGCGGCAGCGACATGCGTGTCTACACTCCCGATGCAGGCGGCGATGCCAGTTGGAAGCCTACCCTGAGCAACGTTCCAAACACGCTGGTCACGGGACATACCTATGTAATTTCCGGGACACAATTCAATGGACTTTCGCAGGCGTGCAGCTATGGGGATGACGCGCAGATGGCGACCAATTATCCCATCGCACGGCTGGAGCAAAGCAATGGGGCGGTGAAGTATCTGCGCACATCTAATCACTCCACCATGGGCCTCGCGACCAAGAACAATCTGGTTAGCACGCATCTCTCCATTCCCGGCGACACACCGACAGGGCAATGGAATCTGCGTGTCGTCGCGAACGGAATCGCCTCGGACCCTATCGCCGTCACAGTTGGCAAGCAGGACATCTTCTTCCTGATGGATCGCAGCACGTTTGGCAAGGGCGAGATTCAAGCGCTGATTAACTTGAGCGGATCGCCTGCCACCATCGACGATGCAATCTTTATCGTCGCGGAAGGCTACAGCCGGGACATGATCGGAAGCGCTGTGCCCACCGTTCCCAACCCGAATGGAGTGATGCAATTTCAGTCCACCGGCTCGCCGGTACCACAGGACCCAAGCTTGCCCTCCAGTGCGATCCAGCGATTCACTTTTCCATTCAGTGTCAGCTTCACGGACACTTCTGTGTTTACCGGTGCCACCCAAAACGTGGGGATCAGCGCCAGCTTCGCAGCCGATGGAACCACGCAGACCGCGTCCGCGGTGCTGCAATTGCTCGATACGCCTGATCCGCATATTGAGCACGGAGATGTAGCGGCGGGGCAGGAGTGGTACCTGAGCGTGGATATGCGCGTCTTTCAACTGAAAGCGGGGCAAACACGTTTCGCCTCCGCGGTTGCGACCACTGGCTCCGCCAACACGATTGCAACGAATTTTATCCAGAAAGCGCTGGCAAACTTGAATGCCGACCCGGGTTCGCTGGGGAGTGCTTTCGATAGCCTGCCGCAAGATGAAGATACCTCAGCGCTGAGCCTGGCGCCCACCGACGGAAGCGGCAACGCGGTATACAACTTCGCCATCGCCCGGGTGCGCTATCGCGATACGCAGGTAGCGAAGGGGGTGCGCTGCTTCTTCCGCATGTGGCCGGCGCAGCAAACCAACTGCACCTATGACACCAGTACTACATATCGTTCGCATACGTCCGGCACGACGAAGGTGCCGCTGCTCGGTATCGAGGGCGATGAGATCATGACGATTCCGTTCTTCGCAACACCTCGTGTGGGCACTGGAGCGAGTCTCACCACACAGACCGACACCTTCAACGTGCATGACATTCAGCCGGATCAGTTTGGGGCCGAAGTAGATAAATACTACGGCTGCTGGCTCGACATTAATCAGCCCAACGATTTGCGATTCCCACCACGCATGGTAGGCGGCAATCCGGCGGACATTCCCGATGGCCCGTTCAATGGATTTAGTCCGCTGGTTTCCATTCAGCAACTGGTACGAAGCCAGCACCAATGCCTGATCGCGGAGATCGCGTACGATCTGGATCCAATCCCAGCGAATGCGGATCCCTCCATCTCCGACAAGCTGGCACAACGCAACCTGGCGTTCGTCAATGTGCCCAATCCTGGCGTCGACACATCGCGCATCGCACCGCAGACGTTTGAAGTGCGTCGCTCGCCGATGACCCTGAAGACGGATAATCGGCCGGACGAGCTAATGTTTGATTGGCGCCATGTGCCTGCAGGCACAACGGTAAGTTTCTACCTGCCCGGCACAACGGCTACCGCGATTCTCGACTGGGCAGGGAAGATGTACACCACGCACAACATTACGCAGGTGGATCCGCATACGCTGCGAATGCCGGCGGCCGGCATCGGCTATCTTCCGGTACCCCAGGGGACGGGTCCAAACTTTGCCGGACTGATGTCGATCGAGCTACCGGACACGGTGCACAAGGGGGATCGATACGATGTGCTGGTGCGCCAGGTGACCAGCGAGCAGTTCTATATGCGCGGTGGGAACAAGCAACAGGGGGGTGGGCAGACGATCAACGTGCGTTCGTACTCCTTCGCGGCGAGTAGTAGCGGGGGTGGAACCTCATCGTTTACGTGGCGTCGTACATTCGGCACCTTCCAGGTTTCGATTCCTGTCAGCACCAAGAAGGCGCTGCTGTTGGGCGAGGAGCGGTTGTTCGCCGTGATGCAGTGGATTGGCCAGTCCATCCCGACTGCCAGCCGTTGGTATCCGGTGTTCCAGCGCTACCTGCAACAATTGGGCGGCCGCGTGACCGGGATGGGCGGGGATCCGGGCACAATTGTTCCATCCGGCTATGGTGATGTTCCGGGACTTGGCAGCACCGGCGGCGGAATTGGCGGACAGGGTGGCGGCAAAGGTGGGCATGAATCGACGGGCAAAATTGCCGGCTTGATCTACGATCACTTCGGTGACTTTGAAGGTTTCCTGCTCGAGGTCACATGTGACGAGGTGGTGCGATTCAACAGTAAAGAGCGCCGGGTAGAGTGCCTGGTGCGGGAAGCCTGGCAACAGCGCAGCACGGTGATTGTCGTCAGCGGTGGCGGAGACGCGCATTGCCCATCGACGATCATCATCGGGGGAGCTGCTGGTGGTTGCTAGAACTACGCTACACCTGATAGGAAGGCGAAGTGGGGACAATTCGGCCCATGCTTCGCCTTCTTTTCATTGCTCAATACGCTTTGGACTCCGCAGGATGTATGTTCGCTTTTGATCGTGGAAGGGCGTAGCGGATGGCGGAGTCAAATCAACTTATGAAGGTTTGAGAAGGCGTCCATCGCGGTTGCGGTTGTGAACAGGCAATTCTGGTCGCGGAAGAGCCGATCGGGATCCCCGGGCTTCCACGGCTCCAGGCAATCGCGCCGCGTCACCCGCAACATGGGACGGCTGCTCCAGCTTCCGTCGGGCGCCTGGTCCTGGATAAGCTGATCGACCAGTGGCCAAACATCCTGGTCCTTTGCAATATCCGGAAGCCACAGCAGACTGGAAAGCAGCAGCGCCGCCTCAAACGAAGTTTGTGGACGGGTATGCAGCAGGGTTTTTCGAGTGACGCGCAGGTCGATATCGACTTGGATCGCCTCGAATAGGGACAAGCTTCTTTCTGTACTGTAGAGAAAAGTAGTCCACCAGAATGCGTTCCAAATTCCTGCCTCGGTTCGCTTGTCCAGCACAAACTGCAGGCCCCGGTTTACCGACTTGCTGGTCATGGAATATTTGGTTGTCAGCGCCAGTACCGCCGAAGGAGTGACATCTGGATGCGATGTCGCCCAGGATCCAAGGTTGGGGCGACCTCGAAAGGTGGCAAACCCTCCGTCTTCGCATTGGAAGCCTTCCAGGCATGCATAGCTGGAGTCAGGAACGGTTCTTCCGGCCGATGCCAGGAACAGAATCGCCAGCGCGGTGGAGTCTGCATCGGAATCGACTTGCTCGTTATAACCCCAGCCGCAGTCGGGAAACATCTTCCCCATGAGCCACTGGGATGCATAGGTGGTTGCGCTAGCGACGCGATGGCGGTGGTGGCTATCAAGAGCGGTCAACTTGCTTCCGACGTAGGCGGTTGTCCATGTCGAGGATTGTCCTGGCGGCAACTCCCAGTCAATCCAACAGCCGTCAGCCTGCTGCCGGCTCAAGATGTAGTCGACGGACAAACAAAGCGCGCGCTCGAGATTCTTCTTGCGAGTGTTATGCATAGGATGTGTGTGGGGCATCCGGATGAGGCTTGAGATAAATCGAGGTGTATTCGCTTTGCTTTTTCCAGCCTAACCCCAGGTAGACGTGAGTGTTTACCTTGGTGGAACTCAACTGCCCGGCGAGGACCTCGAGTTGGTCGGTGTATGCCTGCGATTCGATCTTGCGCTGTGCCAGCCATTCCAGGCAGCGCTCTCTGGCTTCAACATCTCCCTGAAATAAGCAGTGACCGCAAAACTCAATCTTGACGTCCGGAGGAGCCTCTAAATCCTGTTCAAACCCGAGCGAGAAAACCGCGGACTGCGTGGGGTAGGCACGATCCTTTCCCAGCATGATCCGGGTATATTCCCGGAAAGGCTCAATGGATTGCCTGCCTGCAAACTGACGAAGCAAGTCTTCGTAATAGTCCACCGAGTTGCCGTAGCCGCTCAGGTAAATTCTGCCGTGGGGATTTTCAGCCTGCCGCAATGAGACGGCCATGCCCAGCGGAGTCATCTTGCCTGCGGTGAGTCTCAGGAGCTGATGGTGAAGCTTATCCGCCGCAAAGAACTTCGCGAAGTCCTCAAACTTCGACCAGCGCTCACCCGGTGTGCCGCTCTTGCCATTGATATAGATTTTGATTCCAGATTTTCCGCCGGAGGCAAAGCCGGCACCAACCCAGAAGATTCCCCCGCGATCGGGATCGAGTTCGCGAGCGTCCACGGCGGAAGCTCGATGAATCAGCTTCAGAACGGAATCGATATCTCCGTGCAACTGCAGCAATGCAGATAATGCGCGGACCGTTTCGTCCACGAATTCCCGAGTTTCGGAATGAGACATATCGGGATTGCCGGCCTCACTTAAGAACTGCAATGGCACGGTCGGATGGCCGAGGGCGAGAGCGAACTGGATCGGCGTTCCATCAAGGTTCAATCGTGAGGAACGTGTTCCACGCTGCACCGCACAGCCAAGAGCGGTGCGACATATCAGCTCGTACGCCTGGTACAACTTTGCCGATGCGTCTTCAATCCCGACTTTGGGAATCAGCGCCTGCAGCTGACCTGCGACCAGCTGATACCAGGAATTCTCCATGCCGTCCTGGCTTCGGAGGTGATCTGTCGTGGCCAAGCAATTGCCTCTATGCTTTCCGTTTTTGTGGTTCGAGGACAGCTTTCTTCCACCCGGCGCGCGCATGTTCCGGACGGCCAGCGGGTCCATCATCGGCCTTCACCAATTCAATCGCGATGCGAGACGGCGCATTCGCCTGAAATAACACCGCCTGACCTGGTTGGATCTCAACGTTCGCAGGTTCGAAGCCACTCTCAGAGCAAATGATCTTCGTTGGACTGGGAGGACGATATGCAGTTTTCCCGATCTTGGGATAGCCGACCGTGATCTTGCCTTTGGCTTTCGAATTCGATGCGTTCGAGATGGAGTAGGTTCCGGGCCGCAGAATCACGGCCGAGAAAATGTCCTCGCAATTGAGTTCACGGCTGTCAAACTGATTCTGCTGCTGGGGATCTTCAGCGGCTTTGCTGGCGCGTACTGCGAATCCTCCCGCACCCGCGGAAACATGAAACACAGCATATCCCTTTGGGTTCACCTCGAACGTGGTCTCGGACTGGCTCCCTTCTCCCTGGCATCCACACCCTGAACTGGCGGCTGAGGATGCGGGCGCAGGCAGGCGCGTATCAAAAGTAGCAAGATCGATATTCGCCTGAGCGATGGGGCTATTCTTGTCTACGTTGATGTAAAACTTACCGATGCTTTCTCCACCGCGATAGACGACACCTCTATATTGGCCGGCTTCCATAAAGCGATGGGTCACGCCTGCCAGCATCGTGAGTGAGCCGCTATCCAATCCGACTTGCATAAACAGGTTCTGGTCAAATGTCATTTTCATGGCTATGCACCCACGTTCGCTTGAACGATCATTTCTTGTGAATCGATGGTTGCGGCCAGGTTCCGAATTGGAATCTTGACCGGAATGAGCCCTCCGCTCGCGGGAAGGATGGGAAAGGGGTCTTCAAATTGATAGAGCGGATACTTGCTGGCAAAATAATCGGCGATGGCTGTTTCCAACAGAGGCACCAACCCAAATACGCTGCTCAATAAGTTGGAGAGCCATTCGGCGATGCTGGTTGTAATGCCCAGCAGGCCGGTGATCAGATCGATAATGGGCCCAAGGAACGCCATGATCAGATCAACCGCCCATCCCGGCAGCCACGACGGAAACAGGTTGTGAATCGCGGTGTTGATGGCGTTGACCAGCATGTTATCGATAGTGGCCGGCACATCAATCAGCGCGACATTTACCCAAACCGGGTCAATGTAAATCTGCCACTGATTGGAGTGTCCGTTCAACTCGGCATCCAGATCCGTCCAACTGGCCTGACGCGCCGGGTCGACGTAGTATTTCGGCGCCAGGTTCGCCTTCAAATCCGTGATCTGCGAAGTCAAGCCTGCAAGGTTCAGGTCCACGCAGATGGGACCGCCGATACAGAAGCCGGGGAAGCCCACTAGACATCCGTTCCATGGATCTGGAACGATGCAGAAACTGGGAATGCAGAACCCAGGCAGGTCGAGACACAGATGAAAGTCGAGCGTTCCGAAGACAATATCGACGTCCTGCAGCTCGAGAGTATTGTCGTTGTTCAACGTCAGATTGCCGCCAGACAGATGCACCTCGACGGAATAACCTGCGGAGAAGGGCCCGAAATTGGCGTTATCGGACTTTTTAAAGCTGAAATTCTTCTCTACTTCATTGAACAACTGCTGAAAGGCTTTGGCGGATGCTGCGATCGTAATATGGCTCATGGCGCCACCGTAATCGAGATGAATACCTTCAATTGATCGTCCTCAATTGCAGGGTTGTTGGGGATGGGTGGATTCGGGGTGAGCTGCGCCGTGATGGTAGCGAGGCTCAGCAGCGGCAGGTCGAACAGCATGGTGGAGATGGGGAAGATCAGCTTCTCCTTCAACATCAATTCAAAGGTCGTCTTGAGATAACAGTTGATGTTTTCGGACAGCCCTTTGGGCTCAATCCCGACAACATCGACGGCGTCGACAATCCCCACCAGAGAGGGCTTGCCGGCAATTGACTGTACTGCCACGTGAGCCACGACGTAGGCATCCAGGCAGAAACAGACAAGCTTGCGGGTGGGTGGAACCACTTGCGGTGGCTGCCGGAGATTGGTTGCTTCGCCAAAGGTCGCTGTCGGCAGAAAACCCTTGACAAACTCGCCCGGGCAATCCATGCCTCCGCAGATCTTTACGTGGATGGCGAGATGCTGCGCGGCTAGCGGCGGACTCAATGCCGGGGGCAGATTGACTACATTGCCCGGATGGAAGTCGATCTCCGCCTTGACCAATTCCACGCAGAAATTGAGACCGACCGGCGGCGAATCCGCACCCAGAATCGGAACCGGACTGACAACCTTGAAGAGGGGATTGTTGTAGTGGGTAACGTCAATGGTATGTGCCACGGGCACGCAGGCAAGTTGTGGATGATCGTTGACGTATTGCGTCGCGTAATTGAACCACGACGGACGTTGTCGCATGACGTGCTGCGCAACAAGGTTGATTCCGTCCTCATGAACGGCAGCGTACAGGTCGCAATGGTCGGTATATCCCATATTTACTCCCCACAGACGGATGGATTTAGACAACTGGCGTATTCAAGTCGTCGAGGAACCCTTGTATTTACAAAATCTGCTGAGCCCATCTCCACTGAGCAGATAGTGCGAAGGCGGTTCAAAGCGTTTCACCGTATCCAAACTTTTTCTCAAGGGCAGCCGATGAGGGCAGAAGCATGCTGGGGCGATAGGGAAATCAGGATGGCAGGTGGATCGCGAAATCGGGATGGCGACGATCAAAAAAGCGAATGCTTTAGAAAGCGAATGCTCTGGGTGGAAGTCCTCTGGTGGGCCAATGGTCGATCTTATTTATTTCAGGAGCGAAACAATTTCGAATAATCCCGGTTTACAAACTGTAACGTTCTTCCGCCATCGCTCACTATTCAGCCGTAAAGGGTTGCCTATATGAGATCGACCAATCATCGGAAGTATCCGGCTCGTCCTTATTGGAGCGATGACGACTTTGCCTTCTTTGGAAATTCCTCTGCCTCGGTTCTCTCAACACGCAATGAAGCGCGATTCGATGGAGAGTTTTCAGCAACAGGCCAAATAGCTCCAGCGGAATTCATCCTGTCGGGTCGCGCGATTGCAACGGCTCGAAAGGGCTGTCTCCATGAAGATCCAGGCCGGTCGGCAGAGTTGTTCGCTCATGCAAGGAATCCTGACTCGGAGACCGAGCCTGTGTTTTGCTGCCGCGCCACTTTGTATGACAGTGTGATGGAATTTCTGGACCAACAGGATCGAATGGCCGCGCGATTGCAGTCGTTTAAGGGCGCGGAATAAGCCAAGCGTCACGAACAAAGCTATTTGTACGCAGTTCCTCCCGGTGTAAGATTGGGGCCTAAGCTTCAGCGAATCGGAGGAATGGTGCGTGCAGTTCTTCACATTTGACGCATCCTATGTCGAGAAACTTCGATCGGGGGATGCCCCAGTCGAAGCCCATTTCGTGAGCTATTTCAGTGAGCTTATTCGGTTGAAGCTGCGCTCCCGATTGAGCTCCAGCGAGGCGATCGAAGATGTGCGCCAGGAAACCTTTGCGCGAGTATTTGGTCTGCTGCACGCTGAGGGCGGCGTCCGCCAGGCTGAGCGTCTGGGAGCCTTTGTGAATTCGATCTGCAACAACGTTCTGCTGGAACACTATCGATCCAAGAGCAAACGGGAATCGAATCTGGATGAGGAGCCGGAAACGGTGTTCATTCATCAAGGTCCGAGTGCGCTCAACATGCTCGAAACAGAGGACACAACCAAAACAGTGCGAAAGATTCTGAGTCACCTGACGGAGCGGGACCGGAGATTGCTTGAGGCAGTCCTGCTGGATGAGCGCGACAAAGATACTGTCTGCGCAGAGTTCGGAATCAACAGAGAATATCTCAGGGTGCTGGTTCACCGCGCAAAGCAGTCGTTCAAAGCTTTGTATGTGCAACAGATGGGCGAAAAGGATTCTTTTTAAAGAAGATGATACGTTCTTGATCGATTTGGCACTATAGAAGCAGGATGGGATTGATGAACCATCAGGATGCGACACAGACCATGGCGGTCGAAAAATATGTATTGAATGAGTTGTCGCCCGAGCTGCGCGCGGAATTTGAAGAACATTATTTTGAGTGCACGGATTGCGCGATGGACTTGCGGGCTACGACTGCATTTCTGGATGCGGCAAAGGCGGAATTTAAATCTGCTTCTGCTGCAAAACGATTGCCTGTTGCTGTGCCAAAAACGAGAGGACCTTGGCTGTGGCGGCCTGCCTTTGTGATGCCGGCATTGGCGGCGTGCCTGCTGTTCATCGCCTACCAGAACACGATGGTGGTTCCGCGGTTGCACCAGCAAATTGCGCAGTTGAACTCGCCAGAGGTTTTGCCGTCTATCTCATTAATTGGGGGGAATAGTCGCGG
>JAZKAG010000132.1:76453-86112 GCA_040389265.1 Acidobacteriota bacterium
GGTGCCCTCTGGTCACCCATTTTTGTTGGTAATGGATATTCCAACCCAGGAGCGCTTTTCAACCTACACCTGCTCCCTGTATTCTCCAAGCGGTAAGCTGGCGTGGCAGTTCCAGGTGTCTGCGCAACAAGCAAAAGATACGATTTCAATCACCATTCCAGCGGAAGACAGGTTGGAGGGAAAGTATTCGCTGCATGTGCAGGGAAATACAGGCTCTGACAACCCAGTAGCCCCAATCGATCTGGCGCGGTACAGCTTCATACTCAAGTCCCAGAAATAACTTTCGTCCCTCCAGGAGTCGGTATGCATTCCAACGCCAAAAAAGTGTTCTATTACCATGCGGATGCTAATTCGCTCGGTGGATACATCGAAGAACCATTCGAGGGGATCATTCCGGCGGCATCCTCGATTTCTCTGCCTGCGGCAGGCGGATATATAACGAATCGCACGGAAGCCCTGAATTTCAAAGAGATCATCTCCTGTCGTTCCGCCTATACTCGAGTCTCCGGACGCTCCCTCGCTGAGGATGGACCGTGGTCCACGCAGGTGACTTCTGTGGTGGAAGGTCTAAATATTCTTGAGATTTTCACAGCAGACAGAATTGTGTCGCAGATATCGGTTGAGCATGGCCGCGACGGCGGCGAAACCAGCATTTCTTTTGCGGGGACGCACTTTGCAAAATTGGCTATTGGTGGTCACGAGGTATGTCCACGGCTGAATTCACGCTTGATGGCTAGCGGCTCGGAGGTGGATAATGATGCCTCGCGGATCATGTGGCCCGCACTGCTGCAAACAGGCCACGGACAAGCCCGCGAAATAGTCCAAAGCGTGACGGAGCGTGCGAACCGAAGTGGCTGGGAGTGGGCGCTGCAACGGTATGGTTGGATGGACGAAAAACGTGAGCAGAAAAAAGACGGATGTGTTCTATGTTCCGTGGTGGATGGCGTAGAAGGCACGTTTCCGGGCAAAACGATCGGCCACGTCGTGGAAATTCCGGAATTTGGCCGAATTTTTCTTGGGGAGGTGCTCGCCTTTCCCCATTCCATTCAACTCACCATGGTTCGGGCCGAGCTAGGCTGCAACGTTCAAGGCAAAATCACCGCATCTTCAAGTCGCATCAACGGCAGCACCATGCCGCCGTCTTAGCCGGCGGACTGCTGGCAAGTCTTGCTCTTTATGGTTGCCAAGGCAACCGTCGCCTTTCGCCTGAGGCGACCTACCAGAAGATCCACAATGAATTTCTGCGAGGTGACCTGCGCGAGGCGGAGCGGGATGCAGAACAGGCTCTCAAGGAATTCCCCAGGCGAAATCGAAATTGGGAAATCAAGGTTCGATTGCAGGAAGCGGAGATACTCACCTATCAGGGCGAGAGCCAGAGGGTTGTGCAACTACTCAGGGACTATCCTCCCTCTCCTTTTTCGACGGCCGATATCGAAATCAAACGGCAACTACTTCTAAGCCTGGCACATACCCGTTTAAATCAAGCCACGCAATCGAATCACGAGCTACAAACCGCGCAACTGCTCTTGCTGGAAGACGGTTCCGCAATGCAAGGGGAAGTATTGCAAACAGAAGGGCTGATCGCATTTCACCGCGATCAACTGGCCGCTGCTTCGGATTCGTTCCAGCGAAGCCTGGAGTTCGCGAGGCAGCATGGGGACACGTTTCTAGAAACGAGCGACCTGTTAAATCTAGGAACGGTATCGCTGCATTACGAAGAATACGACAAAGCCCTGGGCAGGTTTGAAGAAGCATCGCAGATCGCCGTTTCGACGGGCGCCAGATTAGCGCTGGAACTGGCACTTGGCAATGCCGGGTGGGCCTACTACAAGCTTGGCGATTTCGAAAAATCGCTTTTCGATTTTCAGCAGGCGGAACAACAAGCCAGAGAACTCGGCTCGGTGCATGACCAGATTGTCTGGTCGACCAACACAGGTTTGTCTTATTACCGTCTGGGGGATCTGAAGTCCGCCGAGGCAAACTATCTTCGAGGCTTGAGAGCCGCTCAATCAGTGAATGACAAAGAACTTATTGCGGCTACGCATACCGAGCTCGGATTTCTATTTTTGCAGCGCCATCAATTCGATCTGGCGGAACAGCAGAGCCAGGATGCGCTAAAGGCGGCGCGTGCGTGGGGCATTCAATCCGAAATGGTGGAAGCCGAGTTTCTGCAGGGTTTGCTGGATGCTCGAAGCAAATCAGGAGCTGATGCCACCCGCTTGCTGATGCAGGTATATCGAGACCCGCTGACGATGCCGTCGCTTCGGGAGGAAGTCGAGAATGCGATCGCAAACTACTACGCCAGGGTACACGATGCTCACACGGCTGAACGTTGGTTTCGGAGATCCGTCGCGACATTTGAGGAACAACGTTCTGCTCTGAAAGACGAGGAGATGAAGCTCCCGTTCTTTGCTAATGCCGATTCTCTCTACAAGGACTACGCGCAATTCCTCATCGATTCGCATCGTTCGCGCGACGCATTGCAGTTGCTGGATAGAGGCCGCGCCCAAACCCTCGAAGACGGTTTGGGGATAACTCATAGCGTTTCTCACCGAGTTCAACCGAAATCCATCAATGCCGAGGCAGTGGCTCGAAAACTGGACGCGACCATCCTGTTCTATGCGCTTTGCCCGGAGCGGTCCTATCTCTGGGCCATCAATGGCCATCGTATTCACCTGTTCCGACTCCCAGGGCAGGCAGAGATCGACTCACATGTAAGGAGCTATCAAAAGGCGATTCTTCGATCGAGCGATCCAATACAGCAAAGGGATGCCGACGCTGAATATCTTTTCGATACGCTTGTCGCTCCTGCGGCGGCAAAGCTGAGCAAGGGAGCGAGAGTCGTTTTGATCTCAGACGGCACCTTGAATGGATTGAACTTTGAAACTCTGCTTGCACATGGTGAAGCTGGCTTCCACTATTGGATCGAAGATGTCACGATCGTGAATGCCAACGCAATTCGATTGACTTCTGGTCTGGATATGCCAGCCGAGGATAGCGGCGGAAATGGAATGCTATTGCTGGGCGATCCAATTTCGCCCACAAGCGATTATCCAAGGTTATTGAACGCTGAGTCGGAAATTCACAATGTTGAAAAGCATTTCTCGCCAGATCACGCAGTAATACTGACGCGAGCGAGCGCCGTGCCGGCAGCCTATACCGAGGGCCAACCGGGTCGGTTCTCCTACATCCATTTTGTCGCGCATGGTACGGCGAGCCGATTGAGCCCGCTGGATTCGGCTGTCGTACTCTCGTCCCCGGCCGGGCATCCAGATACATTCAAACTTTACGCAAGAGAGATTGTGCAACGACCGTTGCATGCCCGGCTGGTCACCATCTCGACCTGCTATGGATCCGGACTGCGCACCTACGCGGGAGAAGGTCTTGTGGGGCTCTCCTGGGCGTTTCTGCGCGCCGGTGCCCATAACGCCATTGGAGCGTTATGGGAAGCGAGCGATGCCGCGACGCCGATGCTAATGGATCGGCTCTACGGTGAAATCCAGAGCGGTCACGAACCCGACGCGGCATTGAGAACTGCCAAATTATCGTTGATTCATTCACAGTCGATCTATCGCAAACCCTTGTATTGGGCTCCCTTTCAGCTGTATGCGGGCGGCTGATCCTTCGCAATAGCAGGCGATCCTTTCCCGGACTCGCCCTGATCGATCATGTCTCGCATCCACACGCAGTTGCGGTGCCGACCTCGCTGCGGCACGGTCAAACCTGGCAACCGCCTTCCCCCCGATGAAATGTGAAATCGTTTTTAGGCTTTCTCTGTCGCGTGGTGTAGGTGGAATTATTTTGCAGCGAGTGAAACGCGCAACGGTATTTCCGCACCATCGTTATGGACAGGGTTCTGCTGGAAATCGTTCGATTCGGATCTAGACCCGATTGCAACGAAAATGCGGCGACTGCGCACGCTTCATAGGTGCGAGGTTAGTCGTGTTTCTGCCTTCACGACGAGCGAAGCCAGACTCTGCACGGAGGAAAACATGGCGAAAATCAAGAGCAACGAGTCAGCGGCCTTGGAAGCGGTGAAGACGCACAGGCTCAACTTTTCCGGTCTGGTGGCCAGCAACCCCAACTATTTCGGCAACCTGAAGGACAGCAAATACAAAGCCGTCGTCTCGATTGCGAACGATGAGTTTTACGAACAAATTACTTGCCTTGGATTCAATCCTGCGACCAACATTCTGGAAGCGGTGGTGCAGGTAAATCAATCCACTGGCTACAACGGCTCGCTCTGTCAGAACGGATCATTCGAGTATGTTCGGTTCTTTGTCGACTACGGTTCTGGCTGGGAAGATGCAGGTTTAGCGGCGATCAATGTGCATGATATTCCGGAGCAGACGGATTGCCACAAGGATGCTGATAAGCCGCTGAGCTATGCCGCTTCAGTTCAACTTTCACCGAAATCAAATTGGTGCATCTTTCCAGTGCTGCCGAAGGTGCGCGCAATTTTGTCCTGGAACGCAGTCCCGACCGCGAATGATCCCACTTACACACCGGTGTGGGGCAGCACGCTGGATGCGCAAATCCAAATCCGACCCCGGCCTCTCTTCCTGAAGGAAATCGCCGCCACTGTCAATGAGAACGTGAAACAGGTTCTGCCGCCGCAGGAGCTGGAGCAGACGCTGCAGATTCCGATACCACTGCCGGATCCCGGCCCGTTATCAATCGCGCAACTGGCCAAGGTATATGAACCGCAGTCGGCAAAAAAAACAGCTCCGGCCAGCAACGCCGTCCCGTCTCATCGCTTTGGGTTTGCGCAGCTCCACCAGGCGGTGAATGCCAAGGCTGCCGATCCCGGCGCGATTGAACTCAATATCGCGGAGTGGAAAAACGCTGGGCTGGACTGGCAATCGGCGCTGACGAACTTAGCTGAAGTTGACGCGGATGTGTCCTTCGAGCAACTGGAATGTCTGGCGCTCGAAGGTGGCTATGGACTCGAGCGGCTGGTTGCAACCTTCTTGATCAAGCGACCTTCCGGATATGGGGGCGGACTGTGCACAGCCGGCAGCACGGAATACATAGCCTTCTGGGCGGACTGGGATAATAAATGCGAATACACTTACCTGGGCACAGTGGGCGTGCAGGTACACGATATCGCTACCATTCCAGCGGGCGGCCTTGTGTACTCCGCGGTACTGCCTGTTAACCTCAGCAATCATCGCAATCCGTGCAATACTCCGAAAATCGGTCGGGTGCGGGCGGTGCTTTCCTGGTCGGTTCCACCTTCCACCACCAACCCGAATGCGCTAACGAGCTGGGGCAACCTGCTGGATACGCATGTGCAGATCCAACCCGGATCGAAGCCAAACTACCTGACACCAACGATCAGTATCCTGGGTGGAATTCCAACGAGCATGATCGACAGCACGACGGGTCAGACGACCTCCAGCGCAGTGTTTGCCTTGACCAACACGGCCGCCGATCCGTACGGACGCGCGTGCCCCTTTGGCGGAAGAGTCTCTGTGCAGGGCGAATTGTTCGTGGGATACAAGTACAAGCTGACGGTGCAAGACACTGGCGGCGGGTCTCCAACCACGCTGACAAAGCCGTTGCTGCTGACGCGTTGGGATGGAACAACCTACACCAGCGCGCCCGATGTAAATGGCTATTACACCTACATGGATCCCACGCTGAACATCGACTCCCTGATGGGCGAGTGGGATACGAGCGGCGATGACTTGTGGCAGATTACGCTGCAGATTGCGGACATGGCGGACAATCCAGTGCTGGGCTCGCTGCCTGATGTGCACTTGCTGCAGCTCGACAACACTGCGCCGCAGGCAGCTGTGCATCTGGATAACAATCTGGATTGCAGTCAGTTCGTCATCGGTACTCCGTTGAACGGCCATTACGTTGCCTATGATCTCAACTTTGGATCGTTCAGCCTGGGCTCGGAGCCGTACTCGGGACCGTTGACTCCTGCGAGTGGAGTTGCACCGACAGCGCCGCTACCTTCTATTGGCAATGCCTGGACACTCACTACAGCGTCACTGCCAAAATGCGGCTATGTAGTGCAGTTGAGCGTGTGGGATCGCAGCATCGTGAATAGCTCGCCGGGATCGCACAACTATGCGCCTGCCTCGGTTGGCTTCTGCCTGCAGACGTCGCTGTAGACGGTTCGTCACCAAACCGCTTCCCGGTTCGGCAACCACCGGACTGGGAAGTGAAGAGGAATGTATGACTACGTTACGAGTTGTACTTGCCATCCTGGCGGTGTGGAGGGTGACCCATCTATTGCACGCCGAAGATGGGCCATTAAGAATCTTTGCCGGCATCCGAATCTGGTTGCGGCGAATGTCCCTATCGGGCGCCACGGACTGCTTCTACTGCCTTAGCCTGTGGGTGTCCGCTCCCTTTGCGATGATGTTGGGATCGCGGTGGGAAGACCGAATCATTTTATGGCTGGCGCTCTCTGGAGCCGCAATCCTGGCCAACCGCCTCACAGAGGAAGAATCTGAAGGCGCGTGGTTCTATGAAGAAGCCATTGAAGAGGAGAAATCGATATGTCCTGTTGCGGAAATGGAAGAAGAGTACTGACGGAGCAGCCCCAGGCCCATGCCGGTACGGTGCGCGTGGATCGCGCCATGCACAATGCCGCGCTGTTTCGATATACGGGCAATGGCCGGCTTACGGTTGTCGGATCCGGAACCAGGACCGTGTATGTGTTCGATGGGCCCGGATCACGGGTGGCGGTGAATGGTCGCGACGTGGCTTCGTTATCGGCAGTTCCATCGCTGGTGAAGGCCTAGGATCGGCACAAAGGCATTCGATCTGACGTCCCGGCGTTTACACATTACTCATGTTAGAAATTCTTCCAGGGAGTATGAAAGACGTGATGTAATGGGCCATGCTTCCATCAGTCTTTCGCACCCGCTCGCGAGTGATCGCCTTCCTGTTAGGCGTTGCGGCGTTGTTTGGTGTTGCCACCAGACTGCAGCATACGCAGCCAGTGATGGCGTCGCCCAGCGCCATCACCATGTCGGCTCGCCTGCAGGAAATTGCTGTGGCTGGCAAGCTGCCTGTTCTTCGATGGCCTAATTTTTCTGACTATCGCACGGATTTTCTACAGCTATATCAATCGTCCAAGTTTGCTCCCCTGTGGCTGAATGCCAATGGTCAGCCGACTTCGCAGTCCCTCGCCGTGATACGGGCGCTTGAATCGAGCCGGCAAAAGGGATTGATTCCGGACGACTACGATGCTGGGCGCTGGCAGGGTCGCCTCGAAGCGCTCAAAGTCAACGGAGATCCAACAGCCCAAGCGAATTTTGATGCAGCACTCACGGTCTGCACGCTCCGTTACGTCTCTGACCTGCACATTGGCCGCGTCAACCCGAAACATTTCAAATTCGGCATCGACATTCAAAACAAGAAATACAATCTGCCGCAATTCATCGCACAGGATGTCATTCACGCCAACAATGCGCAATCCATCCTCGATGCCGCCGAACCTCAGTATGACGGCTACAAACGAACAGAAGCCGCTTTGCAGCGATATCTGCAGCTCGCCGCGAAGGGAGACGGTCCCGTGGTTCCCTCAGCGACAAAGGCGGTCGCTCCGGGCGGCACGTACGCAGGGAGCTCACAACTTGCGCAGCGATTGGAGCTGCTCGGCGATCTTCCGCAGACCGCGCCAGTCGACTCGAGCTCACAGAACTACAGCGGGGCGTTGGTGGATGGAGTGAAGCTGTTTCAGGATCGTCACGGCATCGATGCTGACGGCAAACTGGGTAAGGAAACCATTCGTCAACTGAATGTGCCGATAGCTTTTCGAGTGCAGCAGCTGGATGATGCAATGGAACGGTGGCGTTGGCTTCCGCCCTCGTTCCCGCAGCCGCCGGTGGTCGTGAATGTGCCGGAATTCCTGCTGAGGGTATTTACTGCGGATCACAAGGTTGCTTTGCGAATGAACGTGATAGTTGGAAAATCTGTGCGACACCAGACCCCGGTGTTTGCGAAAGACATGCAATACATTGTGTTTCGCCCTTACTGGAACGTTCCGACGAGTATCCTCCGCAGCGAAATTGTTCCTGCAATCGTGAAGAACAGAAATTACATTGCCAATAAAAACTTTGAAGTGGTCACCTATAGCGGCACTGTGGTCACGAGTGGCCCCATCAATGACGACGTACTGGTGCAATTACGCGCGGCAAAATTGATGGTGCGACAAAAGCCAGGTCCGGACAATGCTCTCGGTCTGGTAAAGTTCATGTTTCCGAATGAACACAGCGTCTATCTGCACAGCACGCCGGCACAGTCACTTTTTTCGCAGTCGAGGCGCGACTTCAGCCACGGATGCATTCGCGTGCAAAAGCCCGCGGAACTGGCTGCCTATCTGTTGCGCAATCAGCCACCGTGGACGCAGGATAAAGTGCAGGCCGCCATGCAGACCGGCCCTAACAATCAACAGGTCAACTTGAAGGTGGCTATTCCGGTGTTGATCCTCTACATCACGGCAGTGGCGGAGGAAGATGGCTCCGTGCATTTCTTTAATGACATCTACGGCCATGACAAATCGCTGGAAGCATTGCTGGCAAAAGGGCCGCCTTACCCAGGCTAGGATAACTACCAGCGACGCACGGGCCCAACATCCACATGGACAAAGTTGGACTGCTGATAGTACCCCACTCCGCCGCGGTGAAGTGCCAGGGCAGCATTGCGAACTTCGGATGTGGGAACTCCGGGAATGCGGATGTCGATGGCCCTGGCTTGCATATGCTGGCTATGCAGCGCGACACCGTGTCCATGCTCGCGAAGGTAGTTGTTGCTCCACGGAGTACGATAGCCGCAGACGATGTCGATCGTTCCGTCAGGATCGCCGAGGCGGGCCATCAAATCGTGCAGCAAATCAAACTCTTTCACATCGTAATCTTTGACATCTCCGGTGCGGTGATCGCGGAGAAAGTGATCGAGTTGCACAACGGCGGCGGGCAGGTATCGGTCACCAATCCGGTACACAACATCGATGTGCTCGCCTGTATGAAGATGATAGAGACGCAGACGATATTGTTCCGGATTTGTGATTGCATCGCTATTGGCCGCGTGCAATGTGCCCGCGAACAGGGCAGAAAAAACGGTTGCAGCGGCAAAGGCTTTCTTCAAGGACATGGTCTCCCTATTATATTGGTTCTGTACTGCTTCGCCGTTTCTTCGTCTTGCCAATTGAGCTTTGATAGGTCGCAGGGGCCCAAGAGGAGATATCCTCTTTCCGTCCACGGCTCGACTGGCAACCCCTCGTCGCGACGACGCGCCGGGCTAAACATTTGCTACTACGGAACAACTGTGCAAAACGACCTCTCGGTAACTCCTCACTTCAAGGCATATTTGTGCCCCGGCGTGGATAAGCTTAAGCTCAATCCCCAGGGTATGCCTGCTGTCCGATGAGTCAACCTGAAGGCTGCAAGAGCCGGCCTCGCTATGAACCGGGTCATGTGGGCTCTTGAGTCAGCTTCAAGAATAAGCAATGGATGAGAGTCAATGGGCGGCCATCGAATCACACTTACTCCCTACTGTCGCGCCAGCTTCAGCCCAATCTTCTTGGCCATTCTCCTGGCATTGCCGCACGCTGCGGTGCCTCAAGCCACATCCAGTCAGTCGACAAAACAGGCGGCCGCGCGGATTCAGGCCGCCGACCTCAAAGCGGATTTATA
>JAZKAG010000133.1:0-2204 GCA_040389265.1 Acidobacteriota bacterium
CCTATTCCACACGCTCTGGAACCTTGAAAAGTCGCACCTGGGATTTGATTCGAAGCATTTGACCACGTTTACGGCAATGCCTGCGGATGCCCCAGGAATTTCGGATATGTCCGTATCGGCGGACGCTCAGAACGCACCGGTTTCTGTCGCCGCAATCACGTATCAGCCGGTTCTCGAGCGCATTCGACATGTGCCCGGCGTCGCCAGCGCAGCTTTGATCACGGCCCCACCACTCTCCAGCAGAGGCATCCAGAGCAACTTCGCAATCGTCGGCCAGTCCTCCACCTCTCGGGACCAGGCAGCCCTACTCTCCGCAGTCAGCGGCGACTACGCCCGCACCATGGGCACTCCGGTATTGCGTGGACGAATGATCGATGACGAAGATGTTTCGTCCACTCCGTTTGTCACGGTCGTGAACAAGGCGCTGGCCAGGAAATATTTCGCAGGGAGAAACCCGCTTGGGAAGCGGATCGATCTGAGTGGCATGGATAGTCGGATGAACAGTGCGTACACCATCGTCGGCGTGCTTGCCGACCAGGTTGAAGGCAACGTTGGTGGAGAGGTCTTGCCCCAGATTCTGCTCCCGCAGCAGCAGATTCCCACCACGTCCCTTTTCTATCAGGCACTCCTGAGGAATGCAGTCGGCTTCGTAGTGAAGACACGCGGCGATATTCCTGTTGCGGCAGAGATGCGTTCGGCCTTCCGCCAGGCCGCTCCCGGTTTCGCACTCGATGAGTTTCAATCCATGCAGGAGGCCGTCGAAAAAAATACCTTCGGCCAAAGATTGGGACTATATCTGGTGGGCTCCTTTGCAGGGCTCGCGGTCGCCATGGTGTTCGTCGGATTGTACGGTGTGTTGTCTCAATTGGCGGGCTATCGCCGCCACGAAATCGGCGTGCGCATGGCGCTGGGCGCAAGCCGCAGGAACGTTGCGTACCTGATCCTGCGCCAGGGATCGATCCTCATCGGCTGGGGCCTTGCCGTGGGCCTGCTTCTGGCGCTTCTAACAGCACATTGGGCAAAGGGCTTCCTATACCAAGTCCAGCCACTGGATGGACTGACCTTTGCAGCGGTTGCGATTGCATTGGCGGTGGTCGGATTGATCGCCATCGTTATTCCGGCTCGTCGCGCAGCCTCGATTGATCCGATGGTCGCCTTGCGCGCGGAATAGGAGAAGCAGATGAAGCGCTGGCTGAAGCAAATATGTTCGCGCAGCAGGTTGTCCGCCGATCTTTCTGAGGAGATGCAGCAGCATCTCGAGGAAAAGATCGAAGCGCTGGTCGCGGGCGGAATGCCGCGCGAAGAATCTGTCCACGCTGCGCGCCGCGCCTTCGGCAACGCCACCCTGATTGAACAACGCAGTCGCGAAGTCTGGATGTGGCCCCTGCTCGAGGCTCTCTCCCGAAATCTGCGCTATGCATTCCGCGTGCTGTTCAATAATCCCGGATACACCGTAACCATTTTGCTGACGCTGGCGCTCGGTATCGGTGCCAATACGGCGATCTTCACCGTAAATTACGCGACCTTGCTGGCGGCTTTGCCGTACCCTCAGCCGAAGCAACTAGTGGTGATTTGGTCGCATGAGCACCAGTGGATTACAGCAGGGGACTTCCTCGATTGGAAACGCTCGAACACGGCATTCCAGCAACTGAATGCCTGGACGCCTGAAGGAGGAAGCTCCTTTAATCTCGCGACTACGACCCAGCCCGAAAGCGTTCGCGCCATCAGTGTCACTCCCGGCTACTATCAAATGCTGGGAGAGCAATTTATTCTTGGTCGAGGCTTTCTTGCGGAAGAAGGGCACGCGGGCCGTGGTCACGTTGCCATCCTCACGCATCGATTGTGGAAACGACTCGGCTCGGATAAAAGAATCGTTGGTAAAAACCTACGCCTGAACGGAATCTCCTACACAGTGGTGGGTGTATTGGGACCAGGCTTAGCGGACCGTCGCACAGAACAACTCACCGTCCCGCTCGTTTTCCCGCCCGACCAACTCAATCACAATTCTCATTGGCTTTTGGCAACGGGGCGGCTAAAACCGGGGGTTACCCTTCAACAGGCACAGGAAGAGCTCAATGCGATCACGACACATGCAGGGCAGATCGATTCAGAAAGCAAACTAAGCTGGGGCGCTGTCGTCGAACCGCTCAAGGACTATTCGCTTCCTCGGGATCGGAAGTTAATGCTCTGGCTCCTAATGGGTG
>JAZKAG010000133.1:2214-12675 GCA_040389265.1 Acidobacteriota bacterium
TTAGTGTTGTTGATTGCCTGCGTGAATGTGGCCAACCTGGTATTAAGCAAAAGCATTAGCCGTCAGAAGGAAATCGCAGTTCGCAGCTCTCTGGGTGCAAGTTCGCGGGCAATTTTTTTTCAATTTTTCACGGAGACCATGCTGCTGGCGATTCCAGGTGGCCTTCTGGGCGTTGGCGTCGGCTATCTCATGCTGCGTGGGGTAGTCGCAGTCATGCCTCCAAATACTTTGCCAGCCGAAGCAAACCTGCACCTGAGTCTTCCAATCTTGCTCTTTACGCTTGCAGCCACTGTGGCTGCCGGACTACTCTTCGGCTGCGTTCCGGCCTGGTATGCCTCGCATTTCGATCCCGCAGAAGGACTCAAGGAGGGCGGGCGTTCAGGAATTGGCGTTCGAAGTCAGAGCCTGAGACGGACTCTCGTTGGTGGGGAGTTTGCGCTGGCACTCGCGCTCCTAACCGGCGCGGGTCTTACGATCCACAGTTTCTGGAATCTTATGCGCGTCGATCTCGGTATCCAGACCGATCATGTGCTGAGCTTTGGCCTCCAAGTTCCTGATTCCCGCTTCCACAAGCCGGACCAGATTGTCGGGTATTATCGCCAATTGCTCACCAACATCGAATCGGTTGCGGGTGTTTCCAACGCTGCGGCAACGGTCGGCAGCCCTCTCGAATGGCCCGGCATGGGAATGCTGTTTACCATTGCTGGCAAATCGGTACCAGCAGATCCATTGCAGGGCACTGGATCTGCTTTCGACATGGTCACGCCCGGCTATTTCCGGACCTTCGGCGTCCGAATTCTCACCGGACGTGCATTTACCGAACAGGACGATGCTTCGAGCGTCAGGGTAGCCATGGTAAACGAAGACTTTGTCCAGCGATTCCTCAAGGGAATGGATCCGTTCAAACAGCGACTGATCGTGAACGAAGCAATTCCGGACTCGAACAAGCTGCGTCGTGTTGAGTGGCATATTGTGGGCGTTTTTCAAGATGTGCGGATAGGGGAACACCACAGAATGGAGCCCGAAGTCTTGTTGCCCTTCGCGCAAAGCCCGAGGTCAAGCGCGGCGATTGGCGTTCGTACCGCAGCAGATCCGGCATCGATGGTCAAGGCCATTGCGGCTGCTGTGCATAAAATCGATCCACAGGTTGCGTTGGCAACTCCGCGCACGTTGGATCAAGTTCGCGACGACGAGTTGGCGCACGATAGATTCACGATGATTCTGTTTACAAGCTTCGGGGTCATCGCTCTGGCGCTCGCCTCAGTGGGAATCTACGGCGTCATGTCTTTCTCTGTGGCACAGCGTTCGCAAGAGATTGCCATTCGCATGGCGCTGGGAGCAAGCCAATCTCGTGTCGTTCGATTGGTAGTGAAAGAGGGCGCTTTGCTCGGCTGCTTCGGCTTCGGAATTGGATTGGCTGGTTCGTTTTTCGTGGCCCGCGCGATGCAGGGCATATTGTTCGGCGTTGGAGCAATGGACTGGTCCGCTTTCGGCGCGGTGGGTTTGGTCCTGATGACGGCAGCCCTGATGGCTTGCTATATTCCCGCACGTCGGGCAGCTTCGATCGATCCCATGGTTGCCCTGCGCGCGGAGTAACTCTTTTTCCTTGAGTCGCTTGCGGTGGACGCATGGCGGTCATGGAACCTGAGTTCTTCTCCGCCTACAACTCAGGCTCTCATTTTTGAATCTGTCTTATGTGTGAGAACAACTATGAAAGCCAAACTCCTCAGCACCGTACTCGTCGCTAGCGTTTTGTCCATTGGGCTTCCCGTCATCGCCCAGTCCAGCACCGACCCCGGTTTCAAACAGGATATGAAGGACGCCGGTCACAGCACCAAGAACGCCGCCAAAGAGACCGGCCATGGCGTGAAGAGTGGAACCCAGAAAACCTGGCACGCCACCAAGCACACCACCAAGAAAGCCACCCACAAGACCGCGCAAAAGACAGATGAAGGCGCACAAAAGGTGGAGCGTAAGACCAGCCCCGACCAATAATCTGCCGTCCCCGCCAGATACCGCCTGCCCTGTAGAGCGCAAAGCCTATATGCGTAGCTATCTCTCGGAGAAGGGCGGGCAGTCGGCGGACTCTACAGAATCTTTTTCCCGAATGCGGAGCAGGTCAACTCCACCGCCAGGTCCGCGGTGCGGTTGTGCTCGTCGATCACGGGGTTCACCTCGACCAGTTCGAAGCTCAACATGCGTCCGTCATCCGCAATGATTTCCATCGCCAGGTGTGCCTCGCGATAAGTCGCACCCCCGCGCACTGGTGTGCCCACTCCCGGCGCATCCTCGGGATCGATCCAGTCCATGTCGAGTGAAATGTGATATCCCACGGTATCGCGCGCGGCCGCCCGTACCGCCTCTTCCATCACCGTGCGCAATCCGCGCTCATCGATGTCGCGCATGGTGTACACCTCGGTGATTCCAGCGCGTCGGATGTTCGCTTTCTCGGTCGCGTCAATATCCCGCAGACCAATCAGCACTATGTTTTCCGGCGCGATTTTCGGTGACCATCCAAACATATCCTTCAACTCGTCCGGTCCCAAGCCCGATAGCGCGGCGACCGGCATGCCATGCACGTTGCCGCTCGGTGAAGTTTGGGGGGTGTTGATGTCGGCATGCGCATCCATCCAGATCAAGCCGATCTTGTGCTCTTGCCGGCGATAAAATTCCGCCACGCCGGCAACTGTTCCCACCGCAATCGAATGATCCCCACCCAGCACCAGCGGCATTTCTCCCGCAGTCAGAGTCGCAATCACCTGCTCCGCCACGCGTGTGCAGGTTTCTGTGATGGCGTGCAGATATTTCGCATCGTGGTCGCCCATACTTTGCGTCTCAGCAATTTCAACGGAAATATTTCCGCCGTCCACCACTTGATGGCCTAGCGCTTCCAACCGCGCCTGCAAACCGGCAACGCGTACCGCCGAGGGGCCCATATCCACACCGCGCCGCGACTGTCCCAGATCGAGCGGTACCCCGAGGATGCGAATCTTCCTCCCGGGGATATTCTCCATGCTCGCTGTCGACGACCTGCGCGTCGACTCGCTGGCGCCCCCGCGTTCTGCGCGATTGACTGGCTTCGTACTCTTGCTGGATTTCGACATGGAATTTTTCGTTTGCGGCGCGTCGTACCTTCCCGCTACCGCGAATTCTCGCTAGGGATAGATGCGGTTCAACGTCCTGGCGAACGGAATCGTCTCACGAACATGATCCAGGCCGCAAATCCAGGCCACGGCGCGTTCAATGCCCATGCCAAATCCTGCATGCGGCACAGAACCGAAGCGACGCAGGTCAAGATACCACTGAAAGGGCGCCAGTGGCAGACCATGCTGCTCAATCCGCTGCTTCAACAGGTCATAGGAGTGGATACGTTGCGACCCGCCGATAATCTCCCCGTAGCCTTCAGGAGCGAGCACGTCCACACACAGCGCGAATTTCGCGTTCTCGGGGTCTGGTTCCATGTAGAAGGCCTTAATGTCCGCTGGATAGCGATGGATCATGACCGGCCGGTCAAACTGTGACGAAATATACGTCTCATCCGGCGAGCCGAAATCATTTCCGTAGACAAACTCCCGCTCCAGTTTGCCGGCCTTGAATGCCTCGTCCAGCATCTTCGCAGCTTCCACGTAGCTCACCCGCGGGAATGGCGGCCGAATCGCTTCCAGTTTGGTCACATCGCGGCCAATCACTTTCAGGTCGGCGGCTCGATTCTCCAGCACCCGCTGCACTATATGGCTTAGAAACTCTTCCGCCAGCACCATAATGTCGTCAAGCCCGGCAAACGCAACCTCCGGCTCGATCATCCAGAACTCCGTCAGGTGGCGGCGCGTCTTCGACTTCTCGGCGCGAAATGTCGGCCCGAAGGAATACACCTTGCCCAGCGCCATCGCCGTGCTCTCGATGTACAACTGTCCGCTCTGCGTTAGGTAGGCTTCATCGCCGAAATAATCTACAGGAAACAACGTGCTGGTGCCCTCGCACGCCGCCGGAGTCAAGATCGGCGGATCCGTGCGGACGAATCCATGCGTATCGAAATACTCCTGCGCCGCCCGCATGATTTCCGCGCGCGTCCGCAAAATCGCTGCCTGCCGAGGCGTGCGAATCCACAGGTGGCGATGCTCCATCAGAAAATCGACGCCATGCTCTTTCAGCGAAATTGGAAACGGCGCGTCCTCGGGAACGCGATCGACAACTTCCAGGTCTTCGACGTCGAGTTCCACGCCGCTCGGAGCGCGTTTGTCGGCGCGAACCTTGCCGCGCACAATTACGCTCGACTCCTGCGTCAGCCCCTTGATCCGCTCGAAGACCTCCGGGGCCACCGCCGACTTGGGCACAATTCCCTGCACGGTTCCAGTGCCATCGCGAAAGATCGGAAACAGCAGCTTGCCGCTTTCGCGCAGATTGTAGAGCCATCCGCGCAGCGTGATGGTCTGGCCCTCATGCTGTCCCAAGCTGGCAATCGTGGTTACAGGCGAGGCGCTGGTTGTGCAGGAAGTGGTTTCGTCCATAACATTTCACTCTACATCGACGGCGCTATGTCAGGAGAGAAATGGCAAACCTATCGTTCGTTGGAGCGCGTTGAAGCCGCGCGATCTAGAAATTCCAACGCCCGCTGATAACGATCGACCAGGGTGCCTTCCGGATTTTCGAGCGTCGGATGAATCTCGAGTACTGTTGCTGGTGGTTTCGCCAGCGCTTCCAGAGCCCGCATTGTTTCCGGCCACGCAATCGTGCCATCTCCCGGCCAAAGATGCGCATCTTTGTCGCCCGCATTGTCGTGCACATGGACGGAACGAATGCGCGGTCCCATGATGTCAATGGTCGCCGGAATCCCCTCGCCAATATGCGCATGCCCCACGTCCAGGCACATTCCGATATCGTCGAAATGTCCCACCGTCAGAATCTCCATCAGGTTCTGCGGCTCGGCGACTTCATTTTTCTCTAGATTCTCGAGCAGGATCTGTACGCCCAGCGGTCGCGCGAATGCCCGCAGATGCTCTACAGCTGTCATCCCATGTTCCAGGGTACGCGGACTCCACGTGTCTCCACGCTCGCCCAGATGCAGAATCATATGCGTGAAAGGGATCTGTTCCGCCGCCTCGAGAGCGCGCTTCACTTCGTCCATGGAATCGATGCGGCGCGACTTTTCCACGTGCACCACGTTGATCGCAGGCCCGGTGCTGCGCTCGCTGTCGCCTTCGCCCTCCGCCCGAAGCGGCGCGTGCAGCGCCCAGGGCGCCGTCGGGTTGCCGCGGAACCAGTCGCCGATCTCGCGCACCTGGACCCGGCTGGTGTAGTCGAAATGACGCCGGTTGGCGAAGATTTCAATGGCTTCTGCCCCGGATTTATGCAGCGTATCCAAATGCCCGGAATGCAGGCGATGCTTCAGAAAAATATGTGTAGAAATCACTTTCAACATGGAGGAATCAACCTATTTCTAAGTTACCCCATTCGGCGGGGTTAGCGGTCGAAAGGTACCGCCGACGATATCGTGGGAACTGCCCGCTCTAATACCCTGCGGCTTTGCCGTAATGGCTGCGATGATCCTGGCCTCCTTCGAGTTCGCCCGTCCTGGGATCGACCTCGATGCACTCGCCGTTGCTCCAATCGTCCTTTTCGACATCCACCGTGTACCGCATCGCCTTTAACGCGCTCACCGTGCTGGCGGGGAATCCCGGCTCCAGGTAGACGATATCCGGCAGGTATTGATGATGGAATCGCGGGGCATCCACTCCTTGCTGAATGTTCAGTCCGCCGTCGGCCACGCTGAGAAAAATGTTGGCCACCGTCGTCGTGATGCGTGGCCCACCCGGCGAGCCCAGCACCATGGCCACTTTGCCATCCCTGGTCACGATGGTGGGCGTCATGGCGGAGAGCGGCCGCTTGCGCGGGCCAATCGCGTTCGCCGGCCCTTGGATCAGGCCATACATGTTCGGGACGCCTTGCTTGGAGACGAAATCGTCCATCTCGTCATTCAATAGAAATCCGAGCCCCGGAACCGTCACCCCAGAGCCAAAAGAATTATTCAGCGTTGTTGTTACAGCAACTGCATTGCCGTCCGCATCCACAACGGAGTAATGCGTGGTTTGGTTTGACTCATGGTGCGGCGACTGCAAGGTCGGCGGTGGAGGCAGAAATCCCGCGGGCCGCTTCAACGTGCTGGACGGCGTGGCCAGGTCCGGCAGAATGCTGGCACGAAACGCGGCCGCATACGGCAGGCTGATCATCTTCTTCACTGGAATTGGCGTAAAGTCGGGATCGCCGAGATAGTCTGTGCGGTCCATATAGGCGCGGCGAAACGCCTCCACAATAAAGTGCATCTCGCGCGGCGATCGATCACCTAGTGCGGTCAAATCGTACGGCGCAAGAATATTAAGCGTCTCCAGCAATCCAATGCCGCCGCCGGACGGCGGAGGCGCAGTCAGTATTTTGTACCCCTGGTACTTGCCCGTCAGAGGTTTGCGATCTTTGGCCTTGTACGCAGCCAAATCCTTCATCGTGATGAGGCCGCCACCTTGCTGGATTGCTGCCGCAATCTGCGCCGCCATCGCACCGTGGTAGAAGTCTCGCGGATTCTTCGCGATCCGCTCCAGCGTGGCTGCCAGCTCTGGCTGACGAAAGGTTTCTCCGGCACGGTAGAAATCTCCATCGCGCTGAAAGATGTGCCGTGACGCTGGAAACCTGGTCAGCAGCGGATCGTGCATTTCTTCCGCTTCTTCTTCGCTCAGCACAAATCCGCCGCGAGCCAGCCGAATCGCCGGCGCCATCACCTGCTCCAGCGTCAGCTTGCCCCACAATTTTTGCGCCCGCACCATGCCCGCCACCGAGCCCGGAACACCAATGCTCCGATAGCCCACCGTGGAGGAATCGGGAATCACGTTGCCTTGTGCATCGAGATACATATTCATCGTGGCCGCGCCTGGCGCTTCCTCGCGATAGTCCATGAAGCGCGATTTGCCATTCCTGAATCGCACCAGCATGAATCCGCCGCCGCCAATGTTCCCCGCTTCGGGATGCACCACCGCCAGCGCGAAACCAACCGCCACTGCTGCATCGACGGCGTTCCCGCCCTGCTTCAGAATTTCAACTCCCGCGTCTGTGGCGTCGTGATGCACCGTGACCACCATCGCATGGCGCGTACGCACCGGCTGCTCGCTCTTGTAGTCGATGCCGGCCTTGGGCGTCGTTTGCGCGGCGGCCCCCGATAATAAAAGGGCATAAGCTGCCAATTTTGAGATGGAAGTGAGGAGTTTTTTCATAGGCATTGGCGCCGATCCAACAGAAAAGTGTAGCTTGCCGAACCGCCATTTAGAATCGTTGCTGCATGTCCACCCGCGTACGATCGCACGCAAAGATCAATCTTGGCCTGGCCATCGGGCCATCGCGTCCGGATGGCTTTCATGCGCTAACCACCATCTACCAGACCCTCGCCATTCATGACTTTGTCGAGATCACGGCGACGGCTCTCGCCACCGGCACAGCCAGCGAAATCTTCCTCACCTGCACGGAAAAATATGTTCCATGTGATGACCGCAATACCTGTTGGAAAATCGTCGAGCGAGCGCTACAGCGGCTGAAAATCTCGGCGCGGGTGACGATCCATATCGACAAACGCCTCCCGGTCCAGGGTGGACTGGGAGCAGGCTCCGCCAACGCCGTCGCCGCCCTGATTGGCCTGGAAAATGAGCTCGGCATCGCCCTGCATGCGCAAGAAAATCTGCAGATTGCCGCCGAAACCGGCTCCGATGTTCCATTGTTTTTGATTGGAGGAACGGTGCTTGGCCAGGGGCGCGGCGAACAGGTCTCTCCACTGCCCGACCTGCCTGAAATGTTCTGCGTGCTTGCGGTCCCCGAAGTCCGCGTCTCGACACCACAGGCCTTTCGCGAGTGGGATCGGGTTCACGCAGGTCCATCACCGACGCCAATGCCCGGGGAATCCGCCGAAAATCCATTGACCCCCAGCCACGCTTCCGATAGGCTGGAACAGTTGGGTCGTACGTGGGGTGCCGTTTTGTCCGCTCCCCAGCAAGTTCGTACGAACGCCACCGGTGTCTCTTCTGTTGCACATGGAAAAGACCGGGCCGAGAATCTTCTTCTCGAGCTTGTCCGCGCCGGGATCGTGAACGACTTTGAATCCATCGTCCTCACTCAGTATCCCTCTCTGCGCGGCATCCTCGAAATGCTGAAGCAAAATTCTCCAAATGGAAGCCCTGCCTTATACGCGGCGCTTTCTGGCTCCGGTTCCGCGCTGTTCGGCTTATATCGAACAGCAGAGGATGCTCGGGCGGCGGTCGAACGGCTGGAAGCGCAAAGTATTACCGGGTACGAAACCAGGACAGTTGGCCGACAGGAGTACTGGCGCACCATGATCAGTGATCGTGACGGCTTGTAGGTTTGGGCGATCGACTAACGGTAGGTCAAGTGCCTTTGGAGCACTCGGTCTAGGTTCGAATCCTAGTCGCCCAGCCAGTTTCACTTGTCTTTGCAAGTAATCGATGGATTTTTGTTGCATGGTTTGGTGCAGTTTTCGCTCATGAAGCGTCGCCGGAGCTACGTTCCCTGCGGCAACCTTTTCCCGGTTTTTGGCAGCTTTCAACACCCAGTTGCCACGATCTGAAGTTTGCAGTTCGGTTCACCAACGCTAACCAGCTTGGGAGGGCGAAAGAACAATGGCAAGTGCGGACGGGAACGAAAACGTGGACGGAAGTTCGATTCTGACGGTGGATGCAGAAGCACCCTCGACAACCGGAGAGGTTGCGCTGAGCGCGGAGGCGAATGCCGCCGGGTCAGCCAAGGCCGCTGCCAGTCGCAAACGTGCCAAGTCTTACACCGAGGACAAGCGTTTCAAGATTTTCAGCGGCTCATCCAACCTGCCGCTGGCAGAAGAGATTTGCAAGTTTGTCGGTGTTCCGCTGGGCGAAGTACGACTGCAGCGGTTCTCCGACGGTGAGGTGTACTTTCAGCTTTTGGAAAATGTTCGCGGCGCCGATGTTTTTGTGGTGCAGCCGACCTGCTATCCCGTCGATCAGCACCTGCTGGAATTGCTGATCATGATTGACGCGTTGAAGCGGGCTTCGGCACGCCGCATCACCGTGGTGGTTCCGTACTACGGTTACGCGCGGCAGGATCGTAAAGATCGTCCGCGAGTCGCCATCTCTTCCAAGCTGGTGGCGGATTTGTTGACGACTGCCGGAGCCAATCGGGCCCTGCTGGTCGACTTGCATGCGGCGCAGATTCAAGGCTTTTTCAATATCCCGGTGGATCATTTGTTTGCCAGTCCGGTGCTGGTCGGCTACTTCCGGGAGTTGAACTTACCCGACTTGACCGTAGTTTCACCGGACGCCGGTGGCGTGGAACGCGCACGTTTCTTCGCCCAGAAGATGGAAGCTCCGCTGGCCATTGTGGACAAGCGGCGAACAGACATGAACGTGACGGAAGTGATGCACGTGATTGGAGATGTGGAGGGCCGGACCTGCCTGATCCTCGACGATATTGTCGATACGGCCGGAACCCTGATCAAGACCGTGGATGCATTGCTGGAAGTGGGCGCGAAGAAAGTATATGCCTGCGCGACCCATCCAGTGCTTTCCGGTCGAGCCATTGAACGGATTGTAGACTCCCGGCTGGAGCAGCTGGTGGTCACGAACACGATTCCGCTGCGGGAAGAAGCCCACCAGACGGAAAAGATTAAAGTGCTATCGATTGCGGGTTTGGTTGGCCGCGCGATTGAGAGCATCCACATGGAGACCAGCGTTAGCAGCTTGTTCAACTAGCGCCTCTCTGACGAAACGAAGCTTTCTGTTGCACGCCGCCGTATGCGGAGGCGGGTGAATGGAACATCAACAGTGTGGCCGGGCGAGATCTGTCCAAGGTCACGAGAAGGGAGCGGCGCAACCCGCCGTGCCCGAAGGTCAATAGAAGGGAAACAAGAAAAACATGAGCACACCCGAAGTTGTTACAGCCACGCCCCGCGAGGGCAAGTTCACCAAAAATATTGCCCGCCGCGTACGCGTTGGCGGCAGCATTCCAGCCGTGGTGTATGGAGCCCAGCAGCCTTCTGTGGCGGTCACGGTCGACCCCAAACAGATTCGCCGCATCCTCCATTCTGAGTCCGGCCACAATACGATTTTTGATCTCGATGTCTCCGGATCCGTCGCCAAAGTCATGGTCGTCGACTGGCAGAATGATCCCATCAAGGGCAACCTGATCCACATCGACATGAAGCGCATTGCGATGGACAAGATGATGCGCGTCGAAGTGCCGATCCAGCTGCTCGGCGTTCCGGTCGGCGTTAAGACCCAGGGTGGCATTCTCGACCAGGTGTTGCGCGAGATTGAGATTGAATGTCTGCCTGCGGATATTCCGGGCCACATCGACATCGACGTCAGCGAGCTGGCCTTCGGCATGGTGATACGCGTCGCCGATCTGCCGCACAACGATAAGTTGAAATTCATCACTGAC
>JAZKAG010000133.1:12685-21206 GCA_040389265.1 Acidobacteriota bacterium
CTGACGAGGAAACCACGGTCGCCCACATCACCGCGGTTCGTGAGGAAGTTGTGGCGACGCCGGATGCGTTGGCGGCCGAAACTCCTGCGGAACCGGAAGTGGCGAAGAAAGGCAAAGTGGAAACTCCTGAAGCTGCCGAAGACACAAAGAAAGAAAAGAAGTAGTTCCAGGAGCGCATGGAATCTTCTGGCGGCATGAGTTCGAACTTGAATTCTGGCGGCGATTCGGGAGTCATCCTGATCGTCGGATTGGGCAATCCAGGAATTGAGTATCAGTTCACACCGCATAATGCTGGTTTTCTGGCCGTTGATTGCCTGGCCGAGCAATGTGGAGTGGTAGTGGCGAATCGACGTTCGAAGGCACTCACTGCTTCGGCGCGCATCGCCGGCCGGCCGGTACTGCTGGCCAAGCCGGAAACCTACATGAACCTGAGTGGGTTGTCGGTGGCGGCGCTGGTAGACGAGTTGGAAATTGATCCGAGTCGGCAGCTGATCGTACTGTATGACGAAGTGGCTCTGCCGCTGGGCAGTATTCGTATCCGTGAGCGTGGAAGCGCGGGCGGGCACAACGGGGTCAAGTCGATTTCGAGTGCGCTGGGCACAGAAGAGTGGCTGCGGATTCGAATTGGAATTGCCCCGGAGGAAGCCATGGCGGCGGAAAGCGCACGCCAGCGGCGCAAGGATTATGTTCTGACGCCATTCCGCAAATCGGAACTGGCGGTGCTGGACAAAGTTCTGGACGAAGTTTCGACGGCGATTGAGTTGCTTTTAACCGAAGGCGCCAGCGTCGCGATGAACCGGTTGAATCGGCGGATCACTGCCGAAGAGCAAGAGTGAATTAAGAACTGAACGGAAGACTGAGCACCCCTAAGGGTTGCGACAGGCAAGGCCAGACAGCTTTGCCGGAAACGAGAGACGAATGCAACGGAAATACGAAGTGATGTTTATCCTGCGCCCGGATGTGATTGGAGAAGAAGCCGACAAGCTGATCGCCGGCTTTGAAGCGACGATCACCAAGGGGAACGGCAAGCTGGTATCGAGCGAGAAGCTGGGAAATCGCAAGCTTGCCTACACCGTCCGCAAGTTCAACGAGGGCAATTACAACCTGTTGACCGTGGAAGCGGATGGCGGCCTGGTGGCCGAACTGGAACGCCGCCTGCGCGTGACCGAGCCTGTCATCAAGTTCATCACCGTCCGCATGGACGAGGAAGAAAAGCGCATCAACAAGATCAAGAAGCTGCGCTCCACCAAGATTAAGCAGAGCACGGTGAACGCCCAGGCCGCGCAGGCTGCCCAGGCGAATGCTGCCGCAGCTGCGTCCCAGGCTGCTGCCGCGCATGCCGCTGCTGCACAGCCGGTCGCGCCGCAGCGCAGCGTCGAACAGCCGGCAGAGACCGCAGCGGTTCCAGAAGCGATCGCATAGCGAAATATTTGTGGGCCACGCCCACGGCAGTTTCAACCGAAGCATGAGTTCCCGCGCTGGAGACGTTCTCCGGCCGACTAAGAAGGAGTCGTAACATGGCAGAAGAAAGATCGCAATCGACATCATCATCCTCGGATGGACCCTCTCACTCTGGTCCGCGGCCACCACGCCCGGCAGGTGCAGGAGGCGGCCCTGGCGGACGTAAATTCTTCCGCCGCAAGAAGGTTTGCAAATTCTGCGTCGAGAAAATCGATGCTATTCCCTACCGCGATGTGCGTTTGCTGCAGGGCTTCGTTGCAGAAAGCGGAAAGATTGTTCCCCGCCGTCTGACCGGTGTCTGCACTACGCATCAGCGCCGAGTTACCCGCGCCATCAAGCAGGCTCGCAATATTGCTCTGCTGCCCTTTGCGCAGCGTCACTAGAGCGCCTTGCCACCAAGAATGTGGCTACAGGCGATGTTTAGAATTTTTGGAGATTGAGATATGGAAATCATTTTGAAAGAAGATGTCGAGAACCTCGGTCATCGCGGGGATGTGGTGAAGGTAGCGCAGGGGTATGGCCGCAATTTTTTGTTGCCGCGCAACCTGGGCATCGAAGCCACGCCCGGGAACAAAGCCGTGATCGAGCAGATGAAGGCATCCTCTGTGCGCCGTTCCGCCAAGGAAAAGGCCGATGCCGAATTGCTGCTGCAGCAGTTTGAGAATGTCGAGCTGAAGTTCACTCGCAAAACCGGCGACAACGATCACCTGTTCGGTTCCGTCACCGGGTCAGATATTGCCCAGGCACTCGAAGCCAAGGGCTTTACCGTTGATCGCCGCAAAGTGCAGTTGGAAGAGCCGCTGAAATCGCTGGGCGAATTCCTGATTCCTGTCCGCCTGCATCGCGAAGTGACGGCCCACGTCAAAGTCCTGGTCGAAAAAGAAGCCGAGACCGAGTAGTTTCGGCTTACGGAAAATCTGGGTACAACCCAGATCTCGCCTTGAGATGTGGGTTGTACCATCGCCCTCGAATGTCGTTGCTTGTCATCCGCCTGCCGCCTCATCGCGAAGGGTGGGGCGCCTACCGTCCTACTCCCAGACGCGACGCCAGCATGTCTGGCAGGCCGGCACGCAGAATGCGGGTCTGCGCCGCCCTCACATCATACGGAACACGGAAGAATGTGACGCGAGCAGCCTGGTCATCATAAAGCGCGAAGGCGGCTCTCCAATCCCGATCGCGCGGCTGGCCCACTGCGCCAGGGTTAATCAGGTACTTCGCCGACCCGCGGAGATCCAGTTCGTAGCTTTCGACGATCTGGTCGCCGCTGTACGCAGGTCTCAGTTGAACCCATTCACCGGCATCGTTCGCGGCAAATCCACCCTGCACATGCGTATGGCCAAAAAAAGTAATCGGTGTGCGAGTGCGCTCGAATTGCCCTTCCGCGTCGTCGGTGGAAAGCAGGTATTCATCCTCATCGAGTAGCGAACCATGCACGCAACTCACCGGCATTCCCTCTGGCAGCACCGGGCCTGCCGGCATCCGCTTCAGCCACTCGAGCGTATCCGGAGCCAACTGGCCACGCGTCCACTGCACGGCGCGATACGCTACCGGATTGAAATTTTCCGCGCCCGTTAGCCCAGCGCAGGCACGATCATGATTTCCCCGGACAAACATGGTGCCAAGGGCACGCGACCGCTCGATGACGGCTTGCGGCGCGGCATTGTAGCCGACCACATCGCCAAGGTTCCAGACCACGTCGTGTTGAGGAGCAGCTTCGAGCACTGCGTCCAGGGCGTCAATGTTGGCGTGAATATCAGAAAAGATCAGCGCTCGCATAGTGGGGGGCCCGCCCTGCGACAGGCAACATTCCCCATCCTACCCGAAGCCACTCTTCAACGGAGGCCCTTCTTTCCATCTTCCACGCATTCTTCTCGAGCCACTTACCGGCAGAGGCGTTGGGCAGCTTGAACCAGGCTTGGAGCGAAGCTCCAGGTGAGCGAGCGCACGGACGGCAGCACGGATCGCAGCGAAAAAGAACGAAGCGCAGGAACCGCCGCCTGGGACGTGCAAATTTTAGTTCGCAGCGCGCCCATGCCGGTCACGGTCGAGCCTTTTTCAGTTCTCGGAGTGCCGAAGATGACGCGCGGCATGGAAATCATCGACCGCAGCGAGGCACCCTGAGAACGAAGTGCGCGCAGCGGGTTGAGCGGGCCCCCTTTGTCTCCATTGCCCAGCGGCAGGAAGTATTGTGTGCCATGGACCGGCTCCTTCAGCCGACGCAGCAGGGTTTGCAAGTCCTCGTTGTTGCGCACAAAGTCGATGTCGTCGGTATTCACGATCAGCAAATCGCTGGCGGTGTAGTGAAAGAAATAATGCTCGTAGGCCTCGGCCACCTTCTCCAGGTAGCGGCCTGAAATCTCCTGCTCCTCGGGCACAGCTTTGCGCGCCAAGCGAGTACGCAGCACCTTGGGCGAGGTCTGCAGGTAGATCACCAGGTCAGGAGTCGGCAACTGATCGCGGAAGTATTGAAACTGCCGCTCGTAGAGGGCCAGTTCGTCGTCGTTCAGATTCAGATTGGCGAACAGCTTATCTTTCTCGAAAATGTAGTCAGCCACCATGGGCTTCGCTTTACCGGTTTTGGCGTCCCGTTCGGTGGCGGCACAAAGCTGCTCATATCGCGACATCAGGAACCACATCTGCGCGGGGAAGGCAGCGCTCCTTTCGCCGCGATAAAATGTCGACAGGAAGGGATTTTGCTGCGGTTCGATAATGCGTGTGGCGCCAATCTCCTGCGCCAGTAGCGTAGCTAAAGTAGATTTGCCGGCGCGGATAGGGCCCTCAATTGCGATGAATCTCGGATTTTCGAAAAGCTTGGCCATGGCGAATTTCCTTCGTAGTAAAAGCGAATGAAAATCGAAGATAGCATGCGAAAGTAAATTCGGCAAGCGTCAAATGGATATCTTGTGGATACTCCTGCCGACAGGTTCCGATACACTCAAACGCAATGACGAGCCCCAAGATTTTGACACTTCCGGCGCCCGAACCAGGAGCTTATTTGACCTCGCGCCGCCCCCACATTCCCGGCGGCGGGGCGATTGCCGCAGTGGCGGCGGCGACGGGTATCCTGGCTGCGGGAGCGTATGCCTACGCCGGGATGTGGCCGACTTCGCAATTGTTTGGCCGCTGCGTAGTGGCTGCCAAGAAGCCCTGGCAAATTGCGCTGACGTTCGATGATGGCCCCAATGATCCTGACACGTATCGGCTGCTGGAAGTTCTGGCGAAGCAGAGAGTGCGCGCCACCTTCTTCATGATTGGGCGTTTTGTGCAGCAGCGACCGGAGATTGCGCGCGCGGTGGCGGCGGCTGGGCATTTGATCGGCAACCACACCATGACGCACCCGCTGTTGCTGATCCGGCCGCCAAACGTGGTCCGGCAGGAATTACGCGACTGCAATGAAGCGCTCGAAGATGCGCTGGGCGCGCCGGTGCGCTGGTTTCGTCCGCCGCATGGCGGACGTCGGCCGGATGTGTTGCGAGCTGCCCGCGAGCTGGGGTTGACGCCGGTATTGTGGAATGCGATGGGATACGACTGGAAGGCGACGACGGCGGATGCCGTGGAGCGAAATATTCGGCGCGGCTTTCGCCGGAACCTATTAGCCGGCAATGCCACCAACGCCCTGCTGCACGATGGCGGGCAGGCCGCGATGGGGCAGGATCGACGTCACACCGTCATCGCAACCGAGCGGCTGATCCAGGATTGGAAAGATGAGTTCGCGCTGCGCGGCGACGTCTGTGAGTTTGTTACCCCGGAAGCCTGGGCGTAGCCTGCGTACCCACCGCTGGCTGCGCGGGCGCCACGGCTGCGGCGGAGTTTTTGGCGAATTGGGCGAAATAGTTGAAGGATTATACGGAATAGTTGAAGGATTATGCAGGATAGTTGAAGGATTATACGGAATAGTTGAAGGATTATGCAGAGGTTCTTTTGCTGCAAGTGCTTTATTTGCCGTGGTATGAGGGGAGGAATCCCTATGGCCTTCGCTTTTTTGTGTGTATTTCTGCAAAAAAAAACGAAAATCGCTGCCGGCCACTTCGTCCGATCCGGGGAAACCACTGGGTTCAGGAAGCCGGACGGAGAATGCCTATCTCCATTTTATCAATTTCGGGATGATGGATGCGCCAACGAGAGACGCTTCCCTGACGGAGGCATCGACAGAAATAGTGTATGGCATACAGTATCCGGTTCGAACGGCCACTCAGCTACAGGCGTCGGACAGCCTGCCCGTCTACCAACACAAGCGGACTTCCAGATATTTGGCGCTTTCGGTATGTGCATTGGCGATGATGCACCCGCTGACACGACGGGACAGCGGTGGTGAAACCCGCTTCTCAATGCCTGCCGAATTCATTCTGAGCGCCAGCGAGTGTGTGGAAGCTTCACCGCAACAGAAGCCGCTCGAGAGTGTTTTCGAGCCACGCTTCGTAGCGGGCGGCGGACCACCTGCGGTCCACGACAAAAAGGTGGTAGAGATCCGCTCCAGTCATGGCCCAGAGGATATCCAGCGCGTCCTTCGCGCCGAGGCTCTTGCGAAGTGCTCCATCGCGGTACCACGCATCTGCCAGAGGTCTTTGGCTGCGGAGTCGCCGCTCCTCTCCTTCCTGCCACAAGGCCAGAAGGTCTTCGTTGGTATTGCCGGCCCCTCGCGCAATGTCGACAATGTCCCCCGCCAGCGCGTAGAAACGGCACGTAAAGGAAACCAGCCGGCGCAGTTGCTTGCGTGGCATTCCCGCAGCAGCGTGCAGATCACTCAGTAGACCGGCGACGTCGGCCTGGGCATCCGCCTGGTCGAGCAACGCAAGCAGCAGGGCTCGCTTAGATCGATAGATGGCGTAGATCGTCGGCACTGCGACACCCGCCTCGCCTGCGATCCGTTCAATCGAAGTTGCACCGTAGCCATAATGGCCGAAGAGCTTGCGCGCGGTTTGCAGAATTCGTTCACGCCGCTGGCCAGAGGAGGCGCGGCGCCGGCTGGCGTCATACCCACGCTTTGTTTTTTTGGCTTGCATGCTTTACTCCATTTAAATATAGTGCAACTGTATCGAATATGAGGAGGCAATTCATGCGGCCTATTGCTTCGCTTACGCTGTGGCTGTTCGTGATTGGAACTTCATTGATCCTCGGCGCCGGACTGTATGAAGCGCTTGTAGTGGTGCCGTTCTGGTCGGCAGGAGCCCCGGCCTCGCTGGCGGAAGGAAATCCGCTGTTGCAAGTACACATACGCGCAGGGCATGTTTTCTGGCAGTACTTCACGCCGGCTCTCGGCCTCATCGCACTGCTTGCGCTGCTCACCAGCTTTGGGGCTCCAAGGCCCCAACTGGCATGGCGTCTCGCAGCCACTGGCCTGCTGCTTCTGGTTTCGGTCGCCACCCTGGTCTATTTTCGTCCGGTCCTTATCGAAATGTTAGTTAACCACGGAGCAGGGCTCACACCGGAAGCTCTAACAGCAGAAGTACACCGCTGGGTGGCGCTCGACCGGGTGCGGACCATCGCCGTTGCAGCTTCGCTGGGGATGGGAATCCGAGCCTTGCTTCTGCCTCTCCGGTAGTGGCGAAGTGAGATTGGAAACACAGGGATCCTATAAATCCGGTGCACTTCTCGAATTTTGATCGGTGATGCCAGGCCGGCTAGATCCGTCGAATTGCCGAATGCCGAAATCTCAACTGTTGCGAACAGGGCAAATCATTCATTGAGATCAAGTCAGGCTTCGATGCGCGGATTCGTAATGAGAAACGCGCTAGCGTTATTCGCTGGCAAGATAAAGAGGCGTGCGGCAACGCAGAACCGAAGGAGCGCGGTCGAGGACATCAGGGCAAGAAACATGGGGCACCCTCGATTTTTATGGGGCGCGAGTGGGAACAGCAGATCATTTCGTTGCGCTCAGAATGACGGAGCTTAATTCATCCCATGTCTCAGAGGCGGGTAATAATATAAGAACTTGCGCTGTCGATGCGTGCTGCTCGTTTACAGGCTGGATTGAAACAGTCAGACCTAGCCGACTTGATGGCGACATCGAGAACCACGATTACGCGCATGGAAAGCGGTCGAGATTTTCCTCAAATAGCTACGCTGGAGCACTGGGCAGAACTGACGGGAAAACGACTAGAGATAAGACTCGTTTAATGCTGCTTGGAGGGCTTGACGGTCTGAGCTTTTTCTTCTTTTATCCGCTTCAATATCTCTGCTTTCGAAACCTTTACAATCGTTCGCATGGCGTCAGTGAAGCGAGCAAACTCCGGGCTGTCTGGAGGCGTCCTCATGCACGAATGTTAGCATCTAAAGAAATAGTCTATACAGCCGATGAACTCAGAGAGTATACTCCGGCCTCAACGGCGCGAGTCAAGGCAATGGTGCGGCATTATAGACCGTGTTTTCGATCCGCAGCATTCTAATACTTCGTGTACGCCGTGTTTTCTTTCCATCGATGCGGACGTAGTTGAAAATTACGGCGACGGGATAGCCATCCATATGGGTGTACTTTACTCCGTGTATTTCGATGGTGCCCGGATGGATGAGATTCGCTGGGGAGTAATGATCGTGGCAAATGGTATTTGACGTGCAGCTTGGAAGGAGTACGTCGAAGTTGTGTTGAATGTAAAGATTTTCTAATTCTACTTTTGCGACAGCAACGTGTTTAACCAGATTAGGAGAATATCGCATGGTTTCCGCCAAAATACTTCGTGAGTTAATTTCCGAATATCTAAAGGCTTCCATAGAACTTCCTCAGTTTTCCGCACGGTTCGCGGTGATCTTTTACGACATCGAAAAAACTGGTGACGCTGAGGCGATACAAATCAGCTATCGCATCGAAACTCAGCTCGCCAAGCAGTCGGAAGGCGTCATAAGCGCACAGGTTCTCCGAAGCAGTTTGGCTAGCCTCATCGAAGCTGAAACGTCTCAGCAAGCTCAGATCACCTCCATCGAACAATACCCTACCCCTCTTTCGCCGACCGCTTCTAACAACAGCGAAGCTGAGTACTGTCAATGCGATCCTATCCAGGTCTTACCTGAGCTAATCACTGCGTAATGCTCGGAATTTTTGGCAGGTTAAGAATGATATCGAACT
>JAZKAG010000134.1:0-742 GCA_040389265.1 Acidobacteriota bacterium
ACGGAGCGGTAGGACGGACCCACATCTGGCCCCTGACGATTCAGCTGGGTCGGATCGTGTGCGACAGAGAAGAAGATGCGCAGCAGCGTGCCATAGGTAATCTTCGACGGATCATAGACAACTTGCACCGACTCCGCGTGACCCGTGTTTTCTTGTGTCACCTGGGCGTAGCTCGCGGTGGAGGCTGACCCGCCTGCGTAACCCGCCGTTGTGGCCGTCACACCTCTCACCCGCTCGAATACGGTTTGCGTTCCCCAGAAACATCCTCCCGCCAATACTGCCGTTTCCTCGCTCGATTGTTTCGCCAGCGGCGCATCGACAGTCGGCGCAGGGATGGGCGCTTTCGCCGCGCGACATCCCGCGGAGAAAACGAAGCTGATCAGAACGGTGAAAATCATGCCGCGTTTTGCAAACAGTCTCATCATCGAATCTCTCCTTGGTAACGCCTCGGGCTGGCACCCATAAGACACTCTTGCGCCCGATTAGGTTACACATTCAGGACAACGAAGTTTGGTATACATTGGTGCTCAACCATGAACGCGCGGCCGGTAGCCGCCTGGAGGGATATGAGCAAGATCCATTTCACGCCAGACACCAAAATCGCCAAAACCATGCCGCTGGCGGAGTACCGGCGGACCGCAGCGCTGCTGAATGTTGACACCCGCCAGGATAACGAGGATTCGGTTCAGTTGCTCCTCGACGCCATCATTCAGTCTGTTCCTGTCAAGCGGCCGCTCCTGCG
>JAZKAG010000134.1:752-3130 GCA_040389265.1 Acidobacteriota bacterium
CTATTGGTTTGCAGCTTGCCGAAGCGCCCTGATCAGCGTGCAGTTTGAGAAGGGAACCATCCTCGACCGCACGGCTGAGACTACCACCCAATTTCACTACAAACTTGAGAGTTCCAGGGACAAGGAGTTTGGCGCGGAGTTCAAGCCGACGGCCAAAGTGGGCCCTGAAGGCGCGGCCACTGAGGTCAGCCTTGTGAGCCTGACAGCCAAAAATAAGGACCGCAGCGGCGGCCACATCGACTACACAGCAAACGAAAGTACCCTCAGCGTCACCGGCGTGGCCAACTCCGTAACCTGGGATTTCTCCATTGTGCGAGGTAAGCATGCCATCCGCGACTTTCTCTCCTGCAACCTGCCTTTGTGGATAGATTGCAAGCCCCAGTTCAAGCACTTGCGTGGAACCGTCGAGCTGCTCCCCTCAATTTTCAACTTCGACCGCGACAAAGTACAAATGTCAGCCATGAAATCGCTGCTGATGCAGATGACTCTGGCGTTTCGCAAGTCGCACAAAGACGATCCAGAAAAGAGTCCGCTGCTCAACCCGGAGGGAATCCGCCTGTCGTTTGGAGAAAACAAATGAATGCGAAGTCCTCACCTGTTGAATTCGAGTTGGACGAACAGACGGATGATCTATTGCAGCGGATTGCGGACAGTGGTGACAAAATCGAGCCGGAATTATTGCGGGAAATTATTCCCAGCCGCCAAGAACTCGTGCGCTACCTGGAGCAGCATCGCCTCACTGACGATCCAATCGCACAATCCATCCTCGCCCAATATGATGCGATCGCCGAACCCGCGGCAAAGCATGATGACCTCAAGTCTGCGCTGGCGAAAGCCCTGTCGGTCAGGTTGAATTTGCCACCCGCAACCACCGCCGCCCTGATTGACGTGCTGGCGCAAACAGCGATCGCCGAAATCAAGAAGCATGGAGAGTTTCTGATTCCCGGCGTGGGACGCCTGGTGAAAGTGATGCGTCCCGCTCGAACAGGCCGTAATCCGCAGACTGGGGAGACGATTGAAATCGAGCCGCAGTTAACTGTGAAGTTTCGCCCCCTGAAGGGGATGAAAGAAGGAGTCGCTGAAAGCGAAGAATCAGAATCTGGACTTGAGGCCTGAGCCTGAGTGCCTGGCTCTGTCATCGTGGTGCGCGAAAGACCGGCTGAATCCGGCCACCGCGCAGGGCCGGAGGTACAAACATTTCCCAGCAAGGCGTCGAGCGTTGGCGCGTGTAGGGTTCCTGACGAACGCTAGGCCAGATGTTTCCACTGGGATGGAGGCTGCTGCAGGAAACGAATAGCTGCAATGCCTGCGGCACCCGCGCGAGCACAGTCCGCAGCATTTTCGGCAGTCACTCCTCCCAGCGCGAACACCGGCACTGGGGCGGCGACGCGACAAGCTTCCGCCAGCAGTGCCAGTCCGGTACCTGTGACAGTCCGTGGTGCGGTGTCAGAATTGCGTTTTGCTACGGCAGCGATTTCAATTTGTCGAATCACCTTCTCAAACACGGGGGCAAACAGAATGCAGTTTGGCGACCGCTGGCTCGCCGTTTTCACTTCATCCAAACTGTGGCAGGAGATGCTGATGACAGGTGGCTGCAACGTTCCTGCGGCCGCAAAGATATTGCGGACTTCTTGCGGCGTCAATGCGTCCCCACGGGAGGGAAGATGCACTCCATCCGCACCGGCCGCCAGCGCGACATCCACTCGAGCGTTCACCAGGACTTTGGCCGCGTTCGTCTTGCTCCTCGCTGAATGAACCGCACGCATGACCGCGCGGACCAACTCAACTTGCTCGCAGGCGGTCAGATCTTTCTCTCGCACCTGAATGAAGGAAGCGCCATTGGCGGCCCAAGTTGAAGACAATTCCACCAGGTGCGCCAAGGCGTCGTCTTTGTTTTCCGCATACAGTTGCCGATCTGTAATGGCGTACAGCAATTCCCCTCCGCGCCGCGTCCAACCTGTGTAGCCAGTGTATGGCGTGGTTGGGATGGACCGCTGCTTCGATGCTGGTGTGGTAGTGTCGAAAATGCGATGCGCGAATCTGGCGCTCACCTGCGCCGGCAGCGGAAGACCGACCGCCGACGACCCGCATACTGCACAGAATAAAATGAACAAGCGGGATGGAATGATGGAAAGGAACGATGGAGATATTTGATCTGCTGGTCCTCGGGTCTGGGCCGTCCGGCCAGCGAGCGGCGATTTCCGCCGCCAAACTGGGCAAGCGCGTCGCGGTAGTCGAGCAGCGCGAGTTTGTCGGTGGAGTCAGCGTCAACACCGGCACCATCCCCAGCAAGACGTTTCGAGAGGGCGTGCTGCACCTTTCCGGCTACAACTATCGTTCGATTTATGGCATGAATTATCGCGTCAAAGACAAGATCA
>JAZKAG010000135.1:0-607 GCA_040389265.1 Acidobacteriota bacterium
CAATTTCAGAGATGCAGCAAAAGGTGCGAGAATTATTTCGTGCGGTTGGGAAACATGGGCGTGTCTCTTGATGTATCGCGGCTCCAGCCGAGACGGCAGCTTGTCGCAAGGGTGGCGATAGTCGCTTTCGCACTGGCATCGGCAGCTGGAGCGCAGCGGCTGTCGAACGAGCATGAAAACACGCTGCGGCAGATTGCAACCATCGATTTACCCGGGCCCAAGGGCAAGCGCTTCGATTACCTGACCATCGATCATGGAGACGGTTATTTGTTATCGGCGTACCTGGGCGCAGGCATTCTGTACGTGATCGACATGAAAAACAACACCGTGGTGCACGCGATTCCCGACGTGCCGGGAGTTGAGGGCGTGGTCTACGTGCCTGAGCTGCACCGCGTATATACCTCGGACTGGCTGGAAGGCAAAATCGGCGTCATCGATCTGAAGCAGATGCGGATAATTGCCAAGTTGCCTACCGAGGCAAAGCCGGATGGGAGCGCGTATGCGGCTCCTTTCCACAAGGTCTACGTTTCGGATGAGCGCGGCAAGGCAGTGGCAATTGTAGATGTGCGATCGGATCGGATTGTGAAGACGCTTCACTTCCAGAGTG
>JAZKAG010000135.1:617-27594 GCA_040389265.1 Acidobacteriota bacterium
CCGCAGTACGATGAGATCGCTCGCCGGATTTACGTCAATCTGCAGGATGAGAATGTTGTCGCCGAAATTGATCCATCCACGGATACAGTGAGCGCCCGCTATCCCGTCGCAAGATGCCACGGCAATCATGGCATGGCGCTGGATCCGGTTCATCGCCGAGCGTTTCTTTCCTGCGAAGGGAATCGCTTGATGACGGTGTTGAATCTCGATACACATCAAGCGATCGCTTTTCTGCCGATGGCTGCCGGAGCTGACGTGATCAAATACGATTCCGGTTTGAGCCGTATTTACGTGGCCTGTTTTAGCGGCGCGATCTCGGTCTTCCACCAGGACGATCCGGATCACTACCGCAAGCTGCAGGATTTTCGAGTGCAGCCCAAAGTCCACAGTCTGGCCATCGATCCAGCCACGCACCGAGTGTACACACCGGAGCAGCAGGAAGACGGAAAGCCCGTGGCAAAAATGATTGTGTATGAAGCCGTGCAATAATCCTGTGGAGCGAATTGTTCAACCATGACAGAACATCCAGATACAAGTTTTCAATCACTGCTGCACGAACTCCGTGTGATTCCTCCGCCGGCGGAGTTTGCCGCCAAGGCACACATTCGCAGTGCGGAGGAATATGACGCGCTCTATCGCCGTTCGGTGGAGAATCCGGAAGAATTCTGGGCGGCGGCGGCGAACGAGTTGCATTGGTTCGAGCCCTGGACGCAGGTGCTGGAATGGAAGGAGCCCTGGGCCAAGTGGTTTGTGGGCGGAAAGATGAATCTGGCCTACAACTGCCTGGACCTGCAAGTGGAGCGCGGGCGAGGCGACAAGACCGCGATTCTGTGGGAAAGCGAAACAGGTGAGGTTCGCAAGTTTACATTTCTTGAATTGCTGGATCAGGTGCAGCGCTTTGCCAATGTTCTAAAACTTCTCGGAGTCAAGAAGGGCGATTGCGTTGCGTTGTATATGGGGATGGTGCCGGAGCTGGCGATTGCGCTGCTTGCCTGCGCCCGCATTGGCGCGGTACATTCGGTCATCTTTGGCGGCTTTGCGGCGAGCGCGCTGGTCGATCGCATCAACGATGCCCAATCTGTGCTGGTGATTACGCAAGACGCAGGCTGGCGCCGCGGTCAGCAAATTCCGCTGAAGACTACCGTGGATGAGGCTCTGGAAAAATGCCCCTCGGTGAAAAAGACGGTTGTGTTGCGCCGCACGGGAAGCAAAATTCCCATGGTGGCGGGTCGCGATCACTGGTGGGATGCGGAGATGAACCAGGTGGGCAATGATTGCCCCGCCGAGCAACTGGACGCCGAACATCCTCTGTACATTCTCTATACTTCTGGAACTACCGGGAAACCGAAGGGAATCGTGCATACTACCGGCGGCTACGCGGTGCATACATATCTGACCAGCAAGCTGGTGTTCGATTTGAAGGACGACGATATCTATTGGTGTACGGCAGATATCGGCTGGGTGACCGGGCACTCCTACGTGGTCTACGGAATTTTGCAAAACGGCGTGACGTCGGTGATGTATGAGGGCGCACCGAATTTTCCTGAGAATGACCGCTTCTGGAAGATCATCGACGATCACCAGGTCAGCATTTTTTACACCGCGCCGACCGCGATCCGCGCCTTCATTAAATGGGGCGATGAATTTCCGAATCGCCACAAGTTGACCAGCCTGCGGTTGCTTGGGAGTGTCGGTGAACCGATTAATCCTGAAACCTGGATGTGGTATTCGGCGGTGATCGGCAAGGGACGCTGCCCGATTGTAGATACGTGGTGGCAGACGGAGACGGGCGGGATCATGATTACGTCAGTCCCCGGAGCGGTGGCCAATAAGCCGGGCTCGGCAGGCAAACCGTTTTTTGGAATTGTGCCGGACATTGTGAACCAGGCAGGACAGCCGGTGCCGGAGGGCAACGGAGGTCTGCTGATCATTCGCAAACCGTGGCCGGGGATGGCGCGCACAATCTATAACGATCCGGATCGCTACGTGAAGCAATACTGGTCGACAATTCCTGGCGCGTATTTCACCGGCGATGGAGCGCGCTGTGACACCGAAGGCTATTACTGGTTGATGGGCCGAGTGGATGATGTGATCAACGTCTCCGGACATCGATTGGGAACCATGGAAATTGAATCGGCGCTGGTTGCGCATCCCAAGGTGGCGGAGGCCGCGGTTGTGGGGCGCCCCGATGCGTTGAAGGGGCAGGCGATTGCGGCATTCGTGACCTTGGAGTCGCAATACAAGCCGTCGATGGCACTGAAAGATGAACTACGTGCCTGGGTGGCAAAGGAAATTGGCGCGCTGGCGCGGCCCGATGATCTTCGCTTCACCGATAGTTTGCCGAAGACGCGCTCAGGAAAAATCATGAGGCGCTTGCTGCGCGAACTAGCTGAAACCGGCGAAGTGAAGGGCGATACCACGACGCTGGAAGACTTAGGTATTCTGGCGAGACTACGCGAGCAGGAAGAATAGTTCAGAACTTCGCCGATGCATCGAATGAACAATTGAGGCAAGGAATGAGCTGCACGAGACGCAGTTTTCTTGAGGCCGCGGTGTACGGCGGCGCCACAATGGTGGCCGCGTCGTTTCTTGATCCCTCAAAACTTTTCGCTGCGCCGGAGTCTGGTACGGAGTTGGGCCGCTACGCCACTGGCGAGCAAATGGCCGCCACGCCGGCGACGTTCTATCGAGCCTATCGTTCGAAGCCTTCGACCAATCCTCACGTCACGACCTGGCTGCAGATTGACCTAGGCAAAGCAAACGCGATCGATGCAGTGAAGTTGTATCCGGCGTGCGAGCGAATGTATCCGCTACTCGATGAATATTACGGTGGCGAAGGTTTTCCGCTGCGCTTCAGGATTGAAGCGGCGAACGACGCGGGAATGTCAGGCGCGAAAATCATTGCAGATTTTACCGGCGCGGACTTTCCCGACCCAAAAGACAACATCACAGAATTTTCTGCGACGGGAGTTACGGGACGCTATGTGCGTTTGACGGCAACAGAAATGCGGCCGGTAAAAACGTCGCAGTTATTGGGATCTTCGCTGAAGAACAGTCCAGACTACAACCTGACGCTGGCGAAAATTGCTGTGATTTCAGCCGGTCAGGATGTGGCTGTTCGGTGTCCAGTGACTGCCGATACCGCCTATGGAAATGCGCCCAACCTGGCGCAGATTACGCGGCCGTTGCGTCCGCAGGGCGAAGGGATTGTGACCGATCACCCTGAGAATCTGACGCCGGCGAGTGAGTGGAGGCCGGCGGTCTACAAAGTGCAGGTGCCACGCAACGGAGTGACGCTGCAGGGCGGAATATTTCAGACGGCCATGCAGAACAATATCGCCTACCTGATGAATTCATATTCGGCGGATCAGTTGCTGCGTCAATTTCGTGAACGGGCAGGGAAGCCGAATCCTCCAGGTTTGCCGAAGCCGGACAAATTCTGGGAAGAGGATCTGGCGGGATCGAATGCCGGACGTTTTTTGATGGGAGCGGGAAATACGGTGCGATGGATCGACGATGCGCCGCTCCGCCAGCGAATGAATGATGTTGTGAATGGGATCGCGGAATGTCGCCAGCCGAATGGGTACATCATGGCGTATCCGGAGGATACGATTTTTTATTCGGAGCGCGGAGCCTACACGCGCGCGTGGTTAACGCATGGACTGTTGGAGGCTGGGTACGGCGGCAACGAAAAAGCGTTTGGACTGCTGCGCGGCAATTACGACTGGTTCAACCAATGCGAGTATCTACCGAAGTTGTTACGAGGCGCAGTGCAGGGTGGCCAGGGAATGATTGCCAACACGCGCATGTGCCTCAGCCCGGTGGGTGAGCCGAAAGATGCGCAGGTCATCCAGCGATATTTTCAGGAGAATTTCTGGCTGGAACATCTGGCGCGGCAGGAGCAGGAAGCGGTCTGGCAATATCCTTACGATCGACCGCATTGTTATCTGCTGACGAACCTGGAAGCCTATGCCGATCTGTACACGGCGACGGGTGATCCTCGCTATCGCGATGCTGTGCTGGGGGGCTGGAACCTGTATCGAGACAACTGGCAGCAGATCGGCGGCAGCATCTCGATCATCGAGTTTGAGAAGGATCCGCCGGCATCGAACTATGTGCATCAGAAGCTGGGAGAGAATTGCGGCAGTTCATTCTGGATTCTGTTGAGCCAGAGATTTCACCAGCACAATCCCGACGACGAGAAGTTCATGGCGGAGATTGAGAAGTCGATCTACAACGTGATTCTCGCCAACCAGGGCGGGACGACGGGCATTCGCTATCACACCATCATGGCGGGCAAGAAAGAGGAGCCCACGCACAACAATACCTGCTGCGAAGGGCAGGGAACGCGGATGCTGGGGTCGCTGCCGGAGCATATTTATTCCATTGCGTCCGATGGTATTTACGTAAATTTGTTTGAGCCGTCGACACTGCGATGGCCGCAGACGGGAACGACCGCGGAGTGGAAGATGACGACGCAATTTCCGCTGCAGCCGCAGGTGAAGTTGCAGGTTGCGGCGACGAAATCTGTTGCGGCGAAGATTCGCATTCGCGTGCCTGCCTGGGTCGCGAAGGAAATGCCAATCTACGTGAACGGCTCTCTGGCAGCGACAGGAAAGCCGGGGACATATGCGGTGATCGAGCGAACCTGGTCGGACAAGGATGCGATTACGTTCACGCTGCCCATTACATTCAGGCTGACCCGTTACACGGGAGCCGATCAAACCAACGATGGTCCGCGATATGGATTGGAGTACGGGCCGATACTAATGGCTGTGATTGGATCGCCGGACAGAGTGTTGCAGGTGAAAGACGGCAAGTATGCCGAAGATCTCCTGAACCAGATCACGGCCAAGCCGGGACCGCCGCTGCATTTCGAGATCGCCCATAATTCCGGAGCGGAACTGATGCCGTACTGGATGGTCGATCAGGAAACGTTTACCTGTTTACCGGTCGTGCACGTCACCTAGTCCCATACCCGGCTACTCCCAGAAGATGCGTTTCGGCGCGACCGCAGACAAGTCCACTTTGACTGGCGAACCGATGGCGGTCAGAGTATTGAAATCGAAATCCTTGTAGAGATCGAGGCACATCAGCTCTGGAGCGTCGGTGTACGTAAGCGGATGATCGAAGGCATAGGCAAGGCTAGGAATTGCCTGTCGCGCTTCGAGCTTGGAAAATAGCTCTGGATTGAGAGCAACAGCCACCATGGCCACCGTTTCGGAGCGCAGGCCGGTGGTCACGATGCGAACCGGACGTATCGGAATATTGGCGTCCGTTTCGCCTGATCGCGGAGTTGGGGTGCCCTCATCGAGATCTTTGCTCAGCCAACGAACGACTCCGGCTATCTGCGCCGCTTCCAGCCCCAGCGGACGTTGGCCGATGCTGTTCAATAACTCCGCAAAGGCTTCTATATCCGGGTTGTTGTTGGGCGGTTCAGCGGGTGTGTTCTCGCCGAAGAATAGTGGATCCAACACCAGCACGCGTTGTCCACGATCCACGTCATTGCCGACCTCATCGATGGTGGAAGGCATTCCCAGGTCTGAAACGACAATAGTGATGGGTGCCGTGTCAGGCGCTGTAATCGAGCGGAACAAGACGCCGGTGGCGCTTAGGCCATTGCTGAATTCGAAGCGATAGGCCGCACTTTCCAGGCCTTTTTCATGGGTGGCATTCATCGCCCATGCGTGGGTTACAGTGACCGGTGCATAGCGAGCTACCTTGGTCAGTAGCTCTCTCTGCGATTGTACCCAGGCAGCGCCGTGATCGGCTGGCACTTCATGATGGATGGATTTCGCAAATGATCGTGCAAGGCCAAGAATCGTAAGATTGTCCTTCGGGAGTCCGACGACGAGATCATCGTAGCTTTGCACTTCGGAATCCGTGTCGGCGTCTTCATTCTCGGACGCATCGAGGTGAAATGCGGAATCGAAAAACTTGTACGACGCTTGCCGATTGTCGAGTCCGTAGTTGTGTGCGCCGGGATCCTGGTTCATATGCCATTGCAGATTGTCCGGCTTTCCATACAAGTTGAAAAAGGGTTTGATGTCGGAGTACACACCTTGCTTGACGATATTGCCACGAAAGCAGCAGTCATCCATGGCGTTATAGATTAATAGCGTCGGCCGTGGAGCGCGGATCGCGACGAGTTGAGCGTAATCGGCATCCTGGCGGAAATCGGAGGCATTCTGTTCCGCGTCGAAATACTCCGGATGCTCGATTGCCGTGGTCAAAGTGCTAAAACCAGCCGCCGGTGCCGCGGGCCCAACGCGAGTGTCGAGCGAACTCAGCACGATGGTCTGAAATCCGCCACCGGAAAGGCCAGTCACTCCGATGCGGGAACGGTCGACGTCGGGATCGTTGTAGAGATAGTCGATGCCTCGCCGCATTGAAAGATAAAACAGGCCCAATCCGTTTTCACCGGCCAGGTCTAACAGGCCAATGTTGTTGTGTTCATTTCCTTTTGCGCTCAGCTCGCCGAAGTTGATGAATTCTGGACTGAGCGCAATCATGCCGTGTCGCGCCTGATTGATGCAGCGCTTCTGTTTGTGTTCTACCGCTTTTCCACCCGGACCGTGTCCGTTCACATCCAGGATGGCGGGCATTTTGCCGTTCATATGTTCCGGCTCGTACAGCAGGGCGCTCGATTCGAAGCCGGGAACAATCTCGTAGCGCAGTTTGATGATGCGGTAGCCTTTGCGCTCGACAACGCCAACCTTCTCGAACTTCGGCGCAGAGTCGACCCAGGCTTGCGGCCATCCGTGGTACACCACGGAGAGTTGATGCGCGCGGATCTTCGCGGCATCTTGATCCCACTGCTTGGCCGTCGCAGGTAACTCGAGTGGTGGAACGCGCTGCAGCATGAAATGTCGCAATTCATCCGAAACAATGGACGGCGATTGAAGATGCTGAGCCAGCAGCGGGTTCACCAGAGTGCTGTTCGCTTGAGCGTGAACGGTGCCGCACAAATACATCGCAAGTGAGGCAGCGAGAAAGGAACGGCTGAGCAAAACGTTAATTCTGCGGGTCCGGGAATTCATGACCCTAGTCTAACCAGATATCTCGACTGGATGAGAATTAACCGCAGCTGAACTTTCTTGCAGCTTAAGCACCAGCAGCGTCATGTCGTCAAATTGGGGTGCATTGCCGGTAAAGCGGTCAGCTTCAGCAAACAGATGCTCCAGCACCTGCTGCGCCGTTTCATCGGGCAAGCTTTGTGCGGCGGCCAGCATCCGGTCCTCGCCCCATTCTTCTTCGTGGTCGGTCATGGCTTCGCTAATGCCATCGGTGTAGGCCAGCAGCAGATCGCCGGGCCGCAGCACGCACTTCTGCTCCTCATATATCGCATAGGGCAGCAGGCCGATGACAGGCCCACCCGCTTCCAGTCGCCCCACGTGAAAATGACCTCCGTTACGGCCGACGAGAAACGGCGCATTGTGACCGGCATTCACGTAGATCAGCTCCCGCGTCTGCATGTTGTAGGTGGCGAAAAAGAATGTCGCATAGCGGTTGGTTGCCGAGGCCTCGTATACCAGCCGATTCACTTTTTCCATCATCGCGGCCAGGTCATGGGGAGCATCGAGGGTCATTCCACGCAACGAAGCGCGCAAGCTTGCCATCAACAAGGCCGCGGAGATTCCTTTTCCGCTGACATCGCCAATCGCCAATGCCATGCGCCCGTCATCGAGCATGAAGGAGTCGTAATAATCGCCGCCAACACCTTGCTGGGGACGGCAATGGCCGGCAAGACTGACTCCGTCGATCACGGGAAATTCCTGCGGAAACAAGCGTTCCTGCACTTCGCGGGCAACCTCAATTTCGCGATGTATGCGTTCCCGCTGAGTGGCCTCGCTGGCCAGCGAACGGGCCAGGTTTCCGATTTCGAGCGCCAGTCCAGTCTGGGTCGCGACGGATTCCAGCAGTTGCAGATCAGACGGAGTATAGGGCTCTTCAGACCGTTTGGGGCCAAGTGTTATCAAGCCCATCAACTGCTCTCGTCCTGGTAACGGCAACAACAATTCGGCCGATATGGCATCAAGGATTTCACGCTCTGTGCTGCTGGCGAGCAGAAGCCAGCCATCTGGATTTTCACGATACAGTTGCACCGGCGTATTGATGCGCATCAGGTTTCGCACGGTGGTTGAGTTCATGGATAGTTGCATCAATCCTGCTTCGGGAAAGCTGTCCATTGAAATTCCAACCGCTTGCTGCAGTTGAAAAGTCTTTCCGCCACGCAGCAGAACGGCAATCTTGTCGATGTGCAGCGTCTCCGACAGGCTCTTCAAAACCATCTCCAGCATGGGACCGCTCTCGTTGTACTTGCGAACGCGCTGCGACAGCTCGGCCAGCAATTGCTCGGAGTTGTAGGCTTCTCGAAAGAATTTTCGATCCAGCCAGGAAGACAAATTCTTCGTATATCGCGAGCGCAACAGCAGTAACAGAGCGGCGATGATCGCGATCTCGATGGTGGAGCGCGGAGTGATGGTGGGAGCGCGTAGCGCCAGGATCAGCGAAGCAATCAGGGTTGCCAGCAGGCCAACCCGGACTGCGGTCAGGGTGGCGCGGGCGAGCGCGTACTTGGTGCCCATGCGCAGCAGGATGCGCACGTCCATGGCACGCTGCACCACTACGACATAAGCGAGCGCGAAAGGGAATGCCAGAGAGAGAATGCCTGCCGTAGTTCCCATCCACGGTTTTGTATTGTCGATGTGGAATGCGGGGGCCATCGCGAATACCAGAACAGCACCCAGCCCGATAAAGGAGCCGACGCCTAGAACCCGCAGCCGGCGTCGTGCATCTGCGGTCGAGGCGGAGCGCGATTTGTCGAAGATTGCGATCCAATAAAGAAAAACGCAGGCGGTGCTGATGACGTCGACACTCAGATCAGTCCAGTGATTCAGACTGTGCAGGCTGGCGTTGCGGGCTGCAGCATATTCTTGTGCGGCGATGATCCATAGCTGGATGCCGGTGCAAAGAAGTCCCGGAGCCAGCAGCATCCACTTTAGCCAGGGAAGCTTGCGATCCAGCCGCCATCGTTCAGGAAAATACAGTCCGAAAAGTAACAGCGCGAGCGGAACGATTGACTGCACCGCCTGCATCCATGTCTCAACGTAAAAATCCCACACTCCCCCCCACCATCGGCTGCCAATCGAGAAGAATGTCTCTGTAAACGTGAGAACGATGAGGATCAGCCATGCGAAGGGGTCGAGTGGCCGCGCAGCGACGACCCAGTAGCCGACCAGCAGGCAGATCAGCGGAGGAACTCCAAACACAAGCAAAAGGCTGGCCCACTCGCGGAACTTAGCAGTCCCGGAGTTACCCGTCAAAACAATTTCAGCTTGTTTGACCGCTCCGTTCGGTTTGCGCACAACTACCGGAAGCGTTTCGCCGGGGTGGAAATGGCTACGAAGTAGAGTTAACCAGGTTGCCATGCCCGTGTAGGCAGTGCCGTTGGCTGATAGCAGCTGGTCTCCCTGGTCCACGCCTGCTTTTTGAGTTTCCGGCCGTACGGAAGTGATTTTCTGCGTCTCGATGTCAAATGTTAGAGGCGTGCGTGGGCGATGATGCAAGTCGAAATAGCTATCGACAAACCCTGCAACATTGGCGAGGTAATACGTCATGCTGGCCACGATATAGACGGCGAGCAATACATACATGGTGCGCGAACTTTTGTTTTGTATAAGGCTCGCCATTTGTTTCAGGTGTCTATGGTATCGGAATTCTAAAAATTCCTGATTATTGTTGTCTACGTGCGGCGCCTGCAAATAGTTCGCGGAAACATATCGCTGCCTGCACTTTATACTGCGAAAGATCGGAGTCTGTTCCGCGTGACGCATAACCCGGCAGTCGAGGTCGCAGGTCCCTCTCGTAGACATCTGCCTGCGTTGGATGGAGTGCGCGGAATGGCCATCCTGCTGGTGCTGGTGTCACACCTGATGCTGTTCAATGACCACACCGGCAGCCGCTTTGGAGATTCACTGTCGGCGCTGCGCGGGCTGGGCTGGGTGGGCGTGGATTTATTCTTCGTGCTCTCGGGATTTCTGATTACAGGAATTTTGTTTGATACGTTGCAGGATTCTCATTATTTCCGCAGCTTTTACATGCGGCGGTTTTTGCGGATTTTTCCTTTGTATTATGGGTTCCTTTTCCTGCTGATGATTCTGGGCCATTGGGGGCCTGGAATGCACTTTGAATGGAATGGTCGCCAGTACGTGCTGCTGACCTATCTGCAAAACACTGGCATCTGGTTCCCTGTAACCGATTTTCATCCAGGAATCTGGGCGGATCTGAATCACTTCTGGTCGCTGGCGGTGGAAGAACAGTTTTACCTTTTCTGGCCGCTGCTGGTCTTTTTGGTGCGCGGTCGTAAGCGACTGATGGCGCTCGCCCTGGCACTCTCAGGATTGGCGTTGTTGCTGCGGATCGCGCTGTATCTGCATGGCAGCTCTCCTCTGCTGATCTTTATGCTGACGCCATGCCGCATGGACACCCTGTTATTGGGCGGGCTGGCAGCGTTGGTGGTGCGCGGGGACAGCCGCTGGATCCCACGCAGAGCCATGCTGCCTGCGGCGTTGTCGGCGGCCATTGTGATTGTCGCCTACACGCTATGGCATCTCGGCGATGACATGCGTGATTATTTTTTCGGCGCTACTTTCGGATATTCCGTGATCGCCCTGGGGTGTGTTGCTGTTTTGATCGCGTCATTGGAACCGGAGTCCGTGGCCCATCGCATCTTTCAGTGGTCGTGGCTGCGCAGCCTGGGGAAATATAGCTACGGGATGTACGTGCTGCACATTCTTATCTCCCACGCAGTATCAACCGGTATGGATCGCCTGCTGGGGACCAGTCTGCGCATCGAGTTGACTCCATATCTGCATTCCCGTCCACTTGCTGTGCTGATCGAGTTTGGCGTCAACGCGGCGGCAGTTTTTCTGGCTGCCTTCCTCAGCTATCACCTGTATGAAGTTCATTTTCTGCGGCTGAAACGCTATTTTGGCTACAGAAAGATGCAGGTGCAAACGGCCACTGCGAAGGAACTGGCATCCGACTAAGTGGCTGCTGCTACAAAGCTACGCAAATTTCTCAGATATACTTTGCTATGGACAAGGGCGTCCGGCGACTACAGTCATACCTTCGACGGTAGACGCGGAAATCCGGATTGCTCCTAACAACACATGAGCAATATTCTCGATACCATCGAATCTCCCGCAGACGTAAAATCACTCACTTTGCCACAACTGGAGCAGTTGGCGCAGGAGATTCGCGAGCGCATGATTGCGGTGCTGGCGAAGACGGGCGGCCATCTCGGTCCCAACCTGGGAGTGGTGGAACTGACGCTGGCGCTTCACGTTGTATTCGATACGCCCAGGGACCATTTTGTTTTTGACGTCAGCCATCAGGCGTACATCCACAAGCTGCTGACCGGCCGGCGAGGGCGGTTTGAAACCATGCGGCAGCCAGCCGGGTTGAATGGTTTTATGCTGCGCACCGAAAGCGAGCATGACGTGTACGGGGCCGGTCACGCGGGTACGGCTTTATCCGCGGCACTGGGCATGGCGGTGGCGCGAGACCTGACCGGTGGCAAGGAGCACGTGATCGCGCTGGCCGGCGATGCTGCGTTTACGAATGGCATTTCCTATGAGGCACTGAACAACGTCGCCAGCCAGACCAAGCGGCTGATCATCGTGCTGAACGATAATGAGTGGTCGATTGACCGCAACGTCGGGGCGATTTCTTCCTACCTGCATCGTATCGTCACGAACGATCGCTACGTGTACCTGCATGAGCGGGCTGGCCGGCTGATTGAAAAGTTCGGCGGCAAGACGGTGGGTCATGTGGTGCGTCGTGCGGAAGAAGCTGCCAAGGGATTGCTGCTGCCGTCACTGATCTTTGAGGAGTTCGGTCTGACCTACTATGGCCCGATCGACGGGCACAATCTAGGCCTGCTGATTGAGACCTTCAAATTCTTGAAGACCCAGCACCGTCCTGTGATCCTGCATGCTTTGACGCAAAAGGGACGTGGCTTTCAGCCTGCGTTGGATAAGCAGAAGAAATTTCATGGCTTGGGGCCGTACGATCCAGAGACCGGCGAGACGACGGCTGCCGGGGCAAAGTCGTATGCGGAAGTGTTTGCAGAAACCATGGTGAAGCTGGCCGATCGAGACGACAAAGTTGTTGCGATTACGGCAGCCATGCCAAACGGAACTGCGCTCGACCTGTTCCGGCCGCACCATCCAAAACGGTACTTCGACGTTGGCATCGCGGAAGAGCATGCGGTCATTTTTGCGGCAGGGATGGCAACCCAGGGGCTGCGGCCGTTCTGCGCCATCTATTCGACATTTCTGCAGCGCGCGTACGATCCCATCATTCATGATGTCTGCCTGCAGAAGCTTCCGGTGGTTTTCTGCATGGACCGCGCTGGACTTTCCGGCGACGATGGACCGACGCATCATGGGTTGTTCGACATCAGTTACCTGCGCGGCGTTCCTAACATTGTTGTCATGGCTCCTAAGGATGAGGACGAGTTGGCCGACATGCTGCAGACGGCGCTGGAACATCACGGCCCCTCCGCGGTTCGCTATCCCCGCGGCACCGGACCGGGAGCAGTGGTGAAGGAGCAGCCGGTCGCGCTGCCCATCGGCAAGGCGGAAGTATTGCGCGATGGTACCGAGGTTGCGATCTGGGGGCTGGGATCGCTGGTGCCCATGGCATCGGAATTTCACAGCCAACTGGAGCGGGAAGGCTATTCCGCTGCGTTCATCAATGCCCGTTTTGTTAAGCCGCTCGATACGGATCTGCTGGAAAAATACGCTCGCAGAGTCGGCCTGATCGTGACCTTTGAAGATCAGGTGCTGATGGGCGGGTTCGGCAGCGCGGTGTTGGAATATCTCTCCAGCAACAATCTGCGTGTGCCGGTGGTTCGCATCGGCTGGCCGGATGCGTTCATTGAACACGGCAAGGTGGAACAGTTGCGAGAGAAGTATGGTTTGTCCGTGACGGCGGCACTTGAAAGGTCACGGCCATATTTGAAGGCGCTGCCCCGCAAACGGTTCGCCGTGACGGGCTAAGATTGTGCCCCGCCAGCCCATCGTCAAGTCATCAAGCTGATTTTTTATTTGCTTCCGCATCCGCCCAGGACGATACTATCTGCGCCCGGTTGAGGTGAGCCTCAACACGCCGGGGGGAGGGTGCAAATGCAGAAGCAAGAAATCTTTTTTCTCGCAGCGATCCTGGGATTCATGGGCGTGGCGGTCGCGCAGACGGTTGAGCCGCCGCCCATCAAAATGGGCCTGTGGCAAACAACGCTAACCAGCACGATGACCGGATTTCAAGTCCCCCCCGAGGTTGCCGCACGGATGAAAGCCATGGGTCGATCGATGCCGATGGGCCAGCCCCACACCACGGTAACCCAGTCGTGTGCGACTCCTGAGAACTGGAAAGACATGTTCCGCAATATGCGACGGCAGGACAAATGCGACTTGAGCAATGAGCATCTCACTTCGTCCAGCTTGACGGCGGACATTTCATGCAAGTCGGAAGACGAACGCATGACTTCTAAGGGACACGTCGACATTCACTTCGTAAGCGATGAAGCGATTGAAGGAAAAGTGCACGTCGAGACGATTATGGCATCTCAGCCGCAACCCATCGTGAGCGACATGAACTTCAATAGCGCTTACCAGGGGGCGGACTGCCACGGTGTCTCTCCCCACTCTGCCAAAGTCATCCGGTGAGTCGCGTGCGATGCCGTTGACGATGACTCATCGATTTTGCGCAACAATGTGTGGTGGCAATCCTGTTTGCCGATGGCGGGTTCCTCCGGAGTTATCTCCTGGCCGGACAGGGGAGTGTACATGCGGGTGCTCCGTGGAATGGCTCAAAAATTCTGTTTTCGCTGGTCGCATGCCTGATTTAGGCTGAGAAGCACGCATGTGTCGATACCTTGCAGGATTGTTTTTGCTGTTTGCCACGGTAGTTGCTTCGGCTGCTCCCGCCGCCGAGCGATGGACTGAGATACGCAGTCCGCATTTCATTGTGCTGACAAATTCAAGCGAGAAAAATGGGCGTCGCATCGCGAATCAGTTGGAACAGATGCGGTCAGTTTTTCAAAAGATTTTTCCCGCGGTGACTGGCGATGACGATGCATCCATGACCGTGTTTGCGCTCAAGGATAAAAAGAGCTTTCAAGAGCTTGAGCCGGCAGCGTACCTGGCAAAAGGGCAAATCGATCTGGCGGGATATTTCATGCATGCGCAGGAAGGCAACTATATTTTGCTACGCCTGGATGCGCCGGGCGAACATCCCTTTGCCATCGTGTATCACGAATACACGCACTACATGTTGCGCAAAGCAGAGGAATGGCTGCCGGCGTGGCTGGACGAAGGTATCGCGGAGTTCTACCAGAACACCGATATCGACGGCAAAGAAGTCCGGATGGGTGAGCCCAGCGCTGCCAACATCAATCTGCTCCGTAACAATCGACTGATTCCGCTGACAACCTTGTTGCAGATCGATCACTCTTCGCCGTATTACCACGAGCAGCAGAAGGGCAACATTTTCTATGCCGAATCCTGGGCCCTGACGCACTATCTACTCATCAAGGACAGTCAGAACAAAACTCATCGCCTGGAAGACTACGCGAATTTTATGATGCAGGGGCAGGACTCCATGACCGCCGCCCAATCGGCTTTCGGCGATCTTGCGAAGTTGAATAGCGCACTCGAGGCCTATGTACACCAGCTAAATTTCATGCTGTACAAGACGAACTATGTCCCCACCGTCAATGAATCTTCATTCCAAGCGAAGACCCTCGATGATACAGACGTGGATGCGATTCGAGCCGATGTGCTCATGCTTTCCGGCCGTACGGAGGAAGCGAGAGCGCTGCTTGCCAGCGTGTTGCTGCTGGATCCGAAGAATGCCAGGGCGTATGAAACCATGGGTCTCATTGAGTTGCGAGCCGGCCAGCCGACTGCCTCACAGAAGTGGTTTGGCGAGGCTGTAGAGTTGAAATCCACCAGCTATCTGGCCTATTACTACTATGGACTTCTGCGGATTCGAAACGGGGATGCTGCGAACGGTGTCGCGGTGATTTCCAGCCTGGATCATGCGATCGCTTTGAATCCGAATTTCGCTCCCGCCTACGATGCACTGGGCACATACTATGCAAGCAGCGGAACCAAACTGGACGAGGCGTACATTCAGGAATTGAGAGCCTGCGCCGTCGATCCGGGGAACGTCAACTATCGACTGAACGCGGCCTCCATCCTTGCCCAGCAGCATAAGTTTCCCAGCGCATTAACGGTCTTGAATGGGGCGGCGCGTATGGCAAAAACTACAACCGACAAAGAAAACGTTCAATTTAGGATTCGGCAGACCGAAGAGTATCAAGCCAATGCCGCAAGGAAGCAGGCAGAGTCGACAGCGGCGGCATCGCAAGCCCTCTCGAATGGCGCGGAATTGGTCAACGCGCGAGGCAGGGGAGCGATTCAGGGAACGACCAATGTGCGCATGGTGGGCAATCGATCGATTCTGATTCGCGAGGCATCCACTACGCCAAGATTTCCAACCGAGCCGCCTACCGGAACCAGGCATACCGTGCGCGGTGTTCTTAGCGGCGTGCAGTGCTACTATCCTTCGATCATGACCCTCAGCGTGGTCGAGGGCGGCCAGACGATTTCTCTCTACACCAACAACTATCTGCACATAGAATTTTCCGCTTCCAACTTCACGCCGCAAGGCAGCCTGAATCCCTGCACCGCGATGGAAGGAATGAAAGCGCGCGTGCTATATGCGGAAGTCTCGGACAAATCGGTTGCCGGACAGATCCTCTCTGTCGAATTAACCAAGTAGCCGTCGGAAGCCCAGGAAGGATTCTGGAGCCGGCGATGCGAACCCTGGCGATTCCGCCATTTGGCGAATCTGCTTGGTATGAATGACAATATGGGAATGGTTTCTAAACATTTGCTGCGGCGAGCTTCCAGGGCCGCGCTGTACTGTGCAGCCGGAATTTTCTTCGTCGCTTTGTCATCCTTTGGTCAGAAGAAGCTGGTTGAAAAGACGGACGCGATCGTCAAAAACACTGACATCAACGTAAATATCTTTGGAACGTTTCCTTCAACGGCCACGGGCAATGCGGCCGCCGAATCCTCAAGCGGCACCATCCCGCCAGGAACCCCACCGCTGAAGCAATCCGCCGATTCAGCCGCTGGGTTCAGAATCGGTGCTCGCCATGTCTTCAGCCCGGTGCTTGGTTTCGAGCTGAATTTCGGCTACAACCCTGCGACGCAATACTTCACTGGCGGTACGTATATCCAGAATGGCGTGGTTTATTCGCACGCAAAGTCCTTCACCATTGACTACGTTGGGACGATTCCACACCTCTACCATGGATTTCAGCCGTTCGTGCTGGCCGGCGGCGGGTTGATTTCGTATAACATCTCCAGCTACATCGCAGCGCCGCCGGGTCAGCCAGCCCTTCCGGTGAAGCCGATCAAGGTTCCGACTTTCGAATATGGCGCGGGAGCCGACTATCATCCGTCCATGTTCCCGAATTTCATGTCCATTCGGCTGCAATACCGCGGACTGGTGGGTCATGCGCCGGACTATAAAAATCCGCTGCTTGCCACCAACAGCGTGATCAACATTGCCGAGCCGCAGGTCGGCCTGGTGTTCAAGTTCTAACCTTGTTATTTCCAGTTGTCAGCCTGAGATGTGGCCCGGCAAGGAGAATGTCGGCGTGACATCTGCGCTGCAAAAGCGAACCGTCGGTCCTCCTAAGCATCATCGCGGGCTGGAGTTCATTGGCGTGTTAAAGCTGGTGAAGGGCGCTTTTTTTGTAGCCCTTGGGTTCGGGCTGCTGCGCATGTTGCACCATGACCTCTACCTGTTCGCGCTGCAGACGGTCGCGGCGCTGCATCTGGATCCGGACAGACAGGCGATTGCGACGCTGCTCGACAAGGTGACGCTGCTGAATGATCATCGCCTCAAGCAGCTGAGTGCGGTCGTTTTTATCTATGCCGGGCTGGATTTTGTTGAGGGTACCGGCTTGCTCCTGGAGAAACGCTGGGCGGAATACTTCACTCTCATCCTGACCGTCGCATTGCTGCCGCTGGAAGCCGTCAAGTTGATTCACCATCCCAACCACTGGACTGTGGTGCTTTTCCTCGCCAACATCCTGATCGCCATTTACCTGGCATGGCTGGTGCTGCCCAAGGGACATACAAAGGCGAAGGCGCCAAATTAAGAGGCGGAGTCCGAATCAGCACCTGCCAAGGGAAATCTTCCCCCTTGGCTGCTTCCTTCCCCTCCCCGATCCACCACTCTGATCCACCTTTCTCAAAGTCCGCATAAGCCCAGTGCAAGGGGTACCTGGCCTGCGGAATCTGCTTCGCCAACACCATCCCTAGGGCCAGTCTGTCTCGCCAGCCACACTTTCCGGAGTTTTCCACTCCTCTCCACAGAGAAAAGTTTTTGTGAACGCAATTTTTTGTTGGACAAGCGATGGGATTGCGATACAGTTGTGGACGAAAGTGGTCTAAAGTGGTTGAGTGAAACCGAAACCAAGGCGACTCTGGAACGAAGTGGAGCGGCCCGGTGGATTTCTCAATTTTTGAAGGACGACGGAAGAGGCACATGGCATGTTTCGCGGCAACCATCCAACCCGGGTCGATGAAAAGGGACGGCTGAAGGTGCCTGCGGAATTCAAACGCGAAATTGAGGAACGGTACGGAACGAAGTTTTACATCACCAGCGAGAACGGAAAAACGGCCAAGGTTTACCCGATGGAAGAGTGGGAAAAGATCGAACAGAAGTTAATGAGTATGCCCAACTCCAACCCGTCAAAGAAAAGGCTCTTGACCGCGACAAGTTTTTATGGCCAGAACGCGGAGATGGATTCCCAAGGCCGGCTGCTCCTCCCCCAGATTTTGCGGGAAAAGGCGCAAGTGATCGGAGACGTAGCCGTGTTTGGAATGCTGACGTTTCTTGAAGTGACCAATATGGATGCCATTCGCCAGGAGATGGATGCGAATCCTCTGACGGATGCGGATGCGGATGTATTAGGGGCCTACGGGCTATAGCGATGGAAGACAAAGCCCCCCAGGGGGCGCACGGTCAGAGTCAGCGACATGTGCCGGTTCTTTTAGAAGAAGCAATTCAATTTTTACGAATCCTGCCGGGCGGCACCTACATGGATGCAACGCTCGGTCTGGGCGGGCATAGTGAAGCAATTGCCCGCCGGTTGGGTCCGGAAGGTCACCTGATCGCGTTTGATCGCGATCCGGAGGCTATCGAAAGCGCAGCGATACGGTTTGTGGCATTGCGGGCGGAGCTGAAGCAACGGATGCCCCGCATCACCATCCACGCAGCGGCTTTCGCGGACGCGGCGAGCTGGGCGGAACCACAAAGCCTGGACGGAATATTGGCCGACTTTGGGGTCAGCTCGCTACAGCTGGACACAGCACAGAGAGGATTCAGCTTTCAGGCAGACGCACCGTTGGACATGCGGATGGATCCGCGCAGCGGAATGACTGCCGAACAAGTGGTAAACCAGGCGAGCGAAGAGGATCTCGCAAACCTGATTTACAAATTCGGAGAAGAGAGGAGGTCGCGGAGAATCGCCAGAGCAATTGTCAGGGCGCGGCCGGTAACAACCACGGCACAACTCGCCAGAGTGGTTACAAGCAGCGCCCCGGCAATACAAAGCGATCGGATTCATCCGGCGACTCGAGTTTTTCAAGCTCTCCGAATTTATGTGAATGAGGAACTGGATCAGATTGCATCCCTGCTGCGACTAGCACCGCAACTGTTGCGGGCCCCGGGCGAGAGGCCTGGAGGAAGGATGGTAGCGATCAGTTTCCATTCTCTCGAAGATCGCATCGTGAAAGATGCATTTCGAGAAGGCAAGGCCAGCGGAACCTGGACGGTGTTGACGCCGAAGCCAGTGACCGCCAGCGAAGCAGAGATTCGCAGCAATCCGCGTTCGCGCAGCGCCAAGTTACGGGCGGCGGAGCGGGCAACTTATCCGGCGAAACAGAAACGGCCGGTAAAGGAGCAGGAAAAAATTTTACGGCGCAGCTGGAGTAGCGGCTAAACCGAGCAAGTTCGGGCCGGGCTCGTCCCCACCCCTCTTTCAGGCGAAAGAACAGCATGCAAGTGAACGTCACCCATCCCTCCCAGCTCAACGAGCCTGGCCCGAGAAGTGAGGGAAGCCTGAGACGGAAGGACGAAAGAAGTCGCAACAAACGAGATTAAGGCTTGTGCAACGGCACAGGCTAGTGGGAGCAGCGGAGGGCGCAGCAGCAGAGATTGCAGGCCCAACGTTCAACCTTAACCGACCATTCGAGGAGGAAGACCATGTCGCATATCTATAACTTTTTTGACAATCATATGGAAGTATGGGGCGCGGTTGTATTCGGTTTACTTGCGATCGGCGCTTGTGTCGCTATGGCAGCCGCATTGAACGGAGCCATGTAGACGGGCCCGCTTCCGGGGGGAACGGGCTTTTTTTTCACAGCAATAAACACGGAACCATTCAGTAAAGGAAATGCTATGGCAGCGGCAGGCGTCGTAATCGATCGGCTTCGGGAGAAAGGTCAGTGGAATGCCCAGGCGGTAATGGAACACAATCGCTGGCTATTCGCGGCACAGCAGCGCGCCCGTCGCGGACCCACTCCCGAAGTATTTTTCGACAAGCGCCTGGATAATTCGCGGTTGGTGAAGGCGGAAGATCCTGTCCGCAAGCGCGAGATGCGCAGCTTTACCGTCGCCGCGGTTTTCTTTTTCGCGTTGCTGATGGTGTACAGCTGGCAACATTTCAGTTCTATCGAAACCGGATATCACATCGAGACCGAGAAGGCTCAGTTACAGCATCTGCAAGAAGAAAACCATCAGCTTGGATTGACGGAAGCGCAACTGACGCGGTCAGAGCGGATCGATCGCCTGGCGCACCAGATCGGCATGCAGTCGCCACAGCCCGGGCAAGTAGTTGCAGCGCCCGCCATGATGGATGCGGATCCAAACTCGCCTGTGCTTGCATCGGTGACAGTTCCAGCATTGCCGTCGAACCGGTAAACTAATACGCAAAGGCTACACGGCTTGTGAGTGGCCGAAAGGCCCATCCAACATGCAGGACCGAACCACGGCATGAGCCGAAAACCCAAACAAGCGCTCTCTGCTCCCATTCCACGGTTGCGCTTCGTAACCTTGATTGGGATCTTGCTTGTTTGGGCCGTCATGATTGCAGCGCGCCTGGTATGGTTGCAGGTCTTTCGCCATGCCGAGTATGCGGGGCGCGAATACCGTCAGGGCGATTACGCGATTCAGATTGCTCCGCGGCGCGGGATGCTGTACGACCGCGACCTGCAACCACTGGCCATGACGGTGCTGGTGGACTCTATCTATGCCGTTCCCGGCGAAATCACAGATAAAGAGTCGATCGCGCAGCAACTGGCGCGCATCGTCCACGTTGACCCGGCGGATCGATATACCACCGCGAAAGATATCGATGGGCGGCTGCATCGCTCGCGAGAATTTGCCTGGGTGGCGCGCAAAGTGGATGCGGATGTTGCGGCCAGAGTACGCGCGCTCAATCTGAAGGGCATTTACTTCCAGAAAGAATTCAAACGCTATTATCCAGACGACGATCTGGCGGCCCAGGTGCTGGGTTATGTCAGCCTGGACGACAACGGGCTGGGCGGAATTGAGCACCGCTTCGACGGTGCGCTGCATGGTACCGCGGGAAAGCTGCTGGTGTCAGTCGATGCCCATCGCCATAGCTATGGCAGCGTGGAAAATGAACCCAAGCCCGGGGAAAATATGGTGCTCACCCTGGATGCCAAGATCCAGTTTATGGCGGAGCAGGCTCTGGACCACGCCATGGAGCGAACGAAGGCGCTGAATGGAACGGTAGTGGTACAGGATCCGCACACCGGACAGATCCTGGCGCTGGCGATTCGCCCCACCTTCAATCCAAATCGCATCCACGAAATTCGTCCTGCCATGCTGTTGAACCATGCGGTGAGCGATGTGTACGAGCCCGGGTCGACTTTCAAGCTGGTTCCTTTCTCCGCGGCACTGCAGGAAAAAATCATCACGCCGGATTCGATGATTCCAACCTTTGGCGGTCAAATTAACGTTGCTGGGCGGCTTGTGCATGATGATCGCGACGCCATCATCTATGAGAATCACCACGGGAACGTGCTGTCGGCGAGGCAGGCATTAGCCGAATCGAGCCAGGTGGTGGCCATTCAGCTTGCGGAACGCCTAGGTAAGGATCGTTTTTATCGCTACATTCGTGCCTATGGATTTGGGCAGAAATCGGAGATTGAACTTCCAGGTGAAACCCGCGGACTGCTGAAGCCGCCCGATCGCTGGCAGGCAACCACCATCGGTTCGATTCCCATGGGACAGGAAATCGGAGTCACCCCAATTCAACTGGTGACCATGGCATCCACAATTGCCAATGGTGGGATATATCTGCCACCGCATATCGTGCTGGAAGAAACTTCTGCTCAAAAGGGCAGTCCGCACCTGGTGCCGGCGGCATTTCATCCGGAAGATAAAGTCCCCGACACGCTGCCGGCTGGCGCCCATCGCGTGATCAACACCATGGCGGCAGCCCAAATGCGCAGCATGATGGAAAGCGTGGTGATGTTCGGTACGGGCAATACCGCGCAATTGAACGGTTATAGCGCTGCCGGCAAGACTGGAACCGCGCAGAAGATTGATGTGCGAACGCGTACGTATTCCAAGACAAAATACATAGCCTCGTTTGTAGGATTCGCCCCGGTCAACAATCCAGCCATCACGATTGCGGTGATCATCGATTCTCCCACGGTGGGTTCGCACTTCGGCCATGCGGTCAGCGCGCCTGTATTTCAGGAACTGGCGCAGGAAATCCTGGAATATCTTGGCGTGCCCCATGATCAGCCAATCAAGCCGCCGAAGTTGATCGCGGAACAAAAAAAGAACGCGCACGTAGCTGTGGATGGAGATCGCGAACAGATCGGCGACTTGGACGCGATGTTTGCCGAAGTGAACCATCTGCCCAAGGACGATCCTCTGCGCGCTACATCCGCAAAATCTCAAGCCGCGTCTGCCGATGCGGATGAGGCTCGCGCCTATTTACAAAATGCGTCTGACACGGCTTCGTCGATGCAGCCGAAGGAGACAGAACCAAGCGCGACGGTCGCAGCTCCGATGCAACTTCACATGGATGAAGCCTCCACTCCAGGCGGCAAGAAGGCTGTGGCGCCGCAGGTCCCGTCTCCTTCGATGGAAAGTGCTGCAGGGGTTACGCTGGGATCGGGCGCGCCTGTGACGGTGCCGGGCTTCATCGGCAAGCCGATGCGCGATGTGGTTGTCACCGCCGCCAACCTGGGATTGAACGTTCGCGTCTACGGCAGTGGTGTGGCTGCAGAGCAAGCGCCCGCCGCAGGGACAAAAGTTCCAGCCGGCACTACCGTTGTGGTCCGGTTTCATCCATAATTCATTCACAATCTAAATTCTGCAATCGCGTCGAAATATGCTTCAATGCAGAAGAACCGTTTTTGCCTGACGCCATGATGCAATCTCCCTCCATGCAGTTTGAGGATGTGCTGCGCGCGGTACAGGTGCGTGAGCACGCCGGTTCGAATCCAGTAATTGGCGATGTGGTATATGACTCCCGCAAAGTGGCGCCGGGTGCGGTGTTTGTCGCCATGCAAGGCGGCACGACGGATGGAAATCGATTCGTCGAGACCGCGCTGCAGCAAGGCGCAGTTGCGCTGGTGACGGATTCTGAACCAACATGGCACAGGGTTCGCGCGACGCACCCCGAATTTGCAGTTGCGCTTGTGGAGCATGGACGCCGCGCGCTGGCGGAGATCAGCGCGAACTTCTTTGGGCATCCCGAGCGCAGTCTTAAATTAAGCGGTGTGACTGGCACCAACGGCAAGACCACCACAACATACTTGCTGGAGTCGATGCTGCGCAGCGCAGGACGCACTTCAATCTTGGTCGGCACAATTGAATACCGCATCGGCAACGAAGTGCGGCCTTCTCCGCATACCACGCCCGAATCGCGTGACCTGATTCAATTGTTCGCCGAAGGTGTTGTGGCTGGAGCGACGGAAGCGGTGATGGAAGTATCGTCGCACGCTCTGGAGCAGGGCCGAGTGTGGGGTCTCCATTGGGACACGGCCGTATTTACAAATCTCACCCAGGATCATCTCGATTTTCACGGCACGATGGAAGCGTACTTTTTAGCGAAGGCGAAGATGTTCACCGGGGAGAACGGTGCGGCTCCGCCGCGTGTGGCAATTATTCATGGTGAAGATGAATACGGGCAGCGACTGGTTCCTATGGCGAGGTCGGCCGGATGCGAAGTGCTCGAGTTCGGATTGAACCGCGGAGATTTCCACGCGGCAAATGTTCACCTAGGAGCGAATGGATCTACGTTCGACATGATGACTCCGACTGGGCGTGTGAGGTTGGATACGCATCTACCTGGACCGGTGAATGTGCTGAACCTGCTGGCAGCGTCCGCTGCGGCGATGGCGCGCGGATTGACGCATGACGAAATTGTGCGCGGTGTGGAGGCGATCGCATATGTGCCGGGGCGATTTCAAACCGTGAATTGCGGTCAGCTGTTTACTGTTGCGGTTGACTATGCTCACACCGACGATGCCCTGCGAAATGTGACGCGTTTGGCCAGGCAGTTGGCAGCTCCTCGGCACGGTCGAGTGATCACAGTATTCGGATGTGGCGGTGATCGCGATCGCGGTAAGCGTCCGAGGATGGGGCTGGCGGCGGGAGAGGGAAGCGACTTTGTGATTGCCACCAGCGATAATCCTCGATCGGAAAATCCTGAAGCGATCCTGGAGGAGATTCTTCCCGGGTTGAAAGCGAGTGGAGTGAAGTTTCAGGTTGAAGCGGATCGCGCCCGCGCCATTCGACTTGCGGTTGGCGCGGCGCAAGAGAATGACGTAGTAATTGTTGCCGGGAAGGGTCACGAGAAGGTGCAGGTGTTGCGCGACCGAACCATTCCATTCGACGACGCAGCGGAAGCCAGGGAAGCGTTGCTGGAACGTCATGGAAAATCCTTACCCTTCGAACCGGGAGTGAAGTGCAACTGAGGCTGGAGCAAATTCGCGAATGGATGGCGGCTGAGTTTGCCGCCGGACCGACGCCGGCCGTGCTGCGAACTTTGGGTACAGCCATCGCTACCGGATTCTCGATCGATTCGCGAACCATCCAACCGGGCGAATTGTTTTTTGCCATTCACGGGGAGCGTTTCGACGGGCATGACTTTGTGGAGGCGGTGATTGAAGCCGGTGCCGTGGCAGCCGTCGTTGCCCGCCCCAATTTCGAAAGGTATAGGAGCGTCGCGGTCCGCAAGCGCCTGCTGCTGGTGGATGATCCCTTAGCAGCGATGCAGCGGTTGGCGTCTTCTGTGCGTCGCCATTGGGGAAAACGCGTCATCGGAATTACAGGAAGTGCTGGAAAAACTACCACCAAGGAAGCGGTCGCGCAGGTGCTGGAGTCGCGTTTCCGTGTGCATAAGTCGCACGGAAATTTGAATAATCATTTTGGACTGCCGCTGCAGCTGCTGCGATTGAAGTCGGAGCACGAGGTCGCGATTCTGGAGATGGGAATGTCGCACGCAGGGGAAATTGCGGCATTATGCAAAATTGCCTCGCCGGATTGGGGCGTGGTGACCAACGTCGGCACGGCGCATGCTGAGAATTTTTCTGATGGGCAGGCGGGGATTGCACGCGCGAAGTATGAACTGATCGCCGCGCTGCCGCGTCTGGGAACCGCCATTTTGAACGCGGATGATAAATACGTTCGCCAGTTTGGGCGCGACTTTGCGGGCAAGACGATTTACTTCGGAATCGATAAATTAGCCGATCCCCGCGCCGAGTCGATCACGCCGATGGGGGTCGAAGGCGTGCGCTTCACTGCGGTCGCGGATGGCCGCCGCGCCGAAGTGAATCTGCAATTGATGGGGGAACACAATGTCCTGAACGCGCTGGCGGGGATAGCCGTTGGGCTGGCGAGCGGAATGTCATTGGAAGAATGCGCGGCGGCGCTGGAGCAACTGGCACCGCCGGACAAGCGTGGACAGACGCTCGAAATTCGCGGCGCGACGCTGATCAATGATTCGTACAATTCCAATCCGCAGGCCTTGCGAGCCATGGTGGAAACCCTGCTGACGTTGCCGGCAGAGCGCAGAATCGTGGTTGCCGGAGAGATGCTGGAGTTGGGAGCCGCGGGCCCGCGGTTACATCGCGAGTGCGGCGAGCTGATGGGCAAGCACGGGATCAATCTGGTGGTGGGAGTGCGCGGGGAAGCGGCATCGATTGTCGAGGGCGCGAAGGCCGGCGGCGCGGAAGCAATCTTTCTTGACACGCCTGAAGAAGCGGGCGAATGGCTTCGCGAGAATTTGCGAGCCGGCGATGCGGTGCTGCTGAAGGCGTCGCGAGGCGTGCGGCTGGAGCGTGCGCTGGAAGTGCTGCAGCAAGCGGACTAGGCGTCGCCGACTATTGTGCGGCGGTTGCCATCCATCCATGCAGGTGCAGCCAGTTCTGCAACAGGATTGGCCACATGCGCAGCTGCGGATTATCCTGTGCCAGACCGGAACCGTGGTGGCCTTGCTCGAAGATGTGGATTTCTGCAGGGACTCCAGCGCGCAGTAATGCCTCGTAAAACAACACGCTGTTCATGACGGGAACCGTCTCGTCATTGGTGGTACTGAAGAGAAATGTCGGCGGAGTCTGCGGCGTGACCTGGGTTTCATTGGAGAGCTCGTTTTCCAGCATGGGGTTCGGCTCTTCTCCCAGCAAATGATGCAGCGAGCCGTTGTGTGTGATGCCCGGCTGCATGCTGATGACGGGATAAGCCAGCACCATAAAGTCCGGACGACTGCTGGCGTGCTCGATGGGATCCGTTGCGTCAGGATTGCCGCTGTCAAAATGCGTGCCCGCTGTGGAAGCAAGGTGCCCGCCGGCCGAAAATCCCATAATGCCGATGCGGTCTGGGTCGATCGAGTCTTCGCTGGCGTGCGAGCGAACATAGCGAATGGCTCGCTGGGCATCGAGCAGCGGAATCGGATAGTGATAGCGCGGGCCGTAGCGATAGGTCAGCACGAAGGCGGCGATTCCGCGGTCATTGAGCCAGCGGGCGACCTGAGTGCCTTCTTTATCGATCGCGAGCATGGCATAGCCGCCACCGGGGCAGACCACGATGGCTGTATGGGTGGGATTTTGCGCGGGCAGATACGGGGTAAGGATGGGCTTGTCAACTGGAGAATCCCCGACCGCTCCGGGCGCGCCGTTTGGCCACAGCAGGATCGGCACAGGGTTCGCGGGTGCTGCAGTTGACTGGGCTGTCAAGAAAGTCGCGAAGGCAAACAGACCAGCGATTGACGCCCGGAGGATGCGGCCGAGAAGCAGGCTCACTTGTTTTCCTCCGAAAGCACGGCAACTCCATATTGCGGCAAAGTCACCGCTTGGACTGACCCGCCATCGAGTATGTTCTGCATTGCGGCCGGTAGCGTTATCGTTTGCGGGTCGGTTGCCCAATTGATCAGGACATAGACGGTGTGATTTTTTCCGTAGCGCGGATCGACCTCAACGCTTGCCGGCACGCCAGGTAATGCCGGAGTGACGCCGCTCATCTGCGTCATCCATTCGGCGAGTTTTGCCATGCCCGCTTCATCCATCCAGGCGCCGACGTAGGTGATGCTGCCCTTGCCAACTTTGCGGGTGATGATGGCGGGTTTGCCGTCGAGCCAGCCATTGCTCTTGCCGTAGGTTTCCAGCACCTGCGTATCGGGCGATTTCGTGCTCAACAATTCGGCCCAAAGCTGGCTGGTATTGGCTCCGAATTGACCGTCAACCGGTACGGGATGGATGAGCGCGTAGTACTGCTCGACGCGGCCGCCAAGCAAAGGAAGCAGTGGACCCGGCTGCCGTTCGACCTGCAATCCGTTGTC
>JAZKAG010000136.1:0-21260 GCA_040389265.1 Acidobacteriota bacterium
GGGAGCGCCAGCTACAACGAAGCTGCCGCCAAACTGGCGCAGCAACGAACCCTGGCGCACTTTGATGAATTCCTGGTTGCCGCACATTAGCGTCACTGGTGGGTGATCCATATCTGCTCCGCCACGGCCGGAGATGGGTGAGCTGTATTCCGCAGGGAATTCCGCGGACTCACGATCTTCTCCTCCCTCGTGTAAACATTCCTTATGCCGCTTTTTTGTGATGTCGCGTTGCCTGTGCCCGTGGACCGCGTCTTCACCTACTCCATCGAACGCGAGAACCCCATGGTCGGCGGCCGCGTTCTTGTTCCTTTCCGCCGGGAACAAATGCAGGGCGTGGTGTTGGCGCTGCACGATCGCGAGCCTTCGAGCCACTCCTCGTCTGGAACAACTTCCGGGCCGATGATTCGCCCCATCCTGCGTGTCCTCGATCGGGAGCCGGTGCTTTCCGAACACCTGCTGCAGCTCGGCGCGTGGATCGCCGAGTATTATCTGGCGCCTCTTGGCGAAGTGCTGCGCACCATGCTTCCCCTGGGCGCGGAAGTTCGAAAAGAGATTGTCTATTCGCTGACGTCTCGTGGGGCAGAAATACTCGGAACTCCGCAGCAGCAAAACCTTGAAGCGAAGGCCGACGATGTATCCGAGCACGCCGTGCTGACGTTTCTTTCTGAGCATGGGCAAGCTCGCGGCACAACCCTGCGCAACAAAACTTCCGCCAGCGCTGCTCTATTGCAGCAGCTTGTCACCAGGCGGCTCATCACTCGCGAATCGACTGCCGCCGCGCGCGAACTGCGCACTACCGTGCGAGTCGCTGTGCTGGTTCCGGATGCGCGACTCCCTAAGCTCAATGAAAACCAACAGCGATTACTTGCGGAGCTGGCCAGTGCTGGGGGTCGCCTACTCGTCTCGGAAATCCGCCATCTCTCCCTTCCTGAGTCCACCCTGAGCACCTTGGTGCGGCGCGAGTTGGTGCGCATTGAAGAGGTGCCAGCGGTCGATGCGCTCGACACTTTTGCTCTCGCTCGCGACCTTCCATCCTCCTCTGTGCCGGTGGAGGCGATGCTGAACGATGCACAGCGGGAAACCATGCTGCAGATTGCCGCCAGCGTTCACTCGCGAAAATTTCAGCCGTTTCTGCTGCATGGTGTCACTGGCTCCGGCAAAACAGCGGTCTACATTGCCGCCATGCGCCGCGCACTCGACGCGGGGCTGTCGAGCTTGCTGCTGGTTCCGGAAATCGGCTTGACGCCGGCCATGCTGGCGCAGCTTCGATTCACCTTCGGCGAACAGGTCGCGCTGCTGCACTCCGCGCTGAGCGGCGCAGAACGCACCGCGCAATGGCATCGCATCCGTCGCGGCGAAGCTCACGTCGTTGTCGGGACTCGCTCGGCTGTTTTCTCGCCTATTGCCGACCTTGCGCTGATCGTCATCGACGAGGAACATGACACTTCGTATAAGCAAGCGGAGCTGCCTCGCTACCATGCACGCGATGTCGCGGTGATGCGGGCCAAGCTGGCGGGCGCCACGGTTGTGCTGGGTTCTGCCACGCCGTCGCTTGAGTCGTGGGCCAACGCGCAGCGTGGAAAATATTCGCTGCTGTCGTTGAAGCAACGCGTCGGCAACCGTCCGCTGCCGGAAGTTTCTCTGATCGACATGCGGCAGGAGTTTGCAGAAACCGGACAGGAAGCCCTGCTGTCGCGCGCCATGACGGAGGAAATTGAAGCCACGCTCGGTCGCGGCGAACAGGCGATGCTGCTGCTGAATCGACGCGGCTATTCTTTCGTGGTGATGTGCCGTGCCTGCGGCGATAAATTAGAGTGCGATAACTGCGCCATCGCCCTCACCCATCACAAATCCACGGCAGAAGACGAAGTACGCTCGCCTGTGCACCAGCGCATGGAATGCCACTACTGCGGGTTTCGTCGCACCGTTCCGAAACATTGTCCGAAGTGCGAAAGCGAGCATCTGTATTTTTTTGGTGTGGGTTCGCAGCAGGGCGAGGAGCGGCTGCAGGAGTTATTCCCGCACGCCCGCATTGCCCGCATGGATCGCGACACCATGCGGCAGCATCGCGACTATGAACGCATCCTGGCTCGCCTGCATAGCGGCGAAGTGAATCTGCTGGTCGGCACCCAGATGATCGCCAAGGGCCACGACATCCACGGGGTCACGTTGGTCGGCGTGCTGGGCGTCGACCATGCGCTCAGCCTGCCCGACTTCCGCTCCGCCGAACGCGTCTTTCAACTGCTCACCCAGGTGGCCGGGCGTGCCGGCCGTGGAGAATTGCCGGGTCGAGTGCTGGTGCAGACCCACCACATGGATCACTATGCCATCCGCTGCGCTGCGGAACACAATTACCTCGGCTTCGTTGAGCAGGAACTTCGCTATCGCCGCCTGCTGCACTATCCACCCGCGGCCATGCTGACAAACATTTTGATTGAGCATACCGATCCCGCGAAGGCATCGCAGTGGGCCAGCCAGTTAGGAAACTGGTTTCAGCACCAGACCTTTCCCGGCGTGCGCGTGCTGGGTCCGGCTAGCGCGCCCATAAGCCGCATCAAGCGCATCCATCGATTTCATTTGATCTTGAAGGCATCGTCGCGCAAACAACTCGCCGCCGCCGTGCGCCGGATGCTCGCCTTCGCCGATACTGCGGAAATTCCTCGGCGTCACGTCACCGTCGACGTAGACGCCGTGCAACTGATGTAAGCGCGGTAGTTCCGCGCAAGGTCGAAGAGCCATTCTGAGATCGGCCCGCTCGCGAAGGATCTGGTTGTTGGCTTTCACTTCTCAGCGAATATGGATCTCCTTGCGGTCGCGACGACGATTCACGGCAGACAGTGTATTTTCTCGGTGCACAAGGGGAGAACTGCTCTACAATCGTCCGCGAAAGGATAGAGACATGAAAATCAATGTGAAAGCTTTCGCCTTGACCTGCGGAATCGTATGGGGGGTGGGCCTTTTCGCGCTGACCTGGTGGCTCATCGCGTTTGAGGGCAGCACGCATACGGTCACATTCATCGGCCGATTCTATCGAGGCTACAACATCAGCCCCATTGGAAGCCTTATAGGGCTGGTCTATGGCTTTTTTGATGCCCTTGTCGGCGGAGCAGTCTGTGCATGGTTGTATAACACGATCGCTGCGCGCCTGGAAACCAGCTAAAACTTTAAGGAGCTGCGCCACGTCTCGCGTGCAACGCGTAGCAAGCAAGTAGAGGCGCACGCGCCTATCTAGGCATATCGCGGTGCAGGCATTTCACCTGGTAGCCATCGGCCTGCAACAGCGCCTGCATTTTTTCGGCCATCATTACAGAGCGGTGCTGACCGCCCGTACATCCAAAGGCCACGCTCAAATAACTCTTGCCTTCCTGCACGTAATGCGGCAACAGAAATAGCAGCAGGTCGTGAACCTTCTGAATAAATTCCTTCGTCTCTGGAAAGCGATTGATGTAACGCACCACTTTTTCATCCTGCCCGGTCAGCGGGCGAAATTCCGGAATGAAATGAGGATTCGGTAGAAAGCGCACGTCAAAAACCAGATCAGCTTCCTGCGGCACACCATTTTTGTAGCCAAAGCTGATCGAAGAAATCAGCAGGTTTTTCTCGCCGCTTTCCGGTTGAAACAGCCCGTTGATGTGAGAGCGCAGCTCGTGAACATTAAAATTCGTGGTGTCGATACACACATCTGCAATTTTGCGCAGCGGCTCCAGCAGTTTTCTTTCTGACTGAATCGAGCGCCGAATGGTGTCGATGCGACCCAGGGGATGCGGCCGTCGTGTTTCTGAAAAGCGCCGCAGCAGCACCTCTTCCGACGCCTCCAGAAACAACAGCCGCGTTGACGTTGTCTGTCGCACCTTGCGCAAAATTTCCGGAAAGCGATCGAGATGCGAACCCTCGCGCACATCGATGACCAGCGCGGCGCGATTGGTTTCCGGGGATTGGCGAATCAGATCGGCGAACGCGGGAATCAGATCGATCGGCAAATTGTCGACGGAATAATAACCCAGGTCTTCGAACGCTTTCAGGGCTGACAATTTGCCTGATCCCGACATGCCCGTCACAATGACGAGTTCGTTCTCAGCCAGCGGGCGTTTGGCCTCTTCGCTGCGACCGCGCCGTCCGAGAGATGCCACAAAACCCTTTGCATCCGCCGTCATTTTATTCTTGCCGCGCGGTGCAGGCTTTTTCGGCTCGGGCTGTCGTTTTTTGGTGGTCCCCGTCATCGGTCCTCGTCCACTCCGCATCAGCATGTTGCTATGAATGTAGGGTGAACCAAAATTGTACGGTCAAACCGTAACGTTGAACCAGAGAATTTCTGTGGAGCGTACGCGTTTACGACACTTCTGTCAGCCGCACCAATCCATCGCCAGCGCAGTGCAAAACTTTCAGATCGCCCGCCAGATCGCGAAACACAAATACCGCGCGATCGGCCGCTTCCGCTTCTTTCACCGCTTCTTCTATGGTCATCGGCCGCAGAGCCAAGGCCTCGGGCGCGGGAACGATATGGACCCCCGAGGGCTTTCTTTTTCCGGGTGTGGCCCCGTTTCCGTTTTTGCGCGCCAGTGCCGCATCGCTGGGCTCGATCGGTTCGGTCGGAACGGCCGGCAACACCGAGCTGATGGGTTTGGCCTGGCGCTTTTTCTCGACTTTGCTTTTCCTCCAGCGAATTGCCTGCTTCTCCGTCTTTTCCAACGCGGTACGCAAAGCGATGGTCAGGTCGGGCGCTTCAGCCATTCCCACCACGGTGTGTTGGCGCGCATTCACCGTGACTTCAGCGATGGAAAGATGTTTCTCAGAACGAAAGATGATGCGGGCACTTGCGCCTCGGCCCACGATTTTTTCAATTCGGTCCAGGCTCTCGTCCGCCATGGCCCGCAGGTCTTTGGTGACCTTCACATTTCTTCCAGTCAGTTCGGAGTCCATCCGCATCCCTCTCAAATCTGATCTCGGTTGATTCAGCTATGTACTCAGATGCGAACGCGACGCTGGTGGGTGCTGGGGATGCCCATGTCTTCGCGGTATTTCGCTACGGTTCGGCGATTCACCGCAATTCCCTGCGACTGCAGCAGGTGCGCAATCGCATCATCCGTCAACGGCTTGCTCGAGTCTTCTTCCTCAATCATCTTCTTCACTTTGCGCTTCAGCAGCAGCAGCGGCGTATCCGAGCCTTCCGGTCCATTCACACCCTCAGAGAAAAAGAATCGCAGTTCGAACACTCCCTGCGGCGTGTGCACATATTTGTTGGCAACCGCTCGGCTCACGGTGGAAGCATGCACGCCGATCTCTTCCGCCACGTCTTTAATCATCATCGGTTTTAAGAAGTCGACACCTTGCTCCAGAAATTCGTGCTGCCGCCGAACAATCACTTCGCAGGTGCGAACAATCGTATTCTTCCGCTGTTCAATGTTGCGCATCAGCTGAATTGCGGAGCGATACCGTTCTTTCACATAATCTTTGACTTCGCGTTCGGTGCCTTCCTGGCTTAACATGCGGCGATATCCCTGGTTCAGCCGCAAGGTCGGCATCTCCTCGTCATTGATCAGGATGACGTAGTCGTCATCGCGTTTCTGGAAGGCCACATCGGGTTCAATCAGCCTCACCTGCTCACGGTTGTAACGCTGACCGGGCTTAGGATCCAAGCCGCGAATCGACTCAATGGCGAGCTGCACTCTCGGCTGCGGGCTGCCGGTGAATCGGGCCAGCTCACGAATGTCGCGCTTTAGCAAATTCGGCAAAAATTCGTCAATGATGCGCCGCGCCAGCGCCATCACTTCGCAGGCCTCCGATTGAACTCGCTCCGCGTCGGAGCGATCGACACCGCGCTCCGAACCAGCGAAGCCATTCATCCGCGATTCGTTCTCGATCTCCTCATCCTCATCAGTTGCCGCGGATGCAGCCAGACGGATTCCATCCGCCAGCTCGGCCGCTTGTTGCGTACGCACATCCAGCTGCGTCAGCAAGCATTCCCGCAGACCGCGCGCGGCAATGCCAACCGGATCGAATCTGCGCACGATGCTCAGCGCCTCGTCCAGGTCATTTCGCAGCGATGGAGGATATTCCCTGGCGGGCTTGTGCCCGTTGTGCTCACTTTTAACCTCGTCGACCTGGGCATGTAACCCATGCAGCTGGCCATTGCCCAACGCCAGCGCCTCGATCATCGAGGCAGCCTCATTTGCCACCATCGGGGCGACAATCGGTCGATGCCCGTTTGAATTGGCAGCGTTATCGAGGCGGAAAACCGTCTTGTCTCCCTGGGAATACTGCTGCGCCAGAACCGCCAGCAATTCTTCATCGCTGGCAGTCAGGTAGCCATCTTCATCCAGATTGCCGATGATCAGCTCGGCTGCCTCCCTGACCCCGTCGGTCAAATGCAGCGAGCCCAGCTGCCACATCAAATGATCGGTCAGGGTGGTCGGCTTGGAGAGAAAATTCTCGAAGGAGGGCTTTTCGTTGATTTCGGTGCTTTGTGGAGTGCGGTACCCAGGGTCCAGATAATCCTGGAAGTAGGATCCGAAATCGATCTCGTCGAAGGGATCTTTCGCTTCCGCCTTTTCCTCTCCCGCAGGGGCCGCTTCTTCCGGCGTGCGAATCTCTTCTGCGAGAGGAACCGACTCTTCCAATTCTTCCAGGACCGGATTCTCTAAAAGCTCCGCGTCGATCATCTCCTTCAGTTCCTGCTTGTTCAGGGCCAGTAAGCTGACCATCTGAACCAGTCCAGGAGTCAGGATCTGCTTCTGCGAAACCTTCAAATTGAGCCGGGGTTGAAGAAGAGCCATAACAAGATTCCAGTTGGACCGAAGAGTTAGGTCCAGTTTACATGGGGTGGATCGAGGCGATCACGGCAGACGCCGCAGAATTGCCTGTATCTAACTTATATTCTTATGTTTGCGAATTTTGCACGCAAATTGCTTACCGAGGCGTTTAGATGGTTACGTCCGAGATGTTGGAGACGGCGGATTCTCCTTGAGCTTTTGCGCCAAATGCTTCTAATTCAGGGTGAATCCTTCACCCAGGTAGACTCGGCGAACTTCCGGATCCTGGCCGAGTTCCTCCGGTGTCCCGGTGCGGAAAATCTTTCCTTCGTTGATGATGTAGGCCCGGTCTGTCACCGTCAGGGTCTCTCGCACGTTATGGTCGGTGATCAGTACGCCATAACCGCTCGTCTTCAGATCGAAAATAATCTCCTGCAGATCGTGCACCGCGATGGGATCGATTCCAGAAAATGGTTCGTCCAGCAGAATGAAGTTCGGCTCAATCGACAGGCATCGAGCAATCTCTACCCGACGCCGTTCGCCACCCGAGAGCGCATAGCCTCGAGTCTTGCGCACGTGGCCAAGGCTCAGCTGCTCGATCAGTCTTTCCATACGAGTTCGCCGCTGCTGCCATCCGCCGGGCTGAACTTCCAGGACAGCCAGGATATTCTCTTCCACCGTCAGTTTGCGAAAGACCGACGGCTCCTGTGGCAGATAACTGATACCGAAATTTCGCGCCCGCAGGTACATCGGCAGTCGAGTGATCTCACGGTCGCCAACCATGACGCGCCCGGCATCGGGTTCAACCAGGCCAACAATCATGTAGAAGGTAGTGGTTTTGCCGGCACCGTTCGGCCCCAGCAGGCCGACCACCTCGCCTTTGTGGATGTCGAGGCTTACACCTCGGACGACCTGCCTACCTCGATAATTTTTGGCCAACAGGTCGGTCGTCAATCGCTGCATTATTTTTTTTGCACCCTGGTCTTTGTCACTGCCGCGTCGTTGGGGCTACCGCTTACTATTATCGCCTGTGTCTCGGAAGAAAATGTGAGAACCTGGCCGGTGACTGTTCCTTGTATCGAGTCCATTACCTGCGGCGGGCTGGCGCCATTCCCGGTCAGCACAAATTTTCCATCGCTCGCCGTGTACAGCAACCGCGTCCCGGTTCCGCGGCGTCCCGGCTGCTCCACCACCACGTGTCCCGTCGCCACAATTCGTTCAACCGCGGATTGCGGGGAATTGTTACTCTGGACTGACGATTTACTTTCCGCGTCTGCAGAACGCGCCGCCACCGTACGCGCCTGGGAGTGACTGTTCGATGGCGTCAGGAAGACCTCCGCCTGATCCGCAAAGATATTGTCGCCGGAACTGATAGCCTGCACGTGGTCGAAGAATGTGGCCTTTCGCTCCGCATCGGAGTACAGCAGTCGCTGGCTTAGCACACGAAATGTCGACGGCCCACGATTGGAGTCCCTGGCAGCGATGTCTCCAGCATTTGCAGCAGTGGAGATATTCGCGTTCGCGGGATCTGTCGATGGCTTGGGGACGCTCTTGCCTAGAAACGTTGTACGCACGCATTGAGTGCACGATCCGTTGCCGGATGCAGTCAGGGTCTGCATCTTCTGCGACAGCTCAATCACCGGAGCTTCTATCGAATTCGCGCCCTGCCATAGTCGCGCGTGACCCGTAAAGACGGCCTGCTGGGAATCATGGATCACCTGCGCCCGGCGAGCCACCACGTGGGTGGGCTGATTTCCGCTCAACAGCCCTTCCGCCCCGGTCGCGCTACGCGCTCGAACCGTTGTTTGTACCGAACCCGTCGCTACCATGTTGCCGCCCGCGCGCTCGAACGCAAATCGATCCGCCGTCATCTCCAGCTCCTCATCGCGGAATACGGGCTTCCCGGTCAACGTCAAGGTATCCGTGGCCCCAACGTATTCGGCGCGATCTGCCGTCGCTGTTGATTTTTGCGAGTCCTTCAAATCTCCGGATCCGCCTGTCTTTTTCGTGGATACCTGCTGTAGGACCACATTCCCCGTCTGCACTGCCATTCGAATCGACTGGGCGTTCGCATCCTCTGCGCGGCCGTGGCCTATCGCGTCAGCCTTTGGCATGCCGGTCAGAAAATCAACTGTGAGCCTATCTCCCGTGCTGGTATCAATGTCCCCATTCTTCGCCACCATTCGAATGCTTGTTTGCCCGGCACCCTCTAAGTGCTGTATCTGGTTGCCGCTCGCAAATGTCGCCTGCATGGTCTGTGCGCCCAGGCTCGTCTCCTGCTCGGGGTGTCCCTCCACCGCATTCTGCGAAGTGAACACTGCCCCACCGCTTGCCTGTGCCAGCTGCAGTTGTGCTTCGGAATTCTGTCCCTTCGCGTTTTTTGGATGTGGGGAGGTGGACTTGAGGTGCAGCACTAAATGGCTTGCTACCAGCCTGCGATGAAGATCATTTTTGTCCGCGTCGATCTGCTGCCGAAAGTCGACGTCCCCATCCAGCGTGACCTGTTTCGCGTGCCCTTGCGCATTAAAGTCGACCACCGCATTCCGGGCGGTGCCCACGGTCTGCTGCGTCGCCTGGTTCTGGGTTAGCTGCACCCCACCGGTAAAATGCGCCTGTTGCGGTTGATTGTTTTCGTCGATATCCACCCGCATCGACGAAGATCGAACCCCTGTTCCGGCCGCCGAAGCAATATCCACCGAGCCCAGCGCATCCAACCTTTCTGCCGAACCATCCATGCGCAAGTACACTGTCGCGGCGCTCGCGCTGCCGTGCTGATCCCCGGTCGAGCCTGTGGAAAGATACCGGGGCTGTGCCATGTGCACCTGTGACGATTCTCGATCGTAAACGGCGCGAGCGGCATGTACGACTGCGGATCGATTCTGCATCTCGGTAGTCAGCACCACCTGGGATTGCAAAATCAATTGCCCGGTTTTCGAATAGTACTGTGCTCCTAGCGCCTTGCCGGTAGATTTTGAATACTGAAAATCTACCTCACCGTTGCAGGTGGCTTCGCCAGTCTTTTGATGAAAGATCAGGCCATGGGTGGTGACGTGGATAATCTGTTCTGCGTCATTCGAGGTAGCTTCGGAGTGCGACGGTGGAGGATGCAGCACGATGTGTGCCTCTCCCTGCGCGATCACAACCTGGCTGTCCTGGTCGTACTCAAAATCCTTGCCGGAAATGGAATCAGCCTGGTCATTCTGCCGGTTATATATATCGATCTGGACATCGTGCAGCAGCACCCGGCCGCCCATTTTAAAGCTGACGGCGCGCGCTGCATGCAAGGTAAACAGCTTTCGGCCTTCGTCCGATTTCGAGAGGACAAAACCCTGGGTTGTGGACTTGATCTGGATTCCCAAGCGCGCCGGAAGGTCCTGCACAGCATGGCGAATTCGCCAGCGCCCATAGAGAATCGAGCCGAGGATGGACAACAGCAACAGCGCAGCCACTACGACGATTGCCAGGCGTAACCGCTCAATTGTCCAATGCATACCACCATCTTCTCATTTCGCACCGCAGATGTTGTGGTTGCCCTTATCTCGGCGCAGCCAGGATGGCGAAGCAGGAAACCCGCATCACGATCGTCTCTGAAAATGCTTCGCGTGCCGAAAAAATCTACAATGGAGACATGGCAGATTCTCTGTACTACAGCCTGTGGTTTCCAAACTTCCGCCTGACATCGCTGCCGGAAAAGTTGGTCAGCGTCATGCAGCAGCTTCCTCATCCACTGGTCACCGCGGCCTCGGTCTATCCGTTGGACTGGCAGCAGTCACCTACGTTTCAGCGCGTCTATATTGCGGAAAATGAGGAGCCAGCCTCGCCGGAGCAAGCTGTTGCCGAGGCCACAGAGATTCTGCATGAAGACAGCGCCTATGAGTTCGAAGTGCCGTGGAAGCTGTGGTATCCGGAGAGCGATGGGCTGCTGGATCCAATCTGGAAAGAAGAAGTTCGCATACTGCGCGTGGTTGGCCTGGGGCCGCAGTTCGACGACGGCAGCTATGAGCAAAACGGACACATTCGCGTCGACCTGGGGCTCGACACACCGTTCCTCTGCGACGACATTCCACTGCACGAGGACGACCAGCTATTCGTGAAGAAGAATATTCAGCAGTTGGTGGACTTCACGACGCAGGTAGAAAAGAATTGCGGCGTAGAGACGCGCCTACTGTGGACGGAGAGCGAAGAAAGCCTGGCGCAGAAGCTGATCGCGCGCCTGCAAAAGCTGAACTAGATCGACGCCAGTTCAGAAAACTCCGCCGCCCATCGCACAACAGATTCGGTACGCGAGAGGAGCGCCAGGCGATTGTCTCGCAGGGACGCATCTTCCACCATCACCATTACCGAATCGAAAAAGGAATTCAGCGGCGGCTGCAGGCTGGCGATGGCCGCAATCACCGCATCGTAGTCCCCTTCGCGATAACAGCGCTGGATGGCTGCGTTCACGTCGGTCACCTTGCGCGACAAATCTTTTTCCGCCGCCTCACGAAGCAGTCCTTCTGTTTCCTGATCGGCGAAGATAATTTTTTTCTCGCGCGCCTGACGCAGGATGTTGGCTGTCCGCTTCAGCAGTTCCGCCACCGCCAATACATTCGGCGAGCCGACCTGCGCGTCCAGAGCTTTGGCGAATCCTGCGATTTTGCCGTACCCGATCCGGTGTCCGCCTACTGTGTCGTCATTTCCCGTCGTCCCCGCTTTGCGAATCGCGCGCGCGACCTGCGGATTTACCTTGGTTGCCTCACGCAGATAGAACTCAAAACGATCCAGCAGGAATTCGTCGATCGAGGCTCGCAACGCCGTATCCGCCGCCGCTTTGGTTCCTTCGATGGCCGCGTTCGAGACGTGCAACAGATGCAGGCTGTCGTTGAGCTTCTCATCTTCCACCAGAATACGCACCACGCCATTGCCCGCGCGGCGTAGCGCGAATGGATCTTTCGATCCCGTGGGCTGCAATCCAATAGCAAACATATCGACGATGCTGCTGCTCTTGTCCGCTAACGCCACGATCGATCCCGCGGGCAGGCTCGGGATCGTATCTTCCTGTGAAGCGGGCTTGTAGTGATCGTGAATGGCTCGCGCAACGCCGTCTGGCAGCCGCTGCGCCCGCGCATACAAGCCCCCGACCACGCCCTGCAGCTCGGTAAACTCCTTCACCATCTCCGTCGTCAGATCGGCTTTCGCCAGCAACGCAGCCTGATCGACTCCGGCGCAAAATGTAGTGAACTTTATCTCAGAATCAAAAAGTGGCGGATCGAGTCGCTCGATGATCCTTCGCGCGACTGCACGGTTTCTCTCCGTCTTATCCCAGTAGCTGCCCAGATCTTTCTGGAAGGTGACACTCTTCAGCATCTCCACTCGATCGACCAACGGAATTTTCTGGTCCACATCCCAGAAGAAGCGCGCGTCGTTGAATCGCGCCCGCAGCACTCGCTCGTTGCCATGGCGAATCACCGCGGCTCCTGCCTCGTCTACTTCCAGATTCAACACTGCCAGAAAATTCGGCAGCAGCTTCTTGTCGCTATTCTCCAGCGCGAAATATTTCTGGTGGCCGCGCATCACCGTCACCAGAACTTCCTCCGGCAGATCGAGATAGCTCGCCTCAAACCCGCCGAGAATCACGCTCGGCCACTCGGTCAGGTTGGTGACGATGTCCACCAGATCTTCATCCTCACGCCAGCGCGCGCCGGCGATGAGTCGTGTCGCTTTGTCCAGCGCTTTGCGAATGCGCTCTCGACGCGCCGCTGGATCCACCTCAACATACGCAGCCGCCAGCGTCGTTGCATATGCATGCGGCGCACTCACCAGGACAGGCGCACCACCGTGCAGCACGCGATGGCCATAACTGGCTCGACCAGCCGTGACGCCGGCGAATTCCAGAGGAAGAATTTCCTCATCGAGAAGCGCCACCATCCAACGCACCGGCCGCACAAATCGCTCCGGCTTGCCCGCGCGCCAGTACATGCTCTTCGGCCAGTAGATTCCGGCGATCTCCGCCGGCAGGCCCTCCGTGAGCACTACCGCTGCTGTGCGACCGGGCCGATGAACCGTCGCCGAAACATATTCACCCTTGGCATTCTGAATTGTTTTGAGATCGGAAACATCGACCCCGGATTTTTTGGCGAATGCAATTGCCGCGGGCGTAGGTGCTCCATCTTTGTAAGCGACTTTGGTCGCGGGTCCAACAATTTCTTCCTGCATATCCGGCTGTGCGGTCAACAGCCCGTCCACTAGCACCGCGAGCCATCGCGGCGTGGAATAGCTGGTGACCCGTGGCGCATTCGTCGCCAGGCGTTCGCGCGTCAGCAGCTTTTCAATGCGTTGCGCCAGCTCCGCCTGTGCGGCAGCAATCATCCCGGCGGGAATTTCTTCCAATCCAATTTCAAGCAGAAATGCAGGCATGCGACTCGTTTCCTAAACTTCCATCGTGAATGGTTTTATGCGGCGATGGTCTGCGTTTGTTGCGCGGCGTAGGCTTTGGCCACAGCCACCGCCAGCGCGCGAATTCTCGCGATCACGCCGACTCGCTCTGTCACCGAGATCGCGCCACGCGCATCCAGCAAATTGAAAAGGTGCGAACACTTCAGGCACAAATCGAAGGCGGCCAGCAGCGGCAAACGGCTGCGCGTCTCACTTTCGGCATCTTCCGGCAACGCACGCGCTTCCTCCAGCAATGCCTTGCATTCTTCTTCGTACAAGCGGAAATGCTGCCAAAGTTTCTCTACATCCGCTTTCTCAAAGTTGTAGACGGAAAATTGCACTTCTTCCGCGAAGCGCACTTCTCCGTAAGTGATTTCTTTGCCGCTGTCCGGATCGCGCGCCCACACAATGTCGTAAATCGAGTCGACATCCTGCAGAAATGCGGCGATGCGCTCCAGCCCGTACGTGATTTCACCGGCAATGGGGTCCAGGTCAATTCCGCCGCACTGCTGGAAATAGGTAAACTGCGTAATTTCAAGACCGTCCAACATCACCTGCCAGCCAATGCCCCACGCCCCCAGGGTCGGCGACTCCCAGTTGTCCTCTTCGAATTTCACATCATGCTGACGCAAATCAATCCCAATGGCCTGCAGCGATTCCAGATACAAAGACTGAATATTTTCCGGCGGCGGCTTCAAAATGACCTGTAGCTGAGTGTGCTTGAAGAGTCGATTAGGATTTTGGCCATACCGTCCATCGGCCGGTCGACGCGAAGGTTGCGCATACGCCACGCGAAACGGTTTCGGCCCCAGCACCCGCAGAAATGTTTCCGGCGACATGGTGCCGGCGCCCACTTCCACGTCATAGGCCTGCTGCAAAATGCAGCCGCGGCTGGCCCAGAATTGCTGCAACTGAAACAGAAGCTCTTGAAATGTGAGCGGGATTTTTCCTTCGACAGACTTGTTGGCTACCACGAGCAGAAACTCCATTCCCTGTGCGGACGCGTTGATGCTGATTGTATCGAATGTCTCGCCCACCTCCGAATGAAGGCGGCCATAGATCGTCAGCCACCCATGCGACTGAACACTTCCGCGGAGTTCAAGCGCCGCTCTGTATGCCGCTCCAGCGTCCGCACCAGGAACCGGCGCAGATCCCTGCCTGATTGCCGCGTCCATGGTTCCACACTCATCGCCCGAATTGGGTCGCGCAACATACGCTGCGCCAAGGCTAAAGAATCGCGACTCAACATACCGCTGTTCGGCTTCTTGTGCCGTACACAACTCAAGCCATCCGACAATACATGGAAATACGCTGCCTCGCCGGCAAACGGCTCGCCGCATTCCGTGCAGCGATCGATCTCTGGAAGCCATCCGATCAGCCGTGTGATCCACAGGGAAAAATATGTCACCGGCATCCAGCAGTGCTCCACCTGGCTCTGCTCCAGCACCGCCAGCGCCAGGCGAAAAATTGCGTCCTGCGGATCGTGATCGGGCAGCACATTTTCCAGCACCTCGGCGTAATAGCCCAGGGTCGCCGCGCGCAGATAATCGATCGGCTCGGCAAGCGGCGACGTGATCGCTTCAAAGTGATCCATCCGTACCAGTTCCTGACGAGGCCGTTCGGCGTAGGCCGCATGCACGTAGGTCATTGGCTCCAGCGTCCCGCCAAATCGCTTTCTGGATTTCAAGGCTGCCTTGGCGACGCCACGCACTTTGCCCAGGTCGCGCGTCAATAATGACACCAGCAGATCCGACTCCCGCAGCGGCCAGGTACGTAGGACGATCGCCTCAGATTGATGCAGCGTCATAGGGTCGAAAGAAATTCAACTCAATTGAAGCGAAAAGCGAAGCCCAATGAAAAACGCGCAGCACTGGAGCTGCGCGCCTTCGCAAAACTAGAAACAGACCTAGCGGCCGAAGTGCTGGGCGTTGGTCTGCTCGTAAGATTTCCATTTTTCCGGCAAATCATCGGCGGTGAAAATGGCCGACACCGGGCAAACCGGCACGCACGCACCGCAATCAATGCATTCCACTGGATCGATGAAGAGCTGATTGGACCCCTCATAACCTTCTTCATCCTTCTTGGGATGAATACAATCCACCGGGCAGGCATCGACGCAGGCGGTATCCTTTGTGCCGATGCAGGGTTCTGCAATCACGTAAGCCATGGGTGAAAACTCTCCTGACAGGGACTAGCAGTCAACTCGATTGTAGCAGCACCGCCGGTGCAAGGTTGTCACTCGTAAAAAATTTACCGCGCCGGAGTTTCATCACTCATTTTGCGGCCGCGGCAAGTCGTTCGGCTCGTTCGGCGGCAAATTCTCGGGCAGATTGGATTGGCTCCAAGTTGCGTCCGGCAAGCATGTCTTGAAACAACTGAACCATCGCGCTGTGAATCTTTCCATTGCTGGCCAGCACCTCTGCGCTGACCAGGTGAAACGGGCTGCCATCCACATACGTCACCCTGCCGCCCGCCTCCCGCACCAGCAACACCCCCGCCGCCGTATCCCAGGCATTCAGCTTGAACTCCCAGTACCCGTCCATGCGTCCGCAGGCGGTGTAAGCCAGATCGAGGGCAGCGGAACCGGCGCGGCGCACTCCGTGCGACCGCAGAGTGAACTCATGATAGAAATGCACGTTGGGATTGCCGTGGCGTTTGCGGCTGGGAAAGCCCGTAGCAATTAACGATTCAGCCAAAGTTTCCGTCGCGGAAACATGCATCAGCTTGCCGTTCAGCGTCGCGCCTTTTTCTTTTTCCGCGAGAAACATTTCATCCCGCAGCGGGTCATAGATGACTGCCGCGACCAGCTCGCCGTCCGCATCCGTCGCCGTTCCTGGAGCTCGACGTTCCAACCCCATCGACACACAGAACGCCGGAAATCCATGGGCGAAATTTGTTGTGCCATCCAGTGGATCGATGTACCAGCGGTACTCGCATTCCATCTGGCTGCGGGTGCCCTCTTCGCCGACGATGCCATAATCCGGCCATTGCGCCCGCAAGCGCTCGACCAACAGCTTCTCGCTCTCACGGTCTGCGACCGTTACCAGGTCGACTTCTCCCTTGTACTCGGTGGCCACGCCATGCTCGTAATGTTTGCGCAGCAACGCACCCGCAGCACGCGCCATTTCCGATGCTGGCCCGGCATGAGGCAGGCTCTGATCGCTCATACCAGCGAATCCTCGCTCGGTTCTTCCGCTTCAGGCTGCTTGTCTCTGCGCGGCGCAGGCTTGCGAGCTTTTTCCGTGATGGTCAGAATCTGGTGCTTATAGATGAAGAGATTTGGCTTGCCTTCCCGGGTGAGGCGAATCATGCGGTCGTCAAAATATTCGATCCAGCCCTGCAACACCTCGCCATCCCGCAACTGCACCACCACGGGCGTCTGGCGCTCGCTTAGTGTGTGCAGGTACATGGCTTCCTGCCCGGTTTCCGTTTGCGGATGATGGGATTTTTGCTTGCGACGGCTGCCGCCAGAAGTGTTCACAGGGTAAGTATACCGTCTCGCTCCAACGGTCAGTGTGGGATATGACTGGGTACGCGCTGAGCCGCGTAATACAAGATTTCCCTTGCCGAGCTTGCCGCTGAGGGAAAGAACCTCATCAGCTTACCGACGATCCTGGGTCCTCTGTATTCATTTAGGATTCCTCGAGTAGAATGGGCTGAGTTTGCCGGCAAGACTTTGCTTGCCGCGCGGCCAGGCGAGACTTTCCCCAGACAGCCCTCGCCGAATGTTTCGAGGGCAGATGATCATGCGCGGGTTTTCTTTCCTATTCGGCGATCGTCCGAATCAATCAATGGCTTTTGGAAGCTTATCCATCTTGACGTTGCTGATGATCGCATCCGCCAGCGTCGCCTCGGCCCAGTTCCTCCAGCTCAACACACCACGCCAGAGCGCGATCTTTCCGGCAACAGCGGTTGGGACGACCAGCATAGCCGTCACGGTTCCCCTGCTGGTGCATGCGGAGAGCATTACGATCACGTCTATCGTCGTGCAGCCCTCCGCTGGCTCGCGGCAGGAATACGCGGTGCAGTCCGTCGGATGCGCGTTAAACGCCGTGCTGCCCGCTGGAACAGTTTGCGATGTCAGCGTGACCTTCACGGCGGCCGGCCCGGGAGGACGTCCAGGCGCATTACAGGTAGCCACCTCTTCTGGAAACTTCAACTTCGGCTTGGAGGGCGTTGGCATTGGCCCACAGGTGGCGCTGGCCCCGGCGACAATCAGCACCATAGCTGGAAACGGAAATGCGAGCTATTCGGGCGACGGAGGCCCGGCCGTCAACTCGGCGGTTCCGATTCCGCTCGCGACCGCTATCGATGGTGCAGGCAACATGTATATTGCAGATCTTCAGGACAGCGTGGTTCGTGAGGTGGCCGCAAAAACCGGCATTATTACTACCGTTGCAGGTTCCAAAGGATCAGAAGGTTTCAGCGGAGACAACGGTCCAGCGATTCACGCTCAACTGTTTCTTCCATCCAGCGTGGCCGTCGACAGCGCGGGCAATCTGTACATCGCTGACAGCGGAAACGACTTTGTGCGAAAGGTAACGGTGAGCACTGGCACGATCTCTACTGTGGTTGGCATTGGACAGTATGTGGGAAAGCCGCCCCACGTCCCGGAAGGCTATGTGGGGGACGGCGGTTCGGCGCTCGATGCTGAAATGAGCTTTCCAACAGGCCTAGCCTTTGACACGTCAGACAATCTCTACTTCGCCGATTCTGGTAACAACGTCATCCGCAAGGTCAACGCGGCTACGAACATCATTTCCACGGTCGCCGGAAATCACAAGCCCGGTTACGCTGGCGATGGCGGGCCGGCAACCAGCGCCGAGTTGCATAGCCCCAACGGCGTGGCTGTGGATACGAATGGAAATTTGTACATCGCCGACCTGGGCAATAATGTGGTCCGAAAAGTGGCGGCCACCAGCGGCATCATTACGACGGTTGCGGGTAGCGGAACTGCCGGATTCAGCGGCGATGGCGGCCTCGCAACCAGCGCCGAACTGGATGCTCCAGGCGATGTTTCGGTGGACAGTGCCGGGGATCTCTATATCGCGGACACCAACAACGGCCGCATCCGTGAAGTCTCTGCGGAATCCGGAATCATTACAACCGTCGCCGGAACGGGAACCGCCGGATTTGGCGGAGATGGGTTTAGCGCATCCGGCGCGCAATTGAACTACCCGAACGCCATCTCGATGGACGGCTCGGGAAATCTCTACATCGCCGATTCGCTGAACAACCGCATTCGCAAAATCAATGTCCTCGATAGCCACCTGTACTTTGCCGCTACACCAATCGGCTTCAGCAGTCTGGATAGTCCGCAGACCGCAACGGTGACAAACACGGGCAATGCACCACTGATATTTTCGATTCCTTCCAGTGGACTCAATCCCAGCGTTTCGCCCAACTTCGGCATCAGCACTTCAAGTACCTGCCCCCAACTCGACATCTCCTCGTCCACGGCATCGCTTGCGCCAGGCAGCGGGTGCGACCTGATTTTGAGCTTCACTCCGATACAAAGCGGCCCGATCAGCGGCACCGCCAAGATCGCCGATAACGCGGCGAGCACATCGCCCTTCCAGCAAACCGTTTACCTGAACGCTACCGGACTTCCCGCCAGCGCTGGCAGACCTGATTTCAGCTTGTCGGCAACTCCGTCGAGCCAGACAATTTCTTCCACCGCCCCATCCGCCGTGTATACCGTGACGGTCACCGGCTTCTATGGCTTCGCTGGGAGCGTGGCGCTGGTCGCTACCGGACTTCCCGCCGGCGCGACTGCGAACTTCGCCCCTGCCTCGATCACCGTCTCCGACGCGAAAGCCTCATCAACTCTTACGATTGCCTTTCCGAAGACAAAAGCTGAATCGATGCCGATTGAACGTCCTTTTCACGGGAGAGCCTCGGCTTTGGAATGCAGTCTCTTGATATTGGGCTTTCCGTTATTGGGACTGGCAGGCAAACGCAAAGGTCTCCGGCCGGTTCGCGGAAAGGTCTTGATCGTCATTTTCATGCTTGCCAGTCTGGGTGTAGCGGCAACTGGCATGACGGGCTGCGCCAATATCGGGCTGGTGCTGAAGCCGCAGAACTACACTATCGCCATCAGCGGAACCAACGGCAACCTGCAGCGGTCCACCACCCTCAGTCTCACCGTCGAAACTTACACCGAGGTGAAATATCACTAATTTCCCGCAGCCATGTCTTCTGGAAATGGCTCACCGTCGGCCCAGACCGCGCCGTCCTCAAACCATTCTTTTTTCCAGATTGGAACCGTCTTCTTCAGAGTATCGATGATCCAGCGGCACGCATCGAAGGCCTGCGCACGATGCGCGGAGGCCACCACAATCAGGACACTGGTCTCACCTACCTCTAAGCGCCCCAGACGATGCACCAGCGCCACCCGACGCACGCCGAAGCGCTGCTGTGCATCACGCGCCAGCCCCTGCATCTGGGTCAGCGCCATGGCTTCATACGATTCGTAATCGAGATACAGGGTCCGCCGTCCACGCGTGTTGTTGCGTACGATTCCGTCGAACACCACCACGGCTCCGGCCTCGCCTTCTTTCACGGCGGCTGCTAGTGCGCTCGCGTCGATCGGCTCGCGTTGCAGGCGGACCCAATCGCCTTGCGCAGGCGGCGCCTGGTCCGCGGAGCCCCCACTTACAGGGGGCAGCAAGGCAATCTCATCCCCGTCGTGAAGCACCTGCGTAGACAGTGCATATTCCTGATTTACTGCAACCGCCAACGAACCTGCGTACTTTTCCATTTGCGGGGCGGCCGCCAACCATACGCGGAGAAATTCCCCCACGGTGGTCTGTTCCGGCAGCTCCATGGTTTCCTTCTGCCGCGCCCGCAGATCCTTCAATGCGCCGAACAGCAGTATATGCACGTGCATGAATTTAGCTTATCCGGTCTGGCAGGGTTTCCGGCGACAAGGGCAGTTCTGGCTCACCGGGGTACCACAGTCGCGTTCCTTCCACACGCGCAAACGGTGTCAGCATGTGCGGCTTGCGATGCGACTTTCCTGTGGCCGCGACGAAAATGTCTTCCACAGCATGTCCATGGACCAGCAGCGCATCGCCAATCAGGGAGCGATGGCAGCGCCACGGCACTGCTTCCGAACACATGATGGCTGTAGCGCCGTTTGCATCCAGTTCCATCAGCTCGTGCAGCGCCGCTTGGAAAGCCTCCGTCTGCATCGCATCCGCATAGCCGCGGAAATTCGCATTTCGCCACCCCGTATTGATGGAGTCCTTTCGCGCTTTGCGCAGGCCGCCCAGCGCCTGCATCCATCGATATTCGATGCCGGCGGAGTGCAACGAAGCCGACAAGCGATCCGTGCCAAATTGAGGATTGAAGCGCGACTGCGGAATCGTCCGCACGTCGACCAGCAGGCGGACGCCATTATCCTTCAAAGCACCGAGAAATACGTCGATCGCAAGTGTGGAGTGTCCGATGGTCAACATACACATGAACCGCGCAAAAAAAAATCTGGCGAGGAGCTCGTGGCCCCACGCCAGACGGTGGAAATTCTTCAAATTATGCGTGCGCCTCTTCCGGCACCTGCGTAACCGGCGGCTCCTGCTGGATCACTTCCTCCAGGACCCGCGGTCTTAACGCATCCGGCAGCGCAATCGCGAGCACATCTTCAATACGGCGCGCGTAGTGAATGGTCACGCCCGCCAACTGCTCCGGCAACAGGTCCTCTTCCACATTCAACCGGTTTTCTTCCGGAAGAATGATGTCGCGAACCCCGGCCCGACGAGCCGCCAGGAACTTCTCCTTGATGCCGCCCACCGGCAGCACGTTGCCGCTCAGCGTAATCTCACCCGTCATCGCGGTCAGCGGACGAATGATGGTGTCTGTCATCAGCGAGACCAGGGTGGTTGCCAGGGTCACGCCGGCCGACGGGCCATCCTTGGGAATCGCGCCTGCAGGAATGTGAATATGCAGGTCGACTTCCGTGTTGAAGTCCTCTTTCAGGCTCAGCAGTTTCGCATTCGAGCGGACCCAGGTAAGCGCGGCCTGCATGGATTCCTGCATCACCTCGCCGATCTGCCCGGTCATCGTAAAGCCGCCTTTGCCCTTCATGCGGTTGGCTTC
>JAZKAG010000136.1:21270-41040 GCA_040389265.1 Acidobacteriota bacterium
AATGTCGCCTCCCGCCGGAGTCCAGGCCAGCCCCACAGCCACGCCCGGGCGCTTGGTGCGCTCAGCAATTTCGGTATCGACGCGCACCTTAATGCCGCCCAGAAATTCCTGGATGACCGCCGGCGTGACGACCAGTTTGTCTGTCAGGCCTTCGGCAATCCGCCGCGCCTGCTTGCGGCAGACGGTACCAATCCACTGCTCCAGCTTGCGAACGCCCGCTTCGTGCGTGTAGTGCCGCACCATGCTGCGCACCGCTTCCTCTGGAAACTCAATATCCTTGGCTTCGATGCCGTTCTCCTTGATCTGCCGAGGAATCAGGTAGCGAAACGCAATGTGCACCTTTTCATCTTCCGTATAGCCGGTCAGTTCGATGATCTCCATGCGGTCCCGCAGCGGCTCTGGGATTGGATCCAGCATGTTCGCCGTGCAGATGAACAGCACTTTCGAAAGATCGAAGGGCACGTCAAGGTAGTTGTCGCGGAAGCTGAAATTCTGCTCCGGGTCCAACGTCTCAAGCAACGCCGATGACGGATCTCCGCGGAAATCGCGCCCCAGCTTGTCCACCTCATCCAACATGAAGACGGGATCGTTTGTTTCCGCTCGCCGTAATGACTGCATGATCTGGCCGGGCATGGCGCCGATGTAGGTGCGCCGATGTCCGCGGATTTCCGCCTCATCATGCATGCCGCCCAGAGAGATTCTCTGGAACTTGCGACCCAGTGCCCGCGCAATACTGCGACCCAGCGAGGTTTTTCCCACACCAGGAGGCCCGACAAAGCAAAGGATCGGCCCCTTCATGTCCGGCTTGAGACGACGCACCGCCAGATAATCCAGGATGCGCTCCTTCACCTTCTTCAGGTCATAGTGATCCTCATCCAGAATCTCTTTGGCCTTGGTGATATCCACTTCGCTGCCGGAAGATTTGGTCCACGGCAACACCACCAGCCACTCGATGTAGTTGCGCGTGATGGAATAATCCGGCGCCATGGGGGACATCCGAGATAACCGGCTCAGTTCTTTCAAGCCTTCCTTCTTCACTGGCTCCGGCATGCCAGCGGCTTCCAACTTTTCGCGCAGCTCTTCGATGTCTTTTTGACCTTCGTCGAGTTCGCCAAGCTCCTTCTGAATCGCCTTCATCTGCTCCCGCAGGTAATAGTCCCGCTGCGATTGCTGCACCTGGTCCTGCACCTCAGACTGGATCTTATTGCGCAGTTGCTGGACTTCCAGTTCCTTGGCCAGATGCCGGTTCATGCGCGTCATCCGTGCCATCACGTCGGGAGTTTCCAGCAGTTCCTGCTTATCAACCGTGGAGAGGATCGGCAGCGAAGACGCGATAAAGTCGACCAGGCGACCGGGCTCGTCGATGTTCAGCGCAATCGTCTGCAACTCGTCGGACAAGGTTGGTGAGGCAGTCACAATATGCTGAAATTGCGCCAGAATATTGCGCTGCAGGGCTTCCGCCTCCGGACTTTTCTCCGGGTCGACGTCGTCGATCACTTCCACCTGCGACTTCATATACGGTGTCGATTGATCGAACTCCGTTAACTTCACCCGCTCGGTGCCCTCCGTGAACACGAACAGACTCTGGTTGGGCATTTTCACAACTTTGTGCACCGTCGCCAAGGTTCCCACAGCATATAAATCCGACGGCTGAGGCGTATCCATGCGCGCTTCGCGCTGTGCGACCACGATGATTGTCTTCTCTTCCCCGAGCGACTGCACCAATTGAATGGAACTTTCCCGTCCCACGGTCAGGGGCAACACGGCGTGCGGAAACAGCACCGTATCTCGAACGGGCAGAACAGGATAGACCTGCTTGGAACCATCCTTATCGCGGCCTTTCCGCTCTCCGGGATGGATTACACTTAAAAAATCGCTGGACATTGAGTCCCCCTATATCAACCTTTATGAATCTTAGACGCTCATGGCCCGCAATAGTTGCAAAATCTATTATCGGCGAAGCAGCCCGATCGGCGTATTGAGCATCCTGAGCACATCCTTAGGACTCTCAGGGTCGGATTGTCCCTCTATCGATTCGATGCAGGAGAAAGAACCCGGTACCGCCCCAACTCCTTTACAGTGGAACAGACTTTACTCAGGTCAAAGAGAGCTCCGTCGGCCTCAAGGTTGCCTGGAATCATGACATCGGCATAGAACATGTATTCCCACGGACGGCCGGTTATTGGCCGTGATTCAATCTTGGTCAGGTTCAAGCGCCGCGCTGCGAACGTATTCAACGCGTGCAGCAGGCTGCCGGGCCGATTCTCCAGGACAAACGCAACCGACAGCTTCGTCGGGATGGCTTCTTTCACGACCGAACCGTGACGCCGAATCAGCCAGAAGCGAGTGTAACTCTCTTCGCGGTCTTCGATATTTTCCTGGAGAATGCTGGCTCCATACTGCCGTGCTGCCTGTTTGCTGCCGATGGCTGCCAGCTGACTTTGCCTGGATTCCGCGATGTGACGAACCGCACCGGCAGTATCGTAGAAAGCCATCGCCTCCAGTTGCGGATGCGCCGCAAAAAATCCCTTACACTGCGCCAGCGCGACAGGATGAGACAGCACCTGCCGCACCGTCTCCATTTCTACCCCGTGCGCCACCATCAGGTTGTGCCGGATGCGCATCTCCAATTCAAGCTCAACAAAAAATTCGTGAGCGAAAAACAGATCGTAAAAATCCATCACCGATCCCGCGAGGCTGTTCTCCACCGGGATCACGGCAGCATCGACACGACCGGATTTCAGCGCCTCCAGCACAGCACCGGCCGCAGCGCACGGCACGATTTCGCTCTGTGGAAGTAAAGTCAAACTCGCTTCGTGACTAAATGAGCCAAGCTCTCCCTGGATCGCAACCTGCATCCAACCTCCCTACAAAAATGACATCCGCGAAATATTCGCGTCACGCGGCAACCTTCTTTCCGCTTACGCGCAACTTATCACAGGTACCGGCTTCGACTGTAAGGAGACGAAACGAATGTTGTGGACTATTTTTGTAATTCTTCTGATCTTGTGGCTGCTCGGATTCATCGGCTTCCACGTACTCGGCGCGTATATCCATATTTTGCTTGTGATTGCACTCGTTGTTCTCATCTTTGCAATCATCGGCGGAAGACGCACTGTTGTTTAGCTCGATCACCCGTCAAGTGGAGCGTCTTACGACAACGTGAGACGTTCCATTTCAACTTCCCCAACCCCTGGCCCGATGGCCAACGCGGCACCGGCCAGATGATGTACAGCAACACACAGGAGCAATCCCCATGAACAAGGATCAAGTCGCAGGAAAAGTCGATCAGGCTACAGGCAAACTCAAACAAGGTGTCGGAGAAGCGGTCGGCAACGACGATCTGGCGAATCGCGGCGTGGCAGACCAGGTCAAGGGCGCGGCCAAGGAAACCTGGGGCAATGTGAAGGACGCGGCCAACAAGACCCGCGAACAGGATGCCCACGATACACGCGAGAACATCTCCCGCAACGTGGAACAGAGCAAAAATCGAGTGAACGAAAAAATTGATGCGATTAAGGAACAGCATCGCATGAACGATGTTTCAAATCGGACTGCCTGATTGGACGCGCCGCCCGGCGAAGGGAATCTGACATCGACGGAATGCGGTCACCATCGCGCAAAACGCCCCCGAGGGATCATTCTCCCGGGGGCATTTCATTAACTGCGCTACTTCCGAAACAGCAGATCCGCTGCCACCGCCAGAAAAAATACAAACGAAATAATTCCGTTCATAGTAAAAAATGCCGCGTTCAGTCGACGGAGGTCCGTCGGGGAAACCAGTTGATGCTCATAGATCAACATCGCGGCCACAGCGACTACGCCCACCGCGGTGATCCAGCTCAGATGGAACAGTACAATCAGCGCCACCAATAAAATCAGCATGGCGAGATGCATGATCCGTGCAATCCAAAACGCGGTCTGAAGTCCAAATGCCTGCGGAATACTATGCAGCCCGGCCTGCACATCGTGTTCGTAATCCTGGCAGGCATACAGCACATCGAAGCCGCCTACCCAGAACAGGACCGCAGCCGTCAGCACCACAATACGCGGATCCAGAGAGCCTCGCACCGCAATCCACGCCGCAGAAGGCGCAATTCCCAACGCCAAGCCCAGCACCAAGTGCGACCAGTGCGTAAATCGCTTGGCGTAGGAATAGAAAAAAATGACCGCCAGCGCCAGAGGAGCCAGTTCCAGGGTGAGGCGATTGAGCCGGCTTGCTGCAAACAAAAATATTGCCGCCGAAACAATCGTGAACCCAATGGTGAATTGCCGACTGAGCAGGCCCGCGGGAATCGCTCGCGTCGCCGTCCGAGGATTCACGCGGTCAATCTCCGCATCCGCCCAGCGATTAAAGGCCATCGCTGCCGATCGGGCCGCAATCATGCAGACGACGATCCAGAACAGCACACGCCAGGAAGGCAGGCCACGGGCCGCGAGCATCGCTCCTGTCAGCGCGAACGGCAGCGCGAATACAGAGTGCTCCCACTTGATCATCTCCAGCGTGGTGCCCAGACGACTGCTCATTCCTCGTATCCTTTTTCCAGGAGGGTTGTAGACATTCGATCGCGAATTTGCCTACTTCAAGTGTAGAGCCCGGCAACGGTCGCCTGACCGAGACAACAGAACTTCATCCACCGATTCGCCGAATTCAAATTCGATTCAAATCTATTTTCTCTTGCGGCCAGTACAATCCAATCATGGGCGCACTCCGCCGACTTCGAAGTGATTGCCGGAACTGACGACAATTCCTGCCACGAACTGAAACCACGCTGCATCTAACCTCCATCCGGTTCAATTTTGCACCGGGATATGCCCTTCGGTTGCGACTGGGCCAGATCGTTCAGTACGAGCAAAACAGTTGACCCAGCGCGGCTGAATTTTAGATTCGAGTAACGTAGCTCCCTTTCGAACCATCCCTGTCGAAGATCAAAAACGCAGCACGAAGCAGCAAGGAAATAGCGAATTTGACCGTCAGTAGAGAACAACAGACCAATCCGTGGCTGATCGCGCTCTCAGTGATTCTGCCGACGTTCATGGAGGTGCTCGATACCTCCATTGCGTCGGTGGCGTTGCCCTATATCGCCGGAAGCCTGTCGGCCAGCACCAATGAAGCTACGTGGGTGCTCACCAGCTACCTGGTGGCCAACGCGATCATTCTGCCTGTCAGCGGCTGGTTTGGGCAACGCTTCGGACGGAAACGCTTCCTGCTCACCTGCATCGTTATCTTCACCGTCAGTTCCTTCGCCTGCGGCGCATCCACCAGTCTGGCGATGATCCTGCTGGCGCGAGCGGTTCAGGGCGCGGGTGGCGGCGCGCTGCAACCCATCTCCCAGGCGATCATGCTGGAGAGTTTTCCCGAGGAGAAGCGCGGCCAGGCCATGGCCCTTTATGGGCTGGGAGTTGTTGTCGCTCCTATTCTTGCTCGCGACCTGGCTGGCTTGTCTGCAAATCATTCTGGACAAGGGTCAGGAAGATGACTGGTTCGGCGCCACATGGATTCGCTGGGCTACCGCTATCCTAATCGTTACGTTCGTTGCATTTGTCTGGCGCATGCTGGTCAAAGAAAGGCCGCTGGTGAATCTGCGCGTCTTTCTCCATCGAAACTTCACTCTCGGCTGCATTCTGATTGCGCTGTTTGGCGGATGTATCTATGGCCTGATCACGCTGCTGCCGCTCTTCTACCAAGAGGTGATGCTGTACCCGGCCTTCAATGCGGGCATTGCCGTCAGTCCGCGAGGTTTGGGGGCCGTTATCGCCATGCCAATCATCGGGATTCTTACGGCCAAAATGGACAATCGCTGGCTGATTGGCGGAGGATTTCTGATCTTTGGCATCTGCGGCATCTGGTTTGGAGAGGTGAATCTTGCCATCTCCCCGTGGTCGTTTATCTGGGCAATCATTTTGAGCGGATTTGGTTCGGGAATGGTCTTTGTGCCGCTTTCGACGACGACGGTTGCCGGCCTGTCCAATCAGGAGATGGGAAACGCCACCGGTCTTTATAACCTGTTGCGCAATGTCGGCGGCAGCGTTGGTATTTCCATCACCGATACCCTGCTGGCTCGTCACTCGCAACTGCATCAAGCTAACCTGGTCCAGAACCTGACGCCCAGCAGTCGCATCTATCAGGAACAACTGAGTCAAGGAATTGGTTCACTGGCACCGAAGATTGGAGCTGCTTCGGCCACTGCCGGAAGCCTGGGACAGATCTATAGTTCTCTGAATGTTCAGTCTCTGCTGCTGTCTTATGTGGATGACTTCCGCTACCTTGCCCTGGCGTCATTTGCCTGCCTGCCGGTAGTCTTCATGCTGCGCAAGGCAATTCGACAAAAGGGGACAATCGTGCACGCGGATTAGGGAATTCCAAAGTCTCGATCCGCGTCGCGTGTTGATCCTTTCTGTTGCAGGTCAAGGCAGCAGCCGCGAACGCAAGACCTGGTTGTCTGTTCAAGCCGGAGGGTGTCTGAATGGCTGCGGAGGTTGACCCAGTCTCCGCAGAAAACAAGGGCGCAACCTTCTTTGCTGGGAGTTGCGCCCTTATTTTCACCCCGAAGGGGTGGAATCGCCGCTCAATTGCTATTTCTTCTTACTCTTTTCCGACTTTTCGTTGGAAACGACCAGATCATTCGTCACCTGAAAAACGTTCGGGACTTGTAGCGCCCGTGTATATGCCAGCTGCTTGTCCATCTCGTTATCCACGATGCCATATAGAGTCACGCGGCCATTCTGTACAGAGATGCGGATCGGCTTCCAGGGAACAATGGCATATCGCTGCAGTGATGGATATCCGTAAATTGCTCGGTAGGTACGGACCCGGATATCATCGTCGAAGGGCGAAACCGGATCGACGCTGATCCTGTCAATTACTTCCTTCACGCCCGGCGTGTATTGCGCCAAAGCGACCGCGGACTGCTTGGTAACCGGCCCGATGGCATGGCCGCCCAGCAACACCACTCCGTTCTGGACACTGACTGAAATGGCGTCGAATACCTGCCCATACCCAACGCGATCCACTTCAATCTTGCGAAGCAGATTCTTCTGCAGCACATCGTCTGGAATGGTCGGGCCGCCAACCGCAATGTTGTCTCGCACATCTTTAACGCCCTTGGTTTTCTTTGCTTTCTTCACCGCCTGTGCCTTATACGCAAACAAGGTCACCTGACCGGAGAGGGTCACTGTCCCGTCCGCCGTTCTTACCGTCACATCCTTATAGTTCTTACCCCTCAGCCGATCCTTGACCGCGCTGGCCAGCGCTGCGTCAGACGAGCCATTGTCCGCCGCGAACACGAATGTAGACGGAGTGGCCAAAGCCACCGTTCCCATCCCTGCCATTCCCGCACAACAAACCGCAATCAAAAGCCTGGATACCGCCACTTTGTTTCGCATAAACCGTTTCTCCCTCGACCGACTGCCCCTGGTCCGCGCCGAATCGTCTTGCTGACGCTCGGTGTCGAGTAGTCTATCCCGCCGGCGAGCGAATCGCACTGCGTGTACCGTGCAGCGGCGTGTTTCACCCTACATAGATGCACCGATGAAACAAGCGATCCGGATTCCATCCTGGATGCCGTGCTTTCAGTTTTATACGGCAGGATTGCGGCGGAGAATGGATCGCATTGCGTCGCAGGCACCCTGGGCCGCCAGCAATGGAGTCGGCCGCGGCAGGCACTCGACCGCCAACGCGCCTTTGTACCCCACTGCTTTCAACGCAGCGATCGTTTCCGCGAAATCATAATGACCCGTGCCCGGATATCCTCGCTGGCTGTCTGCGATATGAACGTGCCCGATGTGCCTTCCCGCCGCGATGATGTTGCGCCCGATGCGATCCTCTTCGATATTCATGTGATATGTGTCGATATGCAATTTCAAGCTGGGGGAATCAAACCGTTCGATGGTACGCACACACTCTTCGATTGTGTTCAGAACGTCGCTCTCATACCGATTCATCGCCTCCAGCACCAGGGTCACGCCGAATTCTTGCGCAACTGGCAGACATGCAGTCAAAGCCGCTGTCAGGTTCGAATCGTACTCGGTTCGATCCGTGGCTTCCCGCACCAATCCCTTCATCAGTCCAACGATCACAACGCTACCAAACTGGCCGCCGAGGCGAATGAACTGCTGCAGACGGTCAATTGCGCGGCGGCGCACTTCCTGGTCAGGGCTGGTTAGGCTCAGTCCATCGCGCGCCCATGCTAGTCCGGTGCCTATTGAAGACACACCTACGCCCGCCGCCTCGCACGCGGCGCGGACTTCACTTCTCTCTACCTCCGCAGGATCGGCCGCATGCAGTTCCACGGCGTCGTATCCGATCTTCGCTGCCTCGCGAATGGAATCCGCGTAGTCGCCCCGCAGCACCAATGGAGCCTGCGCTGCAGCTTCCTTCACGATGGTGACAGACAGCTTCATTGCTCCCTCCACTTCTCTCACCTACTTGTGCCGACCGCGAATCTGCAGGTACATGCTGAACACATTCGCTTCGTCACGCACGGCGATGATGGAAACGTTGCGCGTCAAATCAAACTGACCCTGGATCAGCTGCTGCGCCGTGCTATTGACGCTGGTGGCAAAGGTGAACGTAATGTTTCGCCCCACCTGCTGTTGCACCGTAATGCGCGCGGTCGAATCTCCCAGCGTTCCCACAAAGTTCGGATCGACGCGCACACTGCCCACACCAAATAGCTTTTGGAGGCGGCTGCTCACCGCCTGATTCAGCGCTCCTCCCAGCAAGGCTTCCGTGGTGAGGTTGGCGTTCGCCTGCTGTTGCTCCCCGTACATTGCAGCTTGCTCGTTGGTGCGGCCCAACGCCAGCAGCGCCAGCACGTCCGCCTGTGTCAACGGAGGCTCCGAACGATAAGAAATTTCCAGCTTGTTCGGCGGTCCATGCAAGCTGATGATGATGTCATAATTCTGTACCCTTGCGGAGGCCTGTAGATCTATCTCCGGCGTGATGGCCACTGGATTGGCGAAAATAATATCCCCCTGCTGCAAGCTGTATTTCGTGCCTGCAAACGATGCCGAGCCCTCGGTAATGTCGATTCTTCCCAACACGGTAGGACTTTCTATCGTTCCTCGAATTCGCAGGTTCACATCGCCTGCCAGTGAAGCAAATGAATTCTGGAAACCCAGCTCGGGCGCGGAGGTCACATGTATGTCCAGGTGAATGCGATTCGCTGTCGAGGTCGGATCGATCGGCACCGCCACACCACCTCCCCCAGCCACCAGCGAGGCCAGGTCTACGTTGCTGTCAAGTCCAAAACGCATCAGCACGACATTCCCGCTCACCAGAAGGCTGTCCAGATTTCCCAGGACGCGCAGCTTCGCATCGACGGAACTCGACACGCCCTTGGGATAGCGGATGCGCACATGTTGCGTTGTCGCTGTCAGGTCGACGAAGATTCCATTTTGATAGCCGACGAAGCCCTTCACTTCCAGGTCTCCGCCGCCCGAAGAGCCTTTCAATTGCTGCACCACCAGCCGGTCCTGATCGAAGGCCATGGTGCCGTTCATATTCGTCAGACCATTCGTAAAGTCCGTCATGTGCAGGTTGACGCGACTGACCTCGGCTCGACCTTGAAGATTTGGCTTTTGCGCCGTCCCTCGTGCGTTCACCACAAACTTAATCTGGCCGGAAGATTGGATATCCTTATTGAGCACCGAGGCCAGTGCTGCGTCGATCGTGCCTTCGGAATGCAGCCGCAGCGCATCTCCGCGCAACAGGTCAATCGTCCCGCCCGCGGCGAAATCCATATTTGTGCCCTGAATATGGACTTGTTTCAGTTGCAATTTGCCATCGCGCAGCGATGCCTGGAGCGGACCCTGTGAATGCAGAGGAATTCCGCCGACGGTCGCATTCAGCGCGCTAACATCCGCGTCTGCCTGAAGTTTGGCGGGTTCCGCCAGTGGACCGGAAAGCGTAATCTTTCCCACCAGGGAAGACTGCGCGTTGATGTCGGACGAACTTGCCATGCGCAGTACCGGCCCGATATTGAAATCCGCGAATGTCAGCTGCATCTGCGCCGGATAGTCTGCGCTCAGTTGCACCTGCCCACTCAGATCCATATGCGCCTGGAATAATTCCGCGCGCGACGTCAACGATAATGTGCCGCGTTGCACATTTGCCGCCACATGCAGCTTGCCCATGGGCTGTTCGTTCAACGTCAACCCCTGAATATCCATCTGGGCGCTCGCCAGCGGATCGCGCGGACTTCCTTCTACGTGCGCCAACAAATCTACATTGCCACCAGCCCGCAGGCGGGACTTTTCAAGCACCGCAATCTTCGACAGCGCGAAATCGTGCCCCGCCAACTCCCCTTGTAACGTGCCCGAGCGGTCGTCGTACTGCAGGTCTCCAATCGCTACTCCACCGGCAGCTGCCAGCCGAATGTGGGTCGCCTGCAGCAGGTGTCCCTGCGCGGAAAGCACCATGTCCGCGGTAGTAATCGGCTGTCCGTACGCAACCGCATGGGTTACCAGCACCTGCCCCGAGCCTTCCAGATCATCGACCGTTCCTGCCACATGCGCGTGCGCTTCCACAACTCCGGAAACTGGATACGAGGTACCCGCAATTGACTGCAAATCTGTCAAAGACACGTGGGTCGACTGCACGGTCGCCGTCACTTGTGTGTGCCTGTCGTAGGCATACGTGTCCGGCGCGATGCGATCCGGAGACAGGTCAAGGTCAGAATGAATCACCGCGTCCCCGCGAACCAGCTCTCCATTGCGCAAAATCAACCGCGCTGGCGCATAGGAAATGTCGCCGTGAAACTGGTCCCATCGCAGCAACTCCGGCGGCGGTCGCATCTCACTGGCCTTCTGCGGCTGGTTGTGCGCCACCACCATCTCGAACGGACCCGCGTCCATATGCCCCACCGCCTGCAACGCAAAAAAGGATCCGTGGATATCGCCGTGAAATGTCGTAGCACCCAGCAGCCGTAGCGGCAGAGCATGCGGTGAGCCCGGCGGCGTCGCTCGCAGATCGGTGATGGTTAACAGCTGGTCGAATTCGTTCAAGTCCCTTCCAACCACATCCAAACGCAGCGCGCTATGCAGGTCCTTTTCCAGCAAATCCAGTGTGCCCACGCCATGCACCTGGGTCGCCGGGGTATGCAATCTGGCATCCTGAATCACGAGGTGACGATGATCGCCGAGATAATCCGCATGTGCCGGACCACTGACCGGCACCAGTCCCAGGGTATTTCGCGGCACGCTCAGCATCAGGTCTCCGTGCACATCCAGACCGTTGCCGTCTCCGGTCCACCGCACCGTCACTTTGCCTGACGCCGCAGTCGTAAAGCCAATATTCCACTCCGCCCTGGGAGCGGTCGCCTTCAAGATCAACGGCAGCGTGACATTGGAGACCTGCGCATCGATATTGGCCTGCATGGGCTGATACTTTTTTTCCTGCGGCTCGATTGGCTTTTTCTCGAACTTCTTATGCAGCCTCTCCAGCAGCTCGCGCGGACTGATTCGCGACCTCCGTGCTTCAGATGAGGAACTCGCTTTCTTCGCAACCGGTACTATCACTGGCTCCGATGGTCCCACGCAGTGTCGCAGCACCATACTTCCTGAGATTTTCCCTCCGTCTTCCAAGACCGATGAAAAATCAGTCAGCGAGCATTGATCGTCGTCCACTACCAAGTTAGTGTGCAGATCCACGTTGCGCAGCTGCAGCCATGGCGCTTGCCAGGAACCGGAGCGCAGATCGACATGCCCGGATACGCGAAATTTTCCGCTGACCGCACCATGGGCTTCAATGGAAAGCTGCGCCGTCCCATCCCGCAGTTCATCTTCCCCGGTCATTACGCCGACTTCGCGGGCATTTACCGATCCCCACACATTGGTCTTCCAAACCGGAGATGAAAAGTCGCGCACTTCCCCGGTCGCCATCAGACGCGATTCACCTGTCTGCAGCGCCAGGCTGTCTATGCGAATGGAATTCTGCGCCATTTGCAGTTTCACCTGCAGTCGAGAATGTGTCTGAGTAGAATTCTTCAGCCGGAAGCTGATGTTTTTTGTATCCAGCGTCGCCTGGTATGAGGACTTCTCTGACACGTACCGCATGGTCAACTGCATTGGTCCAGCCGCCAGCTCAAATGGAACTTTGTGGTCGTTCACCAGCACCATGCCATCTTCAATCCGAGTTTGTTCAATGGCCATGTCTAACAGCGTTTGAGGCAACGGCTCGCGACTGGCGACCCGGGGCTGCGGCTGGTTTGTGGTGCCATCCGGCAAAACAATCAGATGAAAGGTCGGGCTCAGTGCCGTCAAACTTGTCAGACGAAGCCTGGGAGTGAGAAAGGTCAGCAGGCTTGCGTCCAGCGTCAGGTGCCGAACATGAAAATATGGGATCTCGCCCGGCCCTTCTTTTCCGTGGATCGTCAGGTCCTCTATATCAATGGTGAAATGGCGCACGCTCCAGCGGAACGAACGCATCTCCACCCGCCCGCCCGTCGCCCGCTGCAGTCCGTCGATCACCGCCTGATGCACGTGGGTTGTAAATGCTGGCGTCGAGGCATACCAAGCCAGCGATCCGATCAGGAGAGCCACAAGCAACCCCGCGATTCCGCCGATGTAAGCTACCCACCGCCAGCGTGATCGTCGCTTAATTGTTGCGGCGTCCTCGGTCATTGGCTGCCTTTCCTGGAGGCGGCATCGGCCGAATTTCCCGCATCGGCGAATGCAGGATCCAGAATTTGCACGTGCCCTTCAGCCCGCAAGCTCTTGAGCCACTCGTCAATTAAATTGCTTACCCGTCGCTGCCGAAGTATTTGGCGAATCTTTGGCACCACCGCCCTGAATTCCGGAAGCGGCTGCCTGGCCTGCTCTAATTCCGGCGTCAGCACCTGATCGTAATAATTTCTGACGTCCGCGTTGGAGACCTGCACCACCACGCCAAAACGCACGTCGATGAATTTCAGAATCGCCAGCCGCTGGCGCATGCGCTTTTCAACCTCACTCGAACTGAATCCGTGTTGCGTCAAATACGCATCCCATACGGCATCGTTCTCGCAGTCGATGTGAGTCGCCGCAGAAATCTGCTTGCGCATGGTGTCAATCGCCTGGTCGACATCTTTCTGCGAGACCAACCCGACCCCCGGCTGTAGCGCCCGCTGTTGATCAATCAAGGCGCGATCGATCACGCGATTCAGCGCCCGCTGCGGCGTGTTATCTGCCGCCGGTTCCGCGCCCGGCAGCAGCGCGGAGAAGCGGATTTCATCGTCTACGTCGCTTGCCAGAATTGCCTGTCCATCCGCATCTGCAACCACAAGATCGAGTACCGCGACCCGCTGCGCAGGCATTTGGGCCCGCGCCTGCAGCGCGCCGACCATCCCACCGGCAAGCAACGCACCGGACAGGAGGAGTCCGCGAAACATTGCGCGAGATCTGCTACACGCCGCCCGGTGGCGCCCTGGCTCGATCATGACGCACGCCCTCAAAACGCCTGCCCAATGCTGAAAAAGAAGTTGAAGTGCCCTGAGTTGCCGACGTATGGCGGCTGGCCGTTGTAGTTCAGGTTTGCGGGCAACAGCGCTGGATCGCTTACCACCGGGTACACCGTTGGATTCATGTTATAGCTGAAATCCAGGCGAATTGGACCTACGGGTGTCTTGTAGCGCAACCCCAGGCCCGCAGCCTGCGAATCGTAATTGAAGTTGCAGGTTCCTTCCGGACCGACCAGGTTGTAACAGGTTTGCACATTCGGTTGATGCCAACGAAACAACGATGGAAAAATATCCGAGGCGTTTTCATACACGTTTCCCAAATCTTCGAAAACCACGAAGCCAAGATTCTTTCCAATCAATGGCAGCGGTACTGGAGGAACTCGCAACTCGGTACTGTTCACGAACGCTCCTGAACCGCCGACTGGGTAGCCGGTCTGTAAATCGCGCGGACCTGCCGCATTGACGCTGAAGCCGCGATGCGACGTAGCGCCGCCGGCGTAGAGTCGTTCAGGCAACGGAATCAAATTGTAAGAAGGATCGCCGTAGGTATTCTCGAAGCCGATGCGCGTGCTGCGCGCCAGGATCCAGTTTGCTTTGTTGAGACGGTAATAGTTCGCCTCTGTAATATCCACGCGGTTGAAATTCGCCTGCGACGCAAAGCCTTCCCACGCCAGGAACTGCTGCGCCGACAGATACCAGCCGCTGGTCGCGTCCAACGGATTGTTGCGCGTGTCATGAACCCACGTAACCCCCGGCCCGCTAACCCGGGTGGGCTGCGACAGCAGCGGAATCAACTCAGCGCTGACTTGCAGGCTGTTAGGGTTCACGTAGACATATCGATACGTCATGGAGTAGATCAGCGTATTTGCCCGGTTTGGCCGCTCGGTAAACACCACCGAACCGCTCAATGTGGAAGCTTCGTAGGTGGTCACATTCTGATTGCTGACATAACCGCCGGAAAGCGAAAAGTCGAATGTCTTGTGATCGTAGATTTTGGGGACGTTATAGGTCATGATGGCTTGCTGCTCCAGCGTGCCATATGCGGTTTGCAGGCTGATCGTGCGGTTCCGTCCGCCCAGGTTGATGCGGCTCACGTCAAAGGAAACACGCGGGCTCACCCCGACTTTTCCGTTCGGGTTGCACTCATACGCATTCGGATTGGCGACGCCCAGTTCGATCAGTGAAGCAGCCGAAGGACAATGGGTTTGCGGCGTTCCCGTTTGAACTTCAAATCCGAAGCCGTAGTCGTAGTTCCAGCGATGCGCCTCGGTCAGGTTCACCAGCACATCCTTTCGCGGCTGCGTTCCGCGCGAGTTTACGATGCCGGTATCCACTTCATTGAACAGCGCCAGGTTATACAGTCGCCGTTGCGTATCCAGAATCGCGTTGCGGTTCAACGGATCGCCGGCTTTGATCTCCATCGCTTTGTCTACTACCTGCGGCTTGGTGTAATGGAGTCCGCTGATAAGCACGTGACTCACATAAAACGGTTTGCCTTCGTGCACCTGAACGTCAATGTCAATCCGGTTCGCGTCGAGAGGATCCGGATGCTGTGCGAACTCAAGCTCCGCCTGCGAAAATCCATGGCGATAGTAATAATCAAATAACTGCAGGCGGTCACCGGCCAGCGTAGTCAGCGAAAACGGCTCGCCCGGCCGCGTATTCATCAGCCCCAGCAGCGTCACCTTCGAGACATTCTCCACGCCGCTCAGTGCCACCCTCCCAATCTTCTGTTGCACGCCCTCGTGGATCTCATAGGTGACGTGCACAACCGCTATCTTGCCCTTCTGCGCGCCCGGCGTGGTGTCCGAGTCGGTGACTACCGGGTTGACCGAGACATTGGCGAAACCGTTGCTCTTGTATAGCGCTAGAATCGACGCCAAATCCTGTGCCAGTAGCTGCTGGCTGTAAATGCCGTGCGAGTTTCCACGATCCGCTGTCTGCACCGCCAGCCGCTCTCGCACTGTGCCGCGGTCGAAATACTGATTACCGGTCACAGTGACCGACACCACCTTGTGCGGGGCGCCCAGGTTGATCTTATAAATGATGTTTTCCTGGTTTGCTTCCGGATGCTCAACGACGTGAGTGACATGCGCGTCGAAGTAGCCCTTCTTCTGGAAATGATCCCGCAGATTACTGTCGCCTTCATCCAGCAGGTCAGGATCGACGGTGCCCTCGTCATAAACCGGAATCAGCTGCTTCAAATCGCGCCGCGAAACTTTGGCGCCAGTCGCGGTGATGCGCACCACCGGACCGCGATTTACCTGGAACTGATAATTGACCGAGTTTGTTGCCGCGTTGAATGTCTCAGGGCCTGCCCGAACCGTCGCCTCCAGCCTGTCTCGCTTTTGATATTGTTTGCGCAGCTTAGTCAGCGCCCGCGGCACCGTGTTGGCGGTCACGGTGGAACCCTGCTTCAACTTCGCGATTTTGCGGAATTCAGCATCTGTCAGTGCTGTCGCGCCTATCGCCTGCACCGCACCAACCTTGGCCTGGGGTCCCGCGTTGACCGTGTAGATTACATCCACCAGGTTGCGCCCACCGGCCGTTACTGTCTTCACCGAAACTGTGGGTTGGTGGAATCCGTTCCGCTCCAGCGCCTGGCGCAGATGTTCCGTGGCCTGGTCCAGTTCCTGGGCTGTGAATGGCTCGCCCAGTTCCAGCCGGGTGGTCCGTTGGATCTGAGCCGCCAGCGTGTCCTGCTTCATGCCCTGGATGGAGACCCTGCGCAGAAAGAGTTGCGGTACGCCCTCGAAGGTCACCGTCACCTGCCCGCCATTCTCCGTTCCCTCCGCAACTATGCTGCGGTAGAGGCCGGTCGCAAACAGAGCGTGCAAGCTCTCCTTAACGTTCAGCTCACTCAGTTTTTTCCCAGGCTGTAATGCCAGTCGATCTTTCATCCCGATCAGGTCCTGGTCCGTCACGCCTGTGAACAGAACCGCATGCACCGGCAGGCCATACCAGGTTTTCAGGTCGCGATATCGCAGGAATACCGGGCTTCGCTGGATCACATAACTTGCGCCAGTCGTACTCGTACTGGCACTGGCTTTCGACGGAGATTTCGCTTCTTGCGCTAGTGGCAAGCGAACCGCGGCAAAACCTGCCGTAGCCAGCCCCACCCACAGGGCGCAGAATCCCGTTCGCGCGACCATTCCAATGCGTGCGAAGCGAGGATGTGGATGGTTTTTTTGCAAAGAAATAGACCCATGAACGGTCCGTCCACAACCGTTGCCACAATGATTCATTTTTTGGACAGCAAGTCCTCGGGTTCCAGACGCTCGACGGTGGATCGACGAACCCAGATTGCCTTGCAAGACCGTGATCGAGAGACTCCGTTTGCCTAATGGCTAGCATACGCAACCTGCGTGCCTCTCGTCTTGTCTACGCCATAAATCCCGATGAACTGATCGGTCTCTGATTGGCTGGCTCCCAACGGAACAGACCACAGCGGAACCGGCTGCAGGATTCTATGAAGACTTTTAACGCACAGTTTGGCAACTCGCGAACCGACTGCCATCTCTTAAGTAGTGGAGTTCCAGGAGTTCCATATGTTCACCGCTCGAGGCCTATTGATAGCAGCCCTCTGCTTCGCCGCTACATTCTCAACCTGTCTGGCACAGTCAGCCGCCTCCGCCAGCTTCTCGAACCATAATATTTACATTCCGAATTCGAACTTCATTCGCACCGTTGGAGATGTGAACAATGATGGTTATCAGGATGTAGTGATCTCCACAGATCCCGCTGCTCAAAACCCCAGCGTCAGCGTTCTTCTATCGAAAGGCGATGGTACCTACCGAGCCCCGATCACCTACGCTCTGCCGGCCGGCGGCAACCCCGGTACTCTTGCGCTCGCCGACCTCAATGGCGACGGCAATCTCGACCTCGTGACTATCAGCACTTTTTATTCCCACCCGTCCAACTTTTATCTTTATCTTGGAAACGGAGACGGAACCTTTCGCGCGCCGATCACACACAACGTGACCGGCTTTTTTGAGACGCTTGCGGCCGTCGATGTGAACGGCGACGGTAAGACCGATCTCTTACTGGAGACTTCCTCCGACCGCAACACAGGCGATCTAGATGTGCTGTTCTCGAACGGCGATGGCACCTTCCGCGCTGGCCCTGTGACTCACAACCTTTTGTTAGGCAACCTCCTCGCCGGCGACTTTAATGGCGATGGCAAGGCCGACATAGCAACAGTCCAGAGCAGTTCCGCAGGAAGCCAGCTCGCGGTGTGGCTGGGCGACGGCGACGGCAATTTCAAGATGTCATATTCCGACGGCAGCCTGGAGAACTTTCAGTATGTGGCTGCGGATTTGAACGGCGATGGAATATCCGACCTGATTGCCACAGCGAATAACTTTTGCTCATCGTGCACCAATTCAGAAGAACCGTTTTTCACCGTTTATTACGGGCGGAGCGATGGCACAGTGGAACGCGCCCAGGTGCCGACAAGCGGAGGCTGCCCCGTGGATATGCCGGCGATCGCGGACTTCAACGGCGACGGAATCCCAGATATCGCGTTTGGTGGACTCGATTGCCAGGACACAACGCCAAATAGCGTGTCGATACTTTTCGGAATGGGCAACGGCCAGTTCGGTTCCCAGACATTGATCTACACCTTCACTCCACCGGCGGTACACTACTCAGATTTCGCATATCCGGGGGTCGGTCTGCGCGCCAATCGGGACACGAAAGCGGATTTGGTTTTCAGCCAGCAGAATTTTGCTCTCACTGTAAATCGTCCTCTGACTTCGAATCACGTTATCACCCTTCTGAATACGACTACGGGAAGCTTTCCAACCTGCACTGCGCCGAATGCGGCGGTTGGAATCAATGTCTGCAGCCCAGCGTCGGGCAGCACTGTCAGCTCGCCCGTCAAATTCGCCATCGGTGCTTCGGGTGATACCCCCATGCGCAAAGTCGAAGTATGGGCCGACGGCAAGAAGCAGGCGGAACAATTCGCGGGGGCATTCTCCGATTATTCCTTCTTCAACAACTCAATCCCGCTTGCGGCCGGTTCCCATAGTATTGTCGTGTTCGCCGCCGGCTGGGACAATTCCGTGCAGTCGAAACGGTTCACCCTGGATGTGGGCGGCTCTACCTGCTCATTGCCAACCTCCCCGGGCGTACACGTCTGTAGTCCGGCGAATGGCGCGACCCTATCCTCACCTGTACAGGTGACAGCCAGGGCAACGGTCACCGGGACCCTCGCCAGCACGCAACTATGGGTCGATGGAGTGAAGAAGTACTCTACCGCCTCGAATTCACTCAACACGTCCGTCAACCTGGCTGCCGGAAGCCACCGCTTCGCCGTCCTCGCCATCAACACGGCTGGGCAGAAGTGGGAGACGGCTGTTAATGCAACCGTGAAGTAAGCGCCAATGCCAACGATGCGGCCCTCGACTAGGGTCGGAGGCCGCATTCGTTTGAGGGCCAAGATCGGGGCGCTGTGGTTCCGTATCTACGCTTGGCTTCACTCGGGTAGGTTCGCCGTACCCTGAGTGCGCATCCATCCGGTGATCGGTTCCATATACTGAAGAGGAATGGCCACCCCTCTTCATCCAACGGTTGGTTCCGAGCAAGAACGCTATTCCCGGCAAACTCTCTTCGCAGGAATTGGGGAGCAGGGACAGCAAAAACTCTTTGCAGCCCACGTCGCCATCGTTGGCTGCGGAGCCACAGGAGCCGCTGTTGCCGGGCTTCTGGCCCGCGCAGGCGTGGGAACGTTAACCCTGGTCGATCGCGATTACGTTGAATGGAGTAATCTGCAGCGGCAAGTGCTGTTCCAGGAGCAAGACGCCGCCGAGGGACTGCCGAAAGCCGAAGCTGCCCGCCGCCGCATCGCCGAATTCAACAGTCAGACCCAGATTCATGCCCATGTTGCCGACCTGGTTCCGGCCAACATTCACGCCTTGCTGAGCGACGCGCAGCTGGTGCTCGACGCCACCGACAATTTCGAAACCCGCTATTTGCTGAACGATTACGCCGTCGAGCAGACAAAGCCTTGGATTTATGCCGGTGCCGTTGGGTCTTACGCCGTCACCATGAATATCCTGCCCGGAGACACCGCCTGCCTGTCCTGCATTTTTCCCGATCCACCGTCTGGAATTGTCGAAACCTGCGATACCAGCGGCATCCTGAACCCAGCGGTCAACCTCGCCGCGTCCCTGGAATCGGTGGAAGCGATCAAGTGGATCGTCGGCGCTCACGATCGTATGCGGCGCGCCCTGTTTTCCTGCGATGTGTGGAGCAATGAAATCTCCGAAATCGACACCTCCCGCCCGCGATCCACCTGTTCCGTCTGCCAACAGCACCAGTTCCCCCATCT
>JAZKAG010000137.1:0-6698 GCA_040389265.1 Acidobacteriota bacterium
GTACTGATCAAACTGGCTGCGGTCGGCGTGTTCCTTGTCATCGGAGCCGGCTTTCTGCTGCATCACCCGCATCTTGCCAAGATCAACTGGCATCCGTACATTCCGCCTTCACAAGGTCCCGGACTTTACGGAATTGGAGGAATTACCGCTGGAGCCGCGTCGATATTCTTTGCCTACATCGGCTTCGATGCAGTCTCCACCGCCGCTCAGGAAGCAAAAAATCCGCAGCGCGACATGCCCATCGGGATCCTTGGAACGCTGGTGATTTGCACCGCACTCTACATTCTGGTTTCCGCCGTAATGACGGGCATGGTGAGCTACAAAACGTTAAATGTCGCCGACCCGATGGCGGTCGCCATTGATGTGACTGGAATCGCATGGGGAAGCATCCTGGTGAAAGTGGGAGCGGTCTTCGGACTCGCCACCGTCATGCTGGTGATGTTGCTGGCGCAAAGCCGGATTTTCTTTTCCATGTCCCGCGATGGATTGCTTTGGAAGTGGGCCGGCAAGATTCATCCACGATTCAGAACTCCGTACATCTCGAATATTGTGGTCGGGGTGATTGTAGCGTTCTTACCCGCGTTGCTGCCGATCGGCAAACTGGCGGAACTGGTGAACATGGGCACCCTGCTGGCCTTCGCCATTGTCTGCGCCGGAGTATGGATTCTGCGTCGACGAATGCCGGATCTACACCGCCCCTTCAAAACTCCATGGGTTCCCCTAGTGCCAATTTGTGGCATCATCACTGCACTCTACCTGGTGTGGACGCTTCCGGCGCTCACCAAAGAAGTCGTGATCGCGTGGCTGCTGATCGGTCTCCTGATTTATTTCACCTACAGCGTCAAGCACAGCAAGGTGCAAAAGGCGTTGACGACAGAACGCAAGTAGCCCACTCTGGAGATCTGCGGCGGGGTCGCGGTTGGGCGGGTCGATGGCAGCCTATGTAAAATGCCTTGCATGACCGACCCGTCGTCGACGGCCCTTGCAACCAAACCCGATCGCCTGAGCCTGCAGCAAGCATTACGAACAGCTTTGGCTGCCGCACTGGCCTACTGGATCGCGACCCTGCTGCATTTGCCCGGGGGTTATTGGGCAGCTATCAGCGCCATCGTGGTGATGCAGTCGGAGGTCGGCGCCACGCTGCTCGCTTCACGCGACCGCCTCGCTGGAACCGCCCTCGGTGCGGTGGCCGGTCTGCTGACCGCATCGGTTTGGCATCACTCCCTGCTGGTGTTTGCTTTCGGCGTTTTTGTGGTGATGATCTCTTGCACCGCTCTGAATTACAAGAACGCCGGACGTCTCGGGGGTGTGACGGTCGCAATCATCGTCTTGATTCCATATCCAGGCCCGCTGTGGCACATCGCGCTGCAGCGCTTTCTTGAAGTTTCCCTTGGAATCGTGACCTCGCTCGTTGTGGCGGTGGCATGGACCCGGACGGTTGATTGGCTGCATACCACGCCGGTGTAAAACTCATCGGCTGTCCATCGCTTCAGCTACCGCAGGTTGCCGCTGCCTCTCTACGCGTTCGCGATGGAGCCCGCAAGCCGCCGGAGGATTGACCATTTGTTTGGCGAAAAGATGGTAGCTGTACGTTCCCGGCCGCAACGTGGCCCAGTATGAATTGCTCCATACAATTGGCCGGTGCAGGTCGATAATCTGGTTCTTCAGGATCGCGACACCACACACAAGATTGTTCTTCGGTTGCAGAATGGTTCGTGCTGGATCATCCAGCGGCAGTCCCTTGTCCGCTTCTTGATCAAACGGACAGCCATAGCGCTGGCGGTCTGCATATGTCAACTGCAATAGCCCCTCGGTGCGTACCTTGGTGACAGGCACGTGTTCTTCGCGGGCCAGTTTTGGCTCGGTATGTCGCACCGTCGCAGCGGGATTGAGGCCGGCTTCGGCACCCGCGAGCGCCTGAAAGAAATATGCCCAGAACGTTCTCTTTTGCTGGTTCGTCAAGACGTAAAAGCGGGGACAAAACTGACGCACATCCCGTGGAACTCGATTGGAAAGCAGACTTGGCGGCAGTGCCTGAGCCACGATCTGGCTCCACTCTGGATTCCAGGTAGTTTCACCGAGTTCAGCGGCCTTCTTATCGATGGGGGTGTGCGGAACCGGCTTCAGAGATTTCGGAGGGTCTGTATCTGGCTTTGGAGGATGCGCCTGCTGACTCCGCGTGGTACAGCCGGAAAACGTCAACCCCAGACAAGTGACGACCGCGCATCGTTTCAGGTCCGATAGAAACACTGGCGCCACAACCTTCCGTCCACTAGCGGTGCAGCTTTGAGACCACCCGGAGATTAGGACGCGAAGTGCCCGATTGTCGTTGCCAGCTATCCCGATAGGATGTAGACCTAGAATCCTCCGTTCTGGCTTGTTGACCTAAGAACTGCGATGCGTTTTTGGGCGAGAATGTAGGCGGACTCGGGATCGACATAAGTATGGTCGTCGAACTCATGGGCCTGGACACGGTTGTAGGCTGCCAGCGCGGCATGGGGCAATCCGTAATCCTCATAAAGAAGGCCAAGGACATACCAGACAGCAGAATTCGGGTGCCCCAGATTCCCTGCCATCGTTGCCTGCGATAGTACCTGCCTTGCCTCGGTCACTTTATCCTGAGCCGCGTAGATGCATGCCAGGGTGTGAAGGTAGGCGAAGCTACTGTTCCTGGATAATGTGTTGGCCTGTTGCGCGGCCGAAGTGATCTGCGCTCCCAGATCATTATCAAACAAACCCAGCCAGGCGTAGTTGTTGTAATCATTGGCAACCGCCTGGCCGGAGTCGATAATCGACTGCTCAGATTTCCGAGATGCCGCAAACTCATGCACTGCAGCGAACATCGACATTTGGACCCGTAGAAGGTCGGGATCTGTGGGGCGGCGAGCAAGGCGGGGGTCAAGAAGCGCTTTCATCGCACTGGCGTCATGGCTCATGGAATATGCCGTACTCGCCAACTCGAGCGCAGTCGCCGAATCCGGTTCTTGCTGCAGGAGTGAGTTGACGTAGCGAAGCGCCGGTTTTGGCTGCCCGCTGCCAACGTAGCCTTTCGCCAGCAACAGATCGAAATCAGTTTGCCGTGATCCTGTGGCATTGTTCCGTGCCGAAACGATTTGCGCAAGGTAAGGTTGAATGTCCATTGAACCGCTCAGCAATGCAATGGCTGCCACCCGCATCGCTTCCGACGAGTCGGCGTCAGGGCGCACGCTGCCTACAGTCCAGAACCGAGGCAGAAGAGGACCAGAGAAGGGGTCGTCACCGCCTCCTTTATGAAGCAAATCGCGCTTCCAATCGAGGATCGATTTGGCGAGGGCCGGCTGATTGTGGGAAAGCGCGTACAGTGCATAATTTCCCACCTCAGCCATGTCCCCGTTATCGGCAACCAGGCGATAGGTTCCATCCTCACGAACGACGAAGTAGTGACTTGCCGCGCTACCGATGGTTTGACTGATGACTCGGTAGCCAGTCGCATCGCTGCCACTGGTCTTGAAGGTTGTCGAGCCCAGGATCACATCTCGAAGAATGATGTCCGACATGAGAGTGTTGCGGGCAACAACGTGAAGAAAATCGGCACCGTCCAGGTTCTTATCAAGATTTCGCTGGAACGCCGCATCATTCGAATAGGCGTGCCGGCTGAGGAGTGAAGTCAACTGTGCGCGATTGGGATGGCCGCTCACCATTAGATTCAGCTGCGCGTAGACAGCGGACTCGGGTGTGGTGACCGGTGGCGACTGCTGAGGAACGCGGTGCATATTCTTGAACATGGCGATCAGCCGAGCCGTAGCCGGAGCATCCGTCCCCGACTGAATTCCGCTGGATAAAATACTGGCGGCTTGTGCGTACATGCCCAGTTGCGCCAACGAATCGCCGGCCGCCAGCAGTGCCTTATTTCGATCCTCCGCACTCAGGTTCAGATGATCGGCGGAGGCCAGGCCAGCAGACACATCCTTCTGCGCAACCGCGACAGCAATGGAGAGCGCGGAGGGATTGATACCCGGTGGAATGTCGGGAATCAGCTTCTCGAGTTGCGAATAGTCGTGGTTATACAGCAGTGCGTAGCCAAGATTGATGCGATGTTGAGAAACTTCGGGCAAGTTCTTCTTCAAGTCGTCCGCAATCAATTCACGATAGATCGCAATGGCACCCGTCAAATTTGCGTCGGAGGCGTAGCGAACTCCATTCGCGTTAAATTCATCAAGCACCGCCAGGTTGAACCTGGGATCGAAGTCTTCCGTTCGAACTGGAATGGCCTTTGTGTAGGCAGCGATTGCGCCGGACCGGTCGAATCCGGAACCGAATCTGTTGCCCAGCAAATCGTGTTCTAAAACCCATCCTTGCGTGATCAGCGCGGCGGGAGACTTTGGGTCCAGTGCGACAGCTCGATCCGCTTCTGCACGAGCCATATCTCCCACTCCAACTGCCAGCAGAGCCTGGGCGAGCCATATGTGCGGCAGCGCCGAGTTGGGATTTTTGGCGACCGCATCCTTGTCGGCGGCGAGGGCGTCTTTGATCTTGCCTTCAGCCAGCAGCGCTGTACCTGTCTGCGCGAAATCGATCATCACAGTATCGCGCTTATACAGTTGTGCGACTGCATCCCGGAAGTCGAGCGCCTCCTGCGCCGTGATCACTGACTTGTTCGTCGTGAATCGAAAATCAACGATAGCTATACTCGGACTCTCCTGTGAGTAATGTTCTGTAAGGCTGGCAGGACCGAGCGGAGTGAGACGATCCGCTGGAACTCCGCGGAGGGTGAAGCCTGCCGGCGCGACAATCCGATATCGCTCCTCCACCAGATATGGACGAATGTTATACGTCGGGCTGCGCTGGCTTTGCCGCTGCGCTCGGTCGAGCTTTTGTTGGGCAGTGGCATTGTCTGGCAGCGGTGTGGGTGCGGTTTTAATCCATGCGGGCAGTCCATAGACCACGCTGCTGGGAAACACCGCGACAGACGCATCGTTTAGGGATGTAAAACCACGACGAGCGTCGTCAAACGTCAAGGTCAAATGGAATGGCTGGTTTAAATTCGTTGCATCGCCGTGGTCGACTTTGACGAGAGATTTCGCCAGGTAGGCTGTCTTGCCATAGTTCTCCAAAGCGTCGGTGGCGGCTTTGTTTTCCGGACCGCCATACCAGGCGCGATACGTCGCATCCATCCAACCATGGGTATCGGAAGTTTCGACAACGTGGGACGATCCCAGATCTGCAAGCGTGAACGCGCGATTCTCGATCAGAACGGAATCCGACGGCACTGGATCTGGGGTTTTAACGAGCGCCTGAGTCTGCGGGGCAATGATCAGCGCCAACCGACCCGAATCTTCATAGGGCAGATTCCCAACCTGGTTGAATTCCGCCGTTGCATCAATCCATAACGCAGGATCTTTTCCAGAGGCAGGAACGTAAACGATGGCGTGATTAAAACGATCCATACCGGGAAGATCCGGATTGATATCTTTTCCCGTGCCTGCGGACAAGAGCGCAAGGCTCGCCGGAATATTCTCTGCCCGCAGCATTGTGACCAGCAGCGTCGCTTTATCCTTGCAATCCCCGTAGTGACGCTTCAGGACCATCTCCGGAGGTTGAGGAACAATTTGAGCTTTATCGAACTCCACCCCGGTGTAGCGAACTTCCTTATGGAGTTGTTTGACTAATTCCTGGATGGCAGCCATCCGGCTGTCACCCTTCACCGATGGCAGGATGGATTGGATCTGGTCGACGCGGATACTGGGATCCGACAGCGCAGCGTACCCCTTGGCAACCGCGGCCCAGGATGTCCCAGTGGAGAACTCGACCATGGGGATGGGCGTGCTGGTACTTTCCAGTTCGATATCGCCATAGATGATCGCGGGCCGCTGGGCTTGCTCATAGACGACGCGACGCATCGCGCCGTTTGTTGACCGCTGCACGGACAACTGCGGCAAGTCAGTTATCCTGTCCCGGAACGGCATGGAGGAAGGCAGTTCGACAACCACCTTCTCTCGCTGGGTGAAGGCCCCATTTGCAAACGGGTACCGGTATACAGTTCCGTCGGGAAAATAGGGCTGCTTTTCATCGACCGAAACCACTTCTTCGACGATGGAGCCAATCGAAATGCCGGGCAGCGGAGCCTTTCGGATACGTGTCGATGTGTAGCTCTCCGCTTCATCGGAATTAATGGGAGAATCGGTGATAGTTTTCGGATCAAGTGTGGCAAAAGTGCCATCCGTTTGTAGAATTCGCGCGTTGATCTGGGAAGGATTCTGATACCAGGGATCCCAGTCCATCGCGGCTTCGGCCCAACCCCGCACGCCGTTATTGGTGTCGATTCGGTAGACAATTCTGTGAATAAAATGCAGCGTTCCCTTTTCGGAGATAAGGTAATCTGTCTCCTCGTAGAGGATGGTGGCATCGGAGATTTTATCCGAGGGAACGCTGGCAGCGGCAGTGCGAATGTCTGACGCCGACATGGAAAAAGCCGCACCCTCAAAAGGCGATGGCGATAGCGGGACAGCTTGCGCCCCAAGCGTATGGGCGGAAAGCGTGACAATCGGCAGAAGGACTGCAAGTGAAAGGAGGCGCGTGGAACTCTTCGACATGAACCGCCTGCGATAGTAATTTTTGTTGACTAACGGTATCAGGAGAAATGCGTAGACGCAACAATTTCTAAACCAGCCAACGAACTACAAGAGATAGCAACGCCGAGGTGCGTGGCGCCAAGGTTT
>JAZKAG010000138.1:0-3162 GCA_040389265.1 Acidobacteriota bacterium
GTACCGCTCGGCCGCCCTGGATCAGGCAGCACACCGGCAATGTCGCCCTCCGCGTGCCGGACGCTGCGATTCCGCGAGCTGTGGTTCGTATGCTGGGATTACCGGTTACAGCGACGTCGGCCAATGCTTTTGGTGCTCCAGAGTGTACGCACGCCATTGGAGTACGCGACCAGCTAGGCGATCGGCTGCCGCTGATCGTCGATGGAGGTCCGACTGGAAGAAGCCTTGCCACCACCATTGTCGATCTGTCGGCAGGTCCTGGAACCTGGCAGATTCTGCGCGAGGGCGCAATTCCAACGCACGAGATCGCATTCGCCCTGCAGTAGCGGAGTCTCGAGGCATGCGCGACATCGAACCCGAAGAGAGCGACTGGCAAGACGACTACGAGGCGGAGCCCAGCCGGGCGCGAGGCATCGTTCGCCGCATCTTGCGTGCCGCCATCACGCTTCTGCTGCTGGCTTGCTTCGCCTGGTTCTGGTGGCTGTTTATCGAAATACGAACCACTTCCTACACCATCCAAACACTGCCGGCCGATGCCATCGCCGTGTTTGGCGCTGCGGAATATAACGGGCGTCCTTCTCCGGTTTTGACTGCACGGCTGGAACATGCACTCGACTTGTATCGGCGAGGATTAGCTTCTCTCTTGATTTCGCTTGGGGGCGGGGAAGATGCGCTGAACGATCCGCAAAGGAGCGAGGGTGCAGTCGGCCGCGATTACTTTTTAACTCACGGTGTTCCCGATCGCCGGATCATCGCAGAAACCACCAGCAGCAATACCGAGGAATCAGTGGACCGGTTGGCGGCGATTGCAAAGGAAAATCATTTGGGAACAATCCTGGTGGTCAGCGACGGTACCCACATGTTCCGCATTCGTGAACTCTGCCGGGCTAAGGGACTGCACGTTCTGCTTTCGCCACGCGAACCGGGCAAATCCGTCAACCAGCTTGATATCGCGGAGCGGTACCTGCATGAGATGGCGAGCTACACGCTTTGGCGATTGCACCTTCATTAGAGTCGCCAGCATTCGCTGGGAGCGGGCGCCTGATGGGTGATGGGTGGGTCGATGCAGTCCAGGAAAGGCGGCACCCATCCCGCCAAAACATCGGCGCTGATTTACAATCTTGACAGCTTCAATTGATTGTTGAAAACCATGGGGTATTCACGAGTGTTGTCAGTTTTTGGGCGAATCAGGCCCTGGAAATTATTGGGATCGAGTCTCGTATTCGCCTTCATGCTGGGCTGTGGAGATATTTACCGTCCTGTGGTCACCAGCGTACCCCCGGTGCAGCCGTCGTCGCAGCCGACCAAGTATGCAATTGTGACCTCCTGCGGCAACAATACCAATGTTTCCGCGCCTACTGTCGATCAGATTTGCAAAACCAGCACGGTCCCAGGATATGGATCGCTGGTGAATTTTTCTGGTGACTCGCTGGCGATCCGCTTGAATCTTGCCAATGGACCGCGCTGGGTGGGTCTGGCCGGCAACAGCAACGGTAGCGGCGGCATTGTCTACAACACCAATACCGACGGGACCGTCACAAATTTCAGCATCTCTACAACGGTTGAAAGCCACCAGGTGTATTCCAGCACGCTGCTGGCCAATGCAGATCCCGCTACCATGCTGTCGACCCGAAATTACCTCTATGTTTCGCAGACCGGTCGAGGTTCAGTGGAAGTGATGAAAACGGCCAACGGAGCGTTTTCGCCCGCCGGCTTCCTTGAAATTCCCCTGACTGATCCGAACAATCCTTCGGCTCCGCAATACCCCGCCATGCTGGTCGGCAACGCAGCCGCACAACGCATTTATGCCATCAGCTATGCGGATAGTGCAGGTCTGCCTACGCCAAGCTGCCCGGGCTCCAGTGCCCCCGGGGTGGCGACGGGAATTGAGACCACGACCAACACTCCATCCTCGACTTTGGCGCTTGGGCTTTGCCCCGTCTATGGCGTGATGAGTTATGACAACCGACGTGTATTCGTCCTGAACCAGGGGAGCGGAACGGTATCCGTGATTGACAGCCAGCAGAATCAGCTCGACACGAGCGCGAATCTGGTGGCCAACCAACCGGGCGTGACGCCGGGGCAGATCAAAGTTGGACAGGGCCCGGTCTGGGCCTCCATCTACAACACAGGCTCGATTTTGGCGGTGGCAAACTCCGGCTCGGACACGCTGACGTTGATCAACATCAGTCAAGATGTGTATGGCAATGACAGTCCCAACTTCGGCAAGATTATTGCCACTGTTCCGGTCGGCAGCCAACCATGGTCTGTGTCGGCACTGCAGGATGGAACCCGCGCCTATGTGGCCAATCGCGGCGATGGCACCGTCAGCGTCGTCAGCTTGACCAGCAACACCGTCACCAAGACGATCTCGCTGCCGCAGGAGCCCTGCTCGGCCGGCAATCCGAATGTTCTCTGCACCATTCATCCCATGTCGATTGCGGCGACCACCGGTACTCCCACAGGGAAGGTTTACGTTGTGTCACCCGACACGAACGTGCTGACCATCATTCAAACCATCGACGACACCATCGATACCACCTTGCCACTGACGGGCAATGGTATCCAGGTCTACTTGACCGGGTCATAATCCGGCCAACCCGCAAGCTGCCAGCAACCGTGAAGAATCGGGTCGATGGACATTGGTGCAGACATGAAGCTTCGTCTGGATAAGTGCGTGTTGGATCAAGGCCTGGCTGCATCGAGAAGCCGGGCGCAGCAACGCATCGCCGCCGGTCAGATTTCAGTCGACGGATCGATCGTCACCAAGGCCGGCTTTCTGGTCGATGCAAGTCAATCCATCCAGGAAATCCAGGAAGATATCCCCTTTGTCAGCCGTGGTGGGCTCAAACTCGCGGCGGCGCTGGATGCATGGAATATCGACATCGCCGGACGGACTTGTCTCGATATAGGCATCTCGACGGGTGGATTCAGCGATTGCCTGCTACAGCGAGGCGCGGCCCGCGTCATCGGTGTCGACAGCGGCCACGGGCAGTTAGCGGAGAAGTTACGATCCGATGATCGACTATTGTTGCGGGAGCACACCAATGCGCGCTACCTTACCGCGGACATGCTTCCGCACGGCATTGAATTCTTTACCGTAGACGTGTCGTTCATTGCTGCCTCGCTGATCTTGCCTGCTGTGATCGCCGCAGCGTTTCC
>JAZKAG010000138.1:3172-13212 GCA_040389265.1 Acidobacteriota bacterium
CCTGCACGAAGCGGTCATCCTGGTGAAACCGCAATTTGAGGCGGGGAAGGAATTTGTCGGCAAGGGTGGAATTGTTGCCAGCTCCGCTGCACACCAGCACGCCGTCGATCGAGTGAGGCGGACGCTGGAGGCGAACGGTGCGGTAGAGACGTGTTCCACAGACTCGCCGATTGTTGGTGGAGATGGGAATCGTGAATTCTTGATGTACGCTCGCTTTTGAGGGGAGAACGCATGCGATCGATCGCGATCATTTCCAAGCCACAGAAAGCGGAGCTGGCAACTATCCTTCCGGATCTGGTGGTTTGGCTGAAACAGCACGGCTACTCGGCCATCCTGGATCCTCTGAGTGCAGCGTATCTGGCGTCGGCCGACTTTGTGCCCCGGCACCAGATGCATGAACATCAGCCGGAGTTGGTGATTGTGCTGGGAGGCGATGGAACGCTGTTGGCCGCGGCACGGGCCTTTGCACGCACGCGGACGCCGATCCTGAGCGTCAATTTGGGATCTCTGGGCTTTTTGGCGGAGGTGCCGCTGGAGGATCTGTTCCCCACGCTTGAGAGCTGGCGCCAAAACTTGTGCGCCATCGATGAACGAGCCATGCTGCATGCGGAAGTTCGCCGCGCTGGCCTGGTGCATCACGAATTCGAAGCTCTCAATGATGTTGTCATCACCAAGGGGACGATCGCCCGCATGGTTAGCATCCTGGTCAAAGCGGGCGAGCAGACGGTGGCCCAGTTCAGTGCGGATGGGGTGATCGTTGCCACTCCAACCGGCTCAACCGCCTACAACTTGGCCGCCAATGGGCCTATCCTCGCGCCTGATATCGATGGCATGATCATCACCGCGGTTTGTCCTCACCAACTGACCGTGCGGCCGCTGGTGGTGCGCGGGGATGCGCATATCACCCTAACCATTGAAGGCATTCCGGAGCAGACCTATCTTACGGTCGATGGCCAGGAGGCTGTGGAACTACGGCTGGGAGATGAATTGCATTGTTGCCGATCACGCTACACGATCCGCTTGATTCGCAGAAGCGGGAATAGCTTCTTCGATGTGCTGCGTGCCAAGTTGAAATGGGGCGAACGCTAAATCTCTCGCGTCGATGGGCGGGCGAATCTTCATCCAGTTCGCAGCGAAGTCAGAATTCCGCTGCTGCAGTAGTCACTATGATGTGCCCCTAAGCCCGTCATTCCGACCGCCAATCAGCTGGGGGATGCGGTGCGGTTCGGAGAAGAATCCGTAGTCATCTGGCACCATATTCGGACGAGGACCTTGGTCAAGCTCGCGCTGGAACTTCTCCACATCCGCCACCCGTCCTTGGTGTCTCAACTGTCACTTGGATAGTTCGTCGATCAGAATCTTCGCTTTGTTGGCCAGTGTTTGTGCGCCAACTACATCATTCATGCTCAAAGCCTGACGGGCTTGGGCCAGGAAAGACGACACCTGGGCGATGGAATCTTTGTGTCCTTTTTGTTGCTTCGTCGACAACTTCTTCAACTCATTTTCGGTTGAGTCGATCAGGTTCTTCGTCTCCGTTGCGTCGGATGGGGTAGCGGTCGCATCGTCGGCAGAGAGCTGGCCAATGATCGCAGTTCCCGGCGCGGACGGGGCCGTTCCGCTGGCCGTGGAACCCTGGGCCTCAGCTGATTCCGCTCCCGACTCTTCCTTGGCGGGGTGATGACGGTGGGCTTTTGCGGTACGTTTTTTCGGCGGCGGCGCCTCCACAGGCGGCTGGGTAATGGGCGGTGAAGGTTGTGACTGCGCCAAAATCACGGGCGCAAGCACCAGAGGCGGCAGGGCGGGCATGGGGCTCACAGTGGGAGCCTGCGCTTGTGGCGGCGGCACCGCCCGCTCCGGCTTATGATGACAGCCAGCGAGCGACAACGTCAGCAGCAGGAATGAGAAAACAAATAGGCGCCAGTACCGCATTCTTCCCCTAGCATTTCCTTGACGCATCTTATTCCGCTCGATATCGAGCGGCCCACGACTCGTTCGTTTCCCTAGCCGGCACTCGTGCTAAGAATCGATTTTGGCTCCGGCAGGGAAGTCACAGGAAGCCGGAGAGTGAACTGCGTACCAACGTCCACCTCAGATTCTACTTGAACCGAACCATTGTGGAGTTGCAGTATACGATACGTCATCGCCAGTCCAATTCCGGTTCCATCCCGCTTGGTGGTGAAGTAAAGATTGAATATCCGGTTGAGAATTTCGCGGGGAATGCCACAGCCCTGGTCGCGGATCCGCAGGCTGGCCTCATGACCATGCTGGCGCAGCTCTACGTGCAGTTCTCCGCCATCGGCCATGGACTGGGCCCCATTCAGCAGCACGTTTAACAAGGCCTGCTGGATCATATCTGCGTCCACCCGAACATAGACCGGGCTGCCCGGCATCAAGCTGACAACATTGACGGACCGTTGCGCCAAGTCCGGCTCCGCCAGGGTCAATACTGAAGTAACGATCGAGCGCAGATCGTGCATCCCCAGGTCCAGTTCCACGGGCCGTGAAAAGTCGATCAAGGTTTGCACCACCCGGTCGAGACGGCGAATTTCGTTGTGAATCACATCGACGTGGCGCTCGGCGCTGCTGTCGTTGCGAGCCAGTTTTTCTCGTAGCAACTCCAGATGTACAACGATGGCGTTGATGGGATTTTTCACCTCGTGGCCCACGCCGGAGGTCAGCCTGCCCAGGTCCGCCAATCGCCGCGATACTTCCAGCTCATTTTCAATCTTGCTGATGGATTCGGTGTCGTGCAGCGTCAGCAGCGCTCCCAGAGTGTCGGCCGGAGTGGTCGGGTCTTCGCTATGGATGAAGTCAAGCGAGACCTGAATGCGACGGCCGGTCTCCGTGATGACTTCTTCCTGCATAAGCATCATTCGTGCATTGAAGGCGCGCCGCACCACCTGTCCCAGCATGGATTGGCGATCGAAGATATCGTGCAATTCAACGCCCAGCATTTGCTGCCGAGTCAATCCCAGGAAATGTTCCACGGAATCGCTGACCATGACTGCACGCGCATCCTGGGTAAACAACATCACACCATCCTGCAGGTTTTCCAGCACCTGGTCCAGGTTTTCCTTCAACGCCGTAAAGACTTCTTCTACGCTGCGCATGCGCTGGCCGATGCGTTCAATCTTGCTCGACACGCGAGAAATTTCGTCTGACTTCGCCAGCAGCAGCCCAGATTCCGAAAGCGGCTGCGGTTCGGCCAGCATGAACTGATCCAGGCGGTCGCTGATCACCTGCAGCGGATGCAGCGCCATGTTGGAAAGCAACGCAGCCAGCACAATGGTCAACAGCACAGACAACACCACAATCACGAATTCCGCGCGCAACCAGGGGGCAAGCTGACTGCGAAGGAAAGTGGTTCGCACTCCGACCCGAACGGTAAGGAAGTGAGCGTGTTGTCGATCGAGGCCGGCATCGACCGCATACACAGCCGGTCGGCCAAAAACAATGCGAAATTTATGCCAGGCAGTCTGCTCCTGCAGTGAAACGAAACTGGGCTGGCGCGCCAACACGTGACCTTGAGAAAGCGGGTCCGTGCTGAGTAGAATTCTGCCGTCACTGCCGGCGATGTTGATGTCGTAGATGGTGGGTTCATAACGAATGAACGAGGACAACATCAAATGCAGTGCGGCATCCTGCTGCAGGGCGCGCGCCACGGCATCATTCAGTGCGGCGGGATCATTGGGAGGTAACGCGACGTGCGCCATGCCGTGTTCAATCGCTGCGCGCGCGGCTAACATCACCTGGTGAGCCGCAATATCCGTATGCCGATAGCTCTGCTGAATTCGCTCTGAAAGCAATTGCGACAGGTACAGAGCGGACAGCACAATTACCATGGCGGAAACCATCAGGGTGATTGCCAATACGAGCTTGAGACGGATTCTCATGGGGGATGCCGGTTAAAAATTAGAAAATCATCCGGCCTGAGCGAAGGGCCTGGATTGTCGGCCGACTGCACGGTCTAGTCGTCGCAGCCACCCGTCGCTCCATTAGGATGACAATCTGTTCGCTATGCCAGCGCGGGGCTGGGTTCAGTCACTGCTTTCCGATGAAGCCCCGTATTCCTTCAGCTTATTGTGCAGCGTTTTCAGGCTGATTCCAAGAATTTCAGCAGCCCGCGTCTTGTTATTTCCAGTCGACTCCAGGGTGCGCAGGATCAGCCGCTTTTCCGCCTCGTCCACGGTGGTTCCAACCGGCATCTGTACTTGGTCGGAATCAATTACGGCTGAAACGTGCGCTACGCCGAAGCCGGGTGGTAAATGCTGGTGGCTCAAAACGCCGCTGCCGCACAAGACGACCGCCCGCTCCAGCACGTTGCGGAGTTCGCGAACATTTCCCGGCCAGTCGTACGACTCGAATTCCCGAAGTAATTCCGGCTCAATGCCGGTCACCTGGCAGCCATGGCGCTCATTCATAGAGCGAATCAGGGCTTCCGCAATCAACGCGATATCTTCCCTGTGCCCGCGAAGCGGCGGCATTTCAATATTGAACACGTTGAGTCTATAGAACAGGTCGTTGCGCAGATGGCCGTCGGCAATTGCAGTTGCGGGATCTTTATTGGTGGCGGCCAGTACGCGAACGTTGATCTGGGTTTCCACTTTGCTGCCAAGACGGCGCAGCGTTCGATCCTCTAAAACTCGCAGCAGCTTGGCCTGGGTCGCGATTGGCATCTCTCCAATCTCGTCTAATAGCAACGTGCCTTCCTCTGCCAACTCAAAACAGCCGGCGCGACGTTCCACCGCTCCGGTGAATGCGCCCCGCTCATGGCCGAAGATTTCACTCTCTATCAGCGTCTCTGGAATGGCGGCACAATTGACCGCGATAAACGGCTTGCTGCTTCGTCCGCTCAGTTCATGCAGGGTTCTCGCCACCACTTCTTTCCCAGTGCCGCTCTCGCCGGTGATCAGGACGGAAACGTTGTTGGGCGCGATGCGTTCAATCAAGCGGAAAATCTCCTGCATGGGAGTAGACTTGCCGACCAGGGATCCCAGCACCCCAGTTTCCTGCACCTTGCGGCGAACGTTCTCAATTTCCCGTTCTGCCTGTTGCTGGGTGCCGGCACTGGCCAGCAATCGTTTCAGCCGGATCGGGTCGATCGGTTTCTGGATGTAATCGAACGCGCCCATTTTCATCGATTCCACGGCGCTTTCGATACTGCCCTGGGCGGTCAACATGATGACGGCCAGTTTGTCCTGCAGTTTCGCCAGGTGGGAGAGCAAGGTCAGCCCATCCATGCGCGGCATCTTCAAATCAGAAACCAGGATTGTGGGGTGCCAGTCCTGAATGCGTTCCAAGGCCTCGACTCCGTCTTCCGCTACTGCTGTGGAATATCCCCATCCTGAAATCAGTTCGGCCAATCCCATACGGGCATTGGGTTCATCTTCGACAATTAAAACTCTTTGACTCATAAAGTTTGGCGTTTCTATTGGGCACCCAAGAAGGGGCGAACAGTCTCTCCAGTGAGCCATTCCACAGTGCCGATCCTGTCCTGTTTGTACCATGGAGCACGGATTATCGCTTGCCGCCGCAGGCCGTCCGAGACGTGCACCGGGAAATGTCGCCGCCATGTATTCTGAAGGCGCATATGGATCACGAAATTTCCGTTCCAGATCTTCAGGAAAAGCTGAAAAACTCCGACTCCAATTCCAACGCAGAATCGTTCTATATATTGGACGTGCGAGAACCGTGGGAAGCAGCGCTGTGTCAACTACCAGAGGCGCATTTGATGCCCATGGGAGATGTGCCGTCGAGAGCCCATCAGGAACTCGATCCAGACGCGCATATCGTCGTGTATTGTCATCACGGTGTCCGTTCGCTGAATGTTGTGTTCTGGCTGCGCGAGCAGGGATTCGAACGAGCGCAATCCCTGGCCGGAGGAATAGAACGCTGGGCGCAGCTTGCGGATCCATCAATGGCTCGATATTGAACTACGCATCACTATGCACCTTTTGCGTTCCGAGGAATGTTCATGCCGACAGAAGCGCTCCAATTTGCACGCCAGAATCAAAGCCGTTTTCTTGATGAACTGAAGGATCTGCTACGGATTCCGTCCATCTCCACTTTGCCCGAACATCGCGCCGATGTGCGCCACGCTGCCGAATTTCTGGCGGCTGAACTTAAGCGGATCGGAATGGAACATGTGGAGGTGATTGAAACCAGTGGTCATCCGCTGGTCTACGCGGATTGGCTGCACGCCAAGGGGAAGACCACCTGCCTCTGTTACGGGCATTACGATGTGCAACCACCCGATCCTCTGGAAGAGTGGACGACACCTCCGTTTGAGCCGGCGGAGCGCAACGGCAACCTCTATGCTCGCGGCGCGGTTGACGACAAGGGCCAGATGTATATGCACATTAAGGCGCTGGAAAGTATGCTGCATGTGCACGACGGGAAGCTGCCGCTGAATATTCGCATCATCCTCGAAGGGGAGGAGGAAGTGGGCGGGGAAGGGATTGCGCAGTTTGTCCGCGAACATCCCGAACGCCTGCGTGCGGACTTCGCGATGATTTCCGACACAGAGATGTTTGCGCCGGATTTGCCTACTCTATGCGTTGGGCTGCGCGGCATGATCTACACCGAGATCGAAGCTCGCGGAGCGGCTACGGACTTACACTCTGGCATGTATGGAGGCGCTGCCCCCAATCCTTTTTTTGCGTTATGCCAGGTTTTGTCAAAGTTGAAGGACGACAACGGGCACATCCAGATCCCCGGCATCTACGACGATGTGGTGCCGCCCTCCGCAGCTGAGCTGAAGGCCTGGGAGTCGCTGCCTTTTGATGAAGCCGAATTTAAAAGCAAAGAAGTTGGCTCATCCGCATTGACCGGCGAGCAGGAGTTTTCCATCCTGGAACGCCTCTGGGCGCGTCCCACGCTAGAAATTCACGGCATGCCTGGCGGCTTTATCGGCGACGGCGCCAAGACTGTGATTCCGGCGAAGGCCGCTGCCAAGGTATCGCTGCGTTTGGTCCCGGATATGGAGCCGCTCAAGATTTTCGAACTTTATAAAAAGCATGTGGAGTCGCTTTGCCCCAAAGGCATCAAGCTAGAGGTTCGGTTGATTCATTCCGGAGATGCGATCATAATCGGCGTCGACAATCCTTATGTGAAAGCGGCCACCGCCGCGCTGCATGAAGTCTTCAAGAAGGACACAGTCTTCATCCGCTCCGGCGGCTCCATTCCCATTGTTGGCGACTTTGAGCGCAGTCTGAAAATTCCATCGGTCATGATGGGCTTTGGACTTCCAGACGACAACCTGCACGCTCCCAACGAAAAATTCTGTGTTGCCAATTTTCATCGTGGCATCGAATCACTGATTGGATTTTTCGAGAAACTAGGCGGCCAGAAGTAGAGCGGCCAGGCTCGCCATCGGGAAGAGAATCTGGCCATACGACGATGCGCGATGCAAAAGGAATCTCCGGGTTTGTTCTGGCGGGCGGCCGCAGTTCTCGTCTGGGTCGCGATAAGGCGTTGCTTCCGTGGCCTCCCGACGAAACCGCGGAAGGGAAGAGCCGGACCCTGCTGCAACACTCTATCCATCGACTTGAATCTGTCTGCGCCACAGTGTCTGTTTGCGCCAGCCGTGACGATTTGCCGTTTACCGGAGATGTTATTCCAGACGCGTTGCCGGAAAGCGGTCCACTGGGCGGAATCGTGGCGGCGCTGGAGCATTCCATGACTGACTGGAACCTGATGCTGGCAGTCGATTTGCCTTTTCTGCCGGTCGAGGTGCTGCAGGCTCTGGTCAGAAGCGCCCCCCAGTCGGCCGCAGAGCCCCGCCCTACTTCCACGCCGTTGGTGGTCTGTATCCTTCCACGGTTCGATGGACTGCCACAGCCCCTGTGCGGGCTCTATCATCGTTCCCTCACCCCCGGGCTTCGAACGGCGCTCGAAGCTGGGAACTTCAAAATGATGGCTGCGTTGCAAGAGGCGTGTGATGGTCCTCAATCAATGGGGTCCGGCCGGCGTATCGAATGGTGGGACGCGGCAGGTTTCGCCGCGGAATCACCGACGGCGCCTGATCCTGGAAAATGGTTTCTGAATATCAACACGCTCCGGGATTGGCAGTATGCGCGACAGCTTCGCTGCCTGTAATTCTCCGAAGCAAATTGCCGCAACTTCGGCTATCTTCAAAAGAATGGCAGAACGCACAACCACCGCCTCCCAGCCCTTCATCGCCTTCGAGCACGTTTGTAAACGGTTCGGCGACAACGTGGTTCTGGATGACGTCAGCTTCTTCGTGCTGCCCGGGGAAACGCTCTGCATCATCGGGCGCAGCGGCGTCGGCAAGTCAGTCTCGCTGGAAATCATCATGGGATTCCTTAAGCCCGACGCGGGCCGCATAATTGTCAAAGGGGAAGATGTCACGGATTTTAATGAAGCGCAGATGCAGTCGATTCGGCGCGATGTGACCATGGTATTTCAGAGCGGAGCTCTATTTGATTCACTGACCGTGTTTGAAAATGTTGCTTTCCCGCTGCGACAGCGCGGCGAGCTGAGTGAAGACCAGATTGACCAGATCGTGAATGGCCTGCTGGGAATGGTAGGGGTAAGTGAAATGGCGCACGCCCTGCCTTCGGACCTTTCGACGGGGATGCGGCGGGCGGTGGCCATTGGAAGAGCGCTGGCGGCACAACCAGAGGCAATCCTCTATGACGAACCCACAACCATGGTCGACCCGCTAATGGCGCACCTGATGGGAAACCTGATCCAGAAGGTGAAGATTCAGCTGCGGCTGACTAGTATCGTGGTGACTCACGATATGCAGATCGCGGAGAAGCTGGCCGACAGGGTCCTATTTCTGCATGAAGGGAAGGCGGAGTTTTTTGGTTCGGTGGCACAGCTGCGCCAGACCGCCGATCCGGTTCTGCAGGAATTTCTTCGCCTCGACGAGCGCACGCTACCCAACCCCGCGCTGTGGAAATAGATCCTTTTCTTCAATCGAAAGACTTCGGTAACCTGTTCAGGTGCAGATGTATGCGGGCAGGTACCTTAGTGACGGCAAGATCGCATTTTCGTTGCAATCTGTTCCGCAACCATCTACCATCGTTAAAACGCTGGATTCAAATGCAACAAAGTTACTGTTATCCGTTACGTGGCATCTAACTTCAAAGCCGCTACAGATAGCGATCCATTGAGGTAAGCTCGGTCGGTTTGTTGATTCGATATTAATCTTTTGAGAACTCGAATTTTTAACTGCAGATTCGCATTCAGGCGAGTGACCACTGTTATGATGGCCATGACCTGTCCACTTCTTCTTGATGATATTTCGCTTTCCTTTCTGCCTGTTGTGGCGACTCACAAACGCAAGTAGAGAAGACACAGAATGGCTTCCCCTGATTTAAGTCATTGGTTTCCGGCTCGAAGCGCGGATAATTTCGTCGAGCTGCGCCCACGGGTGGGCGGAATCGGCCCGGCTGGCCGCAGCCCGTCTCGCACGGTGACCCTGCTGTGGATGGCGGTCGACGTCCTTACCGTGATTGTGGCGGCAACGCTGGCCACCCACTTTCGCAAAACCAACTTCCTTTCTTACTTTGATAATCGCGCCCCATTATCACAGACGCCTGGCTCCCTGTTGTTGTACCTGGCAGGGTTTTCGCTCATTCTTATCCTGGTGAGTCGTGCCCACGGGCTCTACGGGCCGCTGCAGGCATTTAGTGGACTGAGAGAGCAGCGGCTGACTGTGCAGACTTGCTTTACCGCCAGCTTGATTCTGGCGGGTGCCCTGTACTTCGGACGCGAGGATACGATTTCTCGCGCAGTAGTTGTTGCCACACTTGCGGGTACTACGTTGTTTCTTTGTGTGCGGCGGGCAGCCTGGCGACTTACGCTCTACAAGCGCTATGAGAAAGGCCTCGACACCAGAAATGTTCTAGTGATCGGGACGGGTTCGTTGGGACTGGCGATTCGCAGCCACTTGCAGCGCATCCGCCACCTGGGTTTCACTTTCAAAGGATTTGTGCAGATCTCACCCGATGGCACTGAATTCGGGAACCTGTACCCAGATTCTCAGGCGGACGAACAGCCCATGGAAATTC
>JAZKAG010000139.1:0-3434 GCA_040389265.1 Acidobacteriota bacterium
GGGGCTTGTTCCATCATGTGCAGAAGGCGGGGTGCTGGGCATTCTGCCGGGCCTGCTCGGCATCATCCAAGCGACCGAGGTTATCAAGCTGATCTTGAGAGCAGGGGAGCCATTGGTGGGGCGGTTGTTGCTGGTGGATGCGCTAGCCATGCGGTTTCGCGAATTGAAACTTCACAAAAATCCAGAGTGCCCCATTTGTGGAACGCACCCTTCGATCACCAAGTTGATCGATTACGAGCAATTTTGTGGACTGCCGTCTAAGTCTGCCCCACCCGCCGAGACGGTGAATGGCATTCCGCAGATGCAGCCGGAGGAATTGAAGCGGCGCCGCGATGCGGGAGAAGACCTGTTCGTCTTGGACGTGCGCGAACCATATGAATATGCCATTGCGCAGATGGGAGGCCATCTGATTCCGTTGAACGACCTGCCGAAGCGAATGCGAGACCTGGATCCACAGCAAGAAATTGTTGTCCAATGCAAAGTGGGCGGACGCAGCCAGATGGCGGCTGAGTTTCTAGCGCAAAACGGATTCAAAAAGGTTCACAACCTTGCGGGTGGCATCCTGGCATGGTCCGAAAAAGTTGATCCGAAAGTGCCGAAGTATTAAAAGCTGGGCGCGTCCGACTCCGGTTTTCTGTGGCGCACCATGCCCTCAGATCTCCCAGTCTGTCGTCCAAAAGGCACTGCCGTTCTGCTTCCACGTTGCGGCGATCAGCACTAGCAACAAAAAGAAGCTGACGATGACGATTGCCGGCCAGAACTCCAGGCGTCGAATGTGTAGCAGTCGCTCGCCATACCAGAAATAGGCGATCAGCCCGAGCAGCCAATTGCGGGCCGCGTTGCAGTCTGCCTTCAGCGCGACTGCGAGTGGAAACATCAGGAAAAGAAAATCGTAAATCTGATGTTTGAAGCAGAGCAGGCAAGCGGTCGTGAGGCAGGCCATGAGAATTCGACCGTCCACTTGTTTGCCGCGCAAGAAGAAATACGCCGCAATGCCGGTGGCGAGGGCAATCCCGCATAGGTAAGGGATTGCCCTCGCTAATCCCGCAGTGGGTGACAGATAGAAAGCATCGGGCACCGGACGAAACAGGGGCGGGTGCCGCAAACCGATTTCGCTGATCGCCATCATATTGGCCAAACCGGGGGAGACGTTGCCGGTTGCGGTGCGGAAGGGTTCCCACAGCAGCGTCCAGAAAGGCGTATGCAGCCAAGCGTATAGGAACAGAAATCCGGCTACCGGAGGCAGCAGCGAATAGAACAACAGGCGCCAGCGCCGCCGCAGAAAGAGGAATGCCGCCAGCACGGGCGGCACGCTGTATTTGGCCCACGCAACTCCAAGCAGCAGCCCCCTTGAACGAGAAGTTTGCGCGACCGCCCATAGCGCCAGGGACGCGAGCACCAGGGCTGTCACCTGGCCGTTTCCGATGGTGACGCGCGCGGATGTGCTGGTCAGCACCAGCAGCGTAAACATCCATGCCTTGCGATCGGAGAGCTCATAGAGCCGCGCAACAAGCCAGCAACCCAACAACACTAAGGCTAGGTTGATAACCGCCCAGATAATTTTGGCCGGCATGAGCGGCAGATAGCCGAAAGGCAGCATTGCGAGGTAAAGCTCATGCAGATCGTTTGGTACCTGATTCAGCAGGATGCGATGGTTCGGATCGCCCGCCAGGTACGTTCCCCAGGGATCGATGTGGTGCGCAAGCAGGCGCGCCGGGCTCCATTGAAAATCAAGAGAATGCAGGATGCTGTTACGTATCCCGTCCGCAACGGAGATGAGCGCGAAGACCGTGCCTATCCACAGAGATGGCAGCGATAGTAGCCAATCCAGCCATGGGTCGGGGCTGGGCACTGGCTCGATAGCCGATGGCCTCTGACTTTCAGACGGTTTCATGAACGCGCATTGCCCTTGTTGGGAGTGTACTTAAGGGCAATGCGTTAGGAGAGCTGAATGTGAACCAGTTCCTGATCCTGCACGGGGCCAGTCGGCGGCAGCCCGGGCGAAATCTTCGAAGTCTGTGGAGCGCGCCAGTGATCGATATAGGAAACCTGGTGGACGCAGGAGATGGTGCAGTTGGGAGCACAGGTTTTCTCGGTCAGGAATTCACGCTGCACGTCCTGGCGGCGATATTCCGACAGCGGAGTGCCAGGCCAGCCGCGCTGTTGCGAGCAGTAGTGGACCAGGCCGTTTTCGCAGATGTAGATATAGCGCGCGCCGGCGCGGCAACGCCAGTCGTTAGGCTCGCCCTTCACGATGGCCTCCTGAAAATGATTAAAGCGCGAGTAGTGCTTCTTGCCGAGATTCTTGACCTCGTAATAAATGCGGCGCTCTTCGCCGCCCAGCGGCTTCAACTGACCGTCGCCATCGTGGATGATGCCAATGGTGGAGGTGAATCCAAGCTCCAATGCGCGGCGAGCAATCGTCAAGGCATCCTGCGGATACTTGATGCCGCCACCGACGACAGAATTGATATTTACGTGGAAGTCGGCATGTTCGGCCAGCATCTGCAATTTCTTGTCGAGCACCTTGAGGCTTTTTTTCGACACTTCGTCGGGCTGCACATTGTCGATGGAGATCTGCATGTGGTCGAGCCCGGAGCGATTCAGGCGATGGATCCGATCCGGCATAAGGAGATAGCCATTTGTAATCATGCCGGCAATGCGGCCGTGGTGGCGAATACGGGCAATGATCTGTTCCAACTCCGGATGCAGCAGCGGCTCGCCTCCAGAGATAGTGATGACGCTGGTGCCAAGCCGGGCCAGATCGTCAATGCGGCGAAGCATTTCTGGTAAGGGAACAGGTTCGGAGACATCGTCAAACTCATTGCAATAGGTGCAGGACAAGTTGCAGCGCCGCATGGGCACAATGTGCGCCATGTAGGGATGGCTGGTGGATGCCAGCGCATGGGCAATCGAGGCAAGTTCGCGGACTCGCCGGGACCCAGCTTTGAACCGGCGGGGAAGCGACCTGCGTGCCAAGGTGGAGGAGTGTTCCGTCATCTATATTCATTGAATCACAGCAGCCCAGTTAACGAATAGTGGCAGTGCCGGCTTGCACCTTGTGGAGCCAACATCATCTCGACTTTCTTCGTGCGGCTCGAATCCTTTTATCCCGCCGAACCCACACTTTTCCGTCCCAGGCGAACTAAGCCTGGAATCGACAGCAGGGTAATGGCAAACAGGAAGATCGAGGCGGCAGTAAATCCCAGATGGCCATGACGCATGTCTTCGAACACCAATTTCGACGCCACAAAAGCCAAGGCGCAATAGGCAAGCCATCCTAGCTCCTTACGCTGCCACCGTGAGCCCGAGTAGGCCAACAGAAGGGCGAGTAAGCAGGTGGTCAACGTCCGGATGACCGCCACGTGGGAAGCTCCGGGAGTGATGGCGACCTGGGTTAGGCGAACCAGCAAGTAAACCTGCATGGCGGCGGT